>JANOTB010000188.1:0-17767 GCA_031416115.1 Gemmatimonadota bacterium
TGGCCGGTGCCGATCCTGGATCGAGTGCCACGGCGCAGCTGATTGTGCCGGTGCCCGACAGCGCCGATGCGGCGGAGTTCGCACAGCAATTGCGCGCCCAATTGCCCGATCTGGCCAAGGGGGCGTTGGCGATCGACCTCGCGGGACAATCGGAGTTCGGCTCGCTGATCGGACGCGAAGGACGTTTGGTGCGCGTGGAGCTGTCGGCGCCGACGCTGGTGGAATCGCAGCGGTGGGCAGATACCGTGCGCCGGGCCCTGCAAACGGTGCCATCGCTCACCGATGTGCGCGACGCCTTCGCCGCCACGCAGCCCATTGTGGAGGTGTCGTTGGAGCGCGCGCGCATGGCCGAGCGAAGTATCGTGCCGCAACAAGTCGCGAGTGCACTGGCCGGGGCGTTGGGTGGTGTGAACGCCAGTGAATTGCGCGAGACCGACCGTCGCACGCCGATCAGGGTGCGGTTCGCGGGCAATGCCAACGAGGACCTGCTCACGGCGCTGCAGACGCCGGTGAATGGTGTGCCGCTGTCGCAACTCGTCAGTTGGAAGGAGGTCCGCGCGCCGATCGAGGTGGTGCGAGTCGATCAACGGCCGGTGAGCATCGTTGAGGGACTCATCGAGGAGGGCGGTACTGCGCGGGCCACCGCTGACGTGCAGCGGCAGCTCACCGAGCTCAAGCCACCGGCCGGGCTCACCTGGGAGATCACCGGTGCCGACATCGAGCAGCGGCGCACGACCGGCGAGCTCGCCCTGGTGGCGTTGCTCTCGGTCGCGCTCGTCTTTCTCGTGCTCGCCGGCGAGTTCGCGTCGTTCACCATCCCCTTGGTGGTGATGATCACCGTGCCACTCGCGGCCGCCGGTGGGTTCATCCTGCTCTGGCTCACCGGCCAGACGATCAACGCGGTGTCGCTGATCGGCATCGTGGTGATGATCGGCATGGCCGACAACGAAGCGGTGGTCAAGCTCGACGCCATTCGTCGCTTTCGTGAGCTCGGCCACTCTGTTCATGACGCGGTGTTGCTTGGCGGGCGTCAGCGCCTGCGCGCGATCACCATGACATCGCTCACCACGATCTTCGGCGTGCTGCCGCTGGTGTTCGGCGTGGGGAGCGGCGGTGCACTCTATCAGCCGCTCGCCGCGGCCGTGATCGGCGGCGCGATCTCGGCGCAGGTGGTGACGTTCTTCATCTTGCCGGTCGCGTACGCGCAGCTCGAGGCGCGCACGGAGCGCCGCGCGCGCGCAGCGGCGGAGCGCTCAGCCGCCGCCGAGCGACTAGCGACCAACGAGGCTGGCGCGTGATCCGCTGGGCGGTCTCTCGCCCGGCGGTCGTCTGGGCGATCACCTGCGTGATCCTCCTCGGTGGCGCCGTGAGCTTCTCCAAGCTTGCGCTCGCCACCGCGACCGAGGTCGAGCTCCCGCGCCTGCAGATCAATGCGAGTTGGCCAGGTGCCTCGCCCGATCTCATCGAGATGTACCTCGCGTCGCCGATCGAAGCCGCCGCGCAGGCGGTGCGCGGCGTGCGCAAGACGAGCAGCGAGTCGCGCGACGGCACCGCGAGTCTCACGATCGAGCTCCAGCCCGACGCTGACGTGCAACTCACGCGCCTCGCGATCCTCGAGCGGCTCGAGTTGCTGCGCCCCGAGTATCCGATCGGCGTGGTTCCACCCACGGTCGGCAACTTCGTGCCCGACGAGCTCGCCGAGGCGCCGCTCTTGCGGGTGTTGCTCTCGGGCCCATACACGCCGGGGGCCATGCAACGGATCGCCGACGAGCAGATCACGCCGCGCGTGGGCGCGGTGCCGGGGGTCTCCGGCGTCTCAGTCGGCGGTGGCACGACCTTCGGCGCGACCGTCTCGTACGACGCACGGATGCTCAGGCAGCTGGGGATCAGTCCCACCACACTCACCGAAGCGATCGCCGGCGCGCGCGTCGTGGCGGCGCTCGGCACGGAGCGCATTGGCGCGAGCAAGCGCGAAGTGGTGCTGCGCGACCAGCCCGGCGCGATCGAGGAGTTGGCGGAGCTGCCGATCCGCGGCCGAGGGAATCAGGTCTTTCGCCTCGGCGAGCTCGCGAAGGTGCGTCCCGAGGAAGATTCGCGCGGGATGTTCTTCCGTGTGAACGGCAACACCGCGCTCGGTTTCACCGTCGTCCGTGAAGCGAGTAGTGATGCCATCGAGACCGCGGCCTCCGTGCGCGCCGCCATGAGGTCGATCGGCCCTCAACTCCCGGCCGGCGTGCGCTATCGCATCACCTCCGACGATTCGATCGAGCTCGCCCGCCAGCTCAATGACCTGTTCGAGCGCGGCGCGGTCGCGTTCGTCGCGGTAATGCTTGTGTTGAGCATCGCACTGCGAAACTGGCGCGCGGTCGCGCTCGTCATGGGGAGCGCCGCGGTCGCGATCGCCGGCACCGCGCTGGGGCTCTACCTGCTGCAGATCCCGGCCAACATGCTCACGCTCGCCGGGCTCGGCATGGGCATTGGCGTGCTGGTGCAGAACGGGCTCGTGATCGTCGAGCGCCTGCGTGGGAGTCCCGACACCCCGGACGGTCGCGCCGACGTGGCCGCCCGGATGGTGCCGGCTGTGCTGGGGTCGACGCTCACGACTGCAGTGGTGCTCTTTCCGTTCCTCTACCTGCAGGGCAACGCGCGCGCCGCCTTCTTCCCGTTCGCGGCCGCGTTCACACTCGCGCTCTTCTGCTCGATCGTGAGCGCGGTCGTCATGATCCCTGCGCTGGCCAAAGGGCACGGGCTCAGGGAGACGCATTGGCCGGCGATGCAACGCGGCTACGCGTGGATGGTGCGTGGCACGCTGCGCTACCGATGGGTGACGATCCTGCTCACCGTGGCCAGCCTGAGCGGGCTCACCTACGTGTTCATCAAGAAGGTGCCGCGCTTCTCGTTCGGGGGCTTCGGCAATCAGCGCACATCGCTGCAGGTGTCGATCAGCTTCCCGCGCGGCTCCGACCCCGAGAGTCTCGACGCGGCGATGCGCGAGATGGAGCGCGTGGTCGTGGGGCGCGAGGGAGTCGAGGAGGTGATCGCACAGAGTCGCGGCGTTGCGAGCGCAGGGATGATGGTCCTCTTCAAGCGCGCCTACGACCTGAGCGCGATCCCGCTGCAACTGCAGGAGGAACTCACCTCGCGGGCGGTGTTCGTGGGTGGGGCGAGCATCTATGTGGCGGGGCAGGGACAGGCCTTCAGCTCGGGTGGCGGCATGGGCACCATGAGCACCTTCCGCATCCGCGTGCTTGGTTACTCGTATGCGGCGGTCGCCGAGCTCGCCGAGGACATTCGCCTGCGGCTGGAGAAGATCACGCGCGTGCGCAATGCGATCGTGACGAGCGGGAGCTTCTTCGGGAGCGAACGCGCCTTTGCCGTCACGCTCGACCCCGACCGCGACGCGCTCGCGCGCTACGGAGTGACGGCGCAGCAGTTCACGGCGGCGGTGCAGCGCGAAGTTCGGGGCGCTGTGGGCGGCCAACGACTTGAGATCGACGGCGAGGAGATCCCCGTGAGCGTGAAGGCGCAGGGCGCACGCGACCGGTCGCTCGACGAACTGCGCGACGCGTTGATCACCACGCCGGGCGGCAACACCGTGCGCCTGAGCGACCTCTCCGACGTGGGGGAGCGCGAGCAGTTGAGCACCATCACGCGCGAGGATCAGCAGTATCTGCGCGTGGTAGCCTACGAGTTTCGCGGCCCCAATCGCCTTGCCAACCGCACGCACGACGCGTTCATGAAGAGCATCAGCGTGCCGCCCGGCTTCAGCGTGCAGGACGCGAGCCAGTTCCTGCGCGATCAGGACACCAGCCAGAAAGGGCTCTGGCTCGTCTTCGCGATCGGCATCGCGCTCGTGATCCTTTCGGTGGCGATGGTCTTCAACTCCGTCTGGGGTGCGTGGATGGTGTTCCTGTCGCTGCCGATCGCGCTCGCCGGCGTCATGGCCGCGTTCTGGCTCGCCGGTGCGAGCTTCACGCGCGAGGCGGCGGTGGGGGTGATCCTCGTGGTGGGCCTCGCGGTGAATCAGAGCATCCTGCTCGTGGACGACGCGCTCGCGCGTAAGCTCGCCGGGAGCGATCGACGCCTGCCGCCGGGCCGCGTCTATCGGGCCGCGCTCGATCGCTCGGGCATGATCATGATGGTGACGCTCACGACCATCGCCTCGCTCATCCCGCTCGCGGTAGGCACGGGGAGCGACACGCTCTTCGGTGCGATCGCGCTCGCGACCGCTGGTGGCACGGTGGCCGGCACCATCGGTGCGATGCTCCTGCTGCCTGCACTGCTGGCGGGGCGGCGGCGGCGGGTCTAAGCTCCCCGCATGGCGATCAGCTTCACGACCGCAAGTCGCGTCGCGCATTCACCTCGCTCGTTCACCTCCTCCAGAAGCCGATGCGTCGCACCTCTTTCCTGCTCGCTATCGCCGCGATCACGGTCGCCGCCACCTCGCCGGTCGCCGCGCCGCTCGCAGCCCAGTCCGGTCCCACGGTCGTGATCATCGTGCGCCACGCCGACAAGGCCGCCGTACCCGCCAACGATCCGCCCCTCACCGCTGTCGGCGTCGAGCGGGCTCGATCCCTCGCCGAGTACCTCAAGGACGCGAAGGTCGGCGCTGTGCTGCACACGCCGACCACTCGTACTCGCGAGACGGCGCGCCCCAGCGCCGAACGATTCGGGCTCACCCCCGAGATCATCCCGACCGGCCCAATGCCAGTTGTCTCGGCCGCCGTCGTCGAGATGGTACGCAAGCACGCCGGACAGACGATCCTGATCGTCGGGCATTCGAATACGGTCATGCCTTGGATCGCTGCCTTGGGCGGCCCCCAGCGCGAGAATCTCTGCGACCACCAGTACGACGGCATCTATACGCTCATCCTCGACGGCCGCTCGGCGCGCCTCGTGGAAAGCCGTTATGGTCCGCCGAATCCGGCACAGACGGCTCCCTGTGCGACGATGCCCGCGCGCCCCTGAACGACCCCCTGAACGACCCCGTGAACGACCCCCTGAACGACCTCGTGAACGACCCCGTGAACGTTGCGGAAGTCCCAGCGGGACGGCAGATTACCCCGCGTTCGCGCCCCGCAAGACCGAAGGGTCCCGGCGCGATTCCTGACCCCCGCCGGCTGGTCCTCGGAGACCCGCATTGATGGCTCGCTTCGCCTCACCTGTCGCGTTCCTTGCCACGGCGGCCCTGCTGGCGCTCGCGCCTGCTGAACTCGTTGCAGCGCGCTCTCGCGCTCTCGCTCATCGACATGGAGCTCCAGGCGCGCGGCCAGACGGTGCAGCGCTGGACCGGTCGCTGATCCACCGCCTGACGACCTGACCGTGACCGTCGCCGCCGTTCGCACCGACACTGGGCTCGTCACGCTCGACGACCTGCGGGCGGCCCAGCGTGTGCTCAAGGGTGTCGCGGTGCGCACACCACTGCTCGGCTTCGATGCGCTCAGTGAGCGGTTCGGTGTGCCGATCTTCGTGAAGCCCGAGATGTTGCAGCGCGGTGGCGCGTTCAAGTTTCGCGGCGCGTATACCTTCGTCGCAGGGCTCTCGCCCGACGCACGCGCGCGAGGCGTGATCACCGCGAGTTCGGGGAATCACGGTCAGGCGGTCGCACTCGCGGCCAAGCTCTTCGGCATCAAGGCGACGATCGTCATGCCGACCACCGTGCCGCGCGCCAAGAAGGACGGTGCGGTGCGACTCGGCGCGCGTTGCTTCTACGAGGGAGTGTCGACCGCCGAACGAATGGCGAGAGCGCTCGCGATCCAGGAGGCCGAGGGTCTGACGATGGTCCCGCCCTTCGACGATCGCACGATCATCGCGGGGCAGGGAACGCTTGGGCTAGAGATCTGCGAGGACCTGCCCGATGTTGACACGGTGCTCGTTTCGATCGGCGGCGGTGGGCTCAGCTCCGGCGTGGCCTCGGCGGTGAAGTTGATGGCGCCCAAGGCGCGCGTGATCGGCGTGGAGCCAGAGGGTTCGCCCAAGTATTCCATGGCGCGCGCGGCCGGCGAGCCGGTCACCATCCCTGCGAATCCCAGCGGCCTCGCTGACGGACTGCTCGCGGTGCGGATCGGGACGCGCAACTTCGCGCATCTCAATGCGTTCCTCGACGACGTGGTGACCGTGCCCGACGGCGGGCTCCACTCCGCGATGCAACTGCTGCTCGACCGCATGAAGCTCGTCGCCGAGCCGAGCGGTGCGATCACGATCGCGGCGCTGCTCGACGGGCACGTGAAGCCCGAGGGGCGCACCGTCTGCGTGCTGAGCGGTGGGAACATCGAATGGGACGGCCTGCGCGCGCTCATCGGTGACGGGGCGGTGCACGCATGAGCAGTAGCATGCGCTGCCCGACCTGCGGCACGATGTACGGCGCCGAGGCGCGCTTCTGCACGCGTGACGGCTCCAAGCTCAGCGTGTTCGCGCCGGGCGCGCCGCCGGCCGCGCCGGCTGCGGCCGCGCCGGTGGCGGCACCAGCGGGGGGCAGTGCGACCGCGGTGCGCTCGACGTCGTTCCGGGCCACCGAAGCCGCCAAGTCCGGCGCTGCGTCGAGCCATGCGAGCATGGCCGGCAGGGTGCTCGACCGCCGTTACCATATCGTGCGCAAGGTCGGTGAGGGCGGCATGTCGTACGTCTACCTCGCCCACGACGTCGCCACGCAGGAGCGCTACGCGATCAAGATCCTCTCGCCGGCGCTCTCCAAGGACGAGAACGCGATGGCGCGCCTGCGCCGCGAGGCCGCGCTCGGCATCAGGCTCGCACATCCGAACGTCTGCCACATCATGCGCATGGGCGAGACCGAGGACGGGCTGGTCTACGTGGTGATGCCGTATGTCGAGGGCGAGATCCTCAGCGACCGCAACTACCGTGTCAGCAAGACGACCATTGCCGACGCGGTGAAGTTCATCAGCGAGATCGCCGATGGCCTGCACATCGCGCATCTGCTGACGATCATCCACCGCGATCTCAAGCCCGAGAACATCATGATCTGCAAGCGCGCCGACGGCGTGGAGTATGCGGTCGTGATGGACTTCGGTCTTGCCAAGGAGCGCAAGGCCGGCGGCGAGCTCCAGAAGCTCACGGCGACAGGGATCATCCTCGGCACGCCCGAGTTCATGAGCCCCGAGCAGCTGCGCGGCAAGGCGCTCGACCCGCGCACCGACATCTACTCGCTCGCGCTCATGACGTACGAGATGCTCACGGGCAAGTTGCCGTTCGAGGGGAAGAACCAGCAGGAGATGATGATTGCGCGTCTGCGGCTCGACCCGATCCCGGCACGCAACCGGCGGCCCGAACTCCCCGAGGCGGTGGACACCGTGTTGCTCAAGGGGATGGCCCGTGCGCCTGAGGACCGGTATCAGACCGCACCGGAGTTCGCCAAGGCCCTCCGCGCCGCTGCCGGGTGATCGGCTGGGACACCGCGCAGCTGATGCGCGTGCGCTCCTGGCTCATGGCAGCACTTGCGGTCGCGTGGTCCGTGGTGCCGCCGGTCCCACTCGGCGCGCAGCGCTCCACGCCCCGCGGGTTGCCCGAGGCTGCGCCGTCGCGCGCGGACTCGCTGCTTGCGGTCGGGCGCCTGTGGGCGGCCGAGGAGGCACTCTATGCCGCGGTCGACGCGGCACCACGCGCGCCGGCGGCACGCGGCGCACTCGGCCGGTATCTCGCGTCGCGCGCGCGGTTCACCATTGCTGATGTGTTGTTCCGCGAGGCGCTGCGATTCGGCGCCGACACGCCTGGTGTGTCGCAGGCGCTCATGGCGATGGCGCCGTATAGGCCAGAGGTCGACCGGCGTGCGATCCCCGGTGTGCGACTTCCAGCGGCAGAAGCAGCGCGTGAGCGCGCGCGACTCGCCGCCGCCGACGCACCAACGCGCACGGAAGTGGGTACCGTCCCGTTCGTGTTCGCGCGTGAGGGCGGTGCGATCGGCACATTCGACCTGCGAGGCTCAGCCGGCGTACGCCGCGCGGTGCTCGACTCGCGCGTACGCGGGCTCTTGGTCGCGCGAGCCGACGATGCGGCGCTCAAACCGCGGTCATTCGGCGCGACCGGTGCGGGCGCACCGCTCATCATCGACGAGTTGTGGATCGGCGGGATGCGACTGCGTGGCGTCGAAGCGCGCGTCGACCCATCCGTCACCGAAGGTGAGGTGCGCGTCGGCATCGACCTGCTCTGGCATCTCCACCCGCTGTTCGATGAGGCGAAGGGCACCATGACCGTGTCCAATGCCGGAACATCGCGGCGTATGGGTCCGACGGCGGTACAGATCCCGTTCGCGTTGGCATTCCCCGGCATGGAGCTCATCCCGACGGTCGGGGAGTCGCCGATGGCCTTGTCGTCGCCGCGCGCGCGAGCGTTATTAGCAATGAGTCGCTGGTGGTGGGATGCAACGCAGGCCACTCTCGTCGTGGAGCGCTGACCGTCATGCCGAGCCTCGAGTCCCGGTTTCTTGCGTTCGCGTCGCGCCTGCTGATCCAGCGCCCGCTCGCCGCGCCGCGCCTCGATCTGGCGCGCGTGCGCCGGTCGACGGAGTCACGGCGATGGCTGCCGTCATTCCTGCCGCGCGGGTCGCGGATCGAGACGTCGCGTGACCCACACCTCAAGGGTGAATGGCACACGCCGGCCGATGTCGCGCCGCGCCGTACCCTGCTGTATCTGCACGGCGGATCGTTCGTGGCTGGTTCACCAAAGGGCTTCCGTCCGCTCGCGGCATGGATCGCCGCGCGTTCGCGTGCGCGGGTGATCGCGCTCGACTATCGCCTCGCGCCCGAGCATCCGTTCCCGGCCGCACTCGACGACGCGGTCGCGGCCGTGCGCGCACTCTACGCGCTAGGCGTCGACGCGCATGCGCTCGGTATCGTGGGCGACTCTGCGGGTGGGGCGCTCACGCTTGCGACTTTGCTCGCGTTGCGCGAGGCCGGTGATCCCCTACCGGCAGCGGCGGCGCTCCTCTCGCCGATCACCGACCTCGCCGGTACCGGGGAGTCGTTGCGTACCAACGCCGAGAGCGAGTCGCTGCTCTCCACGCGGCATCTGGGCGAGCTCACGCGGATGTACGCGGGGAATCATCCGGTGGAGCACCCGCTCGTGTCGCCTCACTACGCCGACCTGCGCGGACTCCCGTCGCTGCTGATCCATGCGAGCGACAGCGAGATCCTGTTCGACGATTCGCGGCGACTCGCGGAGAAGGCGAAGGCGGCGGGGATCGCGGTGGAGTTCACCGTGTGGGTCGAGCAGCCGCACGATTTCCATGCGGCGGTGCCGCTCTCGCCGGAGTCGCGGATCGCGGTGAAGGGTGTGGGGGCGTACTTCGCGCGGCGGATCGGGTAGTTGGCTCGACGTGAGCGGGTCGGTGATGGGCCTGGCTCGGGGGAAACGACCACTGCGAACGGCGTTCACCACAGGTGAAACGCAGTAGCCGTTGTCGTGAAGCGCGGTTGACATTCCCACTGCCAGCCCGAGAACTCACCGCCCCCGCTCCTGCAGCTCGATCATCAGGCACTTGTCCTGCACCACGTCGATCCCCCCGCGCGCGAGCCGCTCAGCGACCTCGTCATGCCGGATCCCCGACTGCAACCAGACCGCGCCCGGTCGCGCCGCGATGATGTCATCGACATGCGCGGGAATATCCTGTGGCCTCCGAAAAACATTCACGAGGTCGACACGCTTCCCGATCGCCGCGAGGGTCCGGTACACCGGCTCGCCGAGAAGTTCGGTCACCTCGGGATAGAAGACCGGCACTGGGATGACCCGCAGACCTGCGCGCTGGGCGTACGCGGGAACGAAGTGGGCCGGCGCGCCCGCGTCGCCCGTCTTGATGCCCAGCACGGCCACAGAGCGGACACGCGCCAGCAATGACGAGATCTCGTCAGGGGACTCCAGAAGGTGGCGGCGCCAGTCGGACATGGGAGAGGTGAAATCACACCTCAATTCGGCTAAATTCAAAGGCTGTCCAACTTCGCTCCACCCCCGTTCGGAGAAGCTCATGAAGATGCTCGTTCTCGGCGCCGGCCTCCAGGGCTCGGCCTGTGCCTATGATCTCCTGCAGAACCCCTCGATCACCGAAGTGCGCTTGGCCGACAAGTCGGTCGAGCACCTTCCGGCCTTCCTCGAGCCGTACATCGGTGGCGAGCGACTCAAGCTGATCACGATCGACGTGAAGGATCCCGCTGCGGTGAAGGCCGCAATGACGGGCGTGAAGTCGGTGATGTGCGCGATCCCGTACTACTTCAATTTTCCGATGACGGAGGCCGCGATCGCCGCGGGGGCGCACTTCTGCGACTTGGGCGGCAACACCGAGATCGTCGAGAACCAGAAGACGCTGAGCGCGAAGGCCGCCGCCGCGGGCGTCACCGTGATCCCCGACTGCGGGCTCGCGCCGGGCATGGTGAACATCCTCGCGCAGCTCGGCATCGACCGGCTCGACACGACGGACTCGGTGCGCATCTTCGTGGGTGGTCTGCCGCAGAGTCCCGAAGGGCCGCTCAAGTACCAGATCGTCTACTCGATCGAAGGTGTGCTCGACTACTACACGACGCTCTCGTGGGTCGTGCGCGACGGTAAGCGTGTGCATGTGAAGGCGCTCTCGGAGATCGAGCCGGTGATGTTCGACGCTCCGGTGGGTGAACTCGAGGCGTTCCACACCGCGGGCGGACTCTCGACCATGGCGCATCGCTACGAGGGCAAGATCCCGACCATGGAGTACAAGACGCTTCGGTACCCGGGGCATGCGCGCATCATGGAAGCGATCCGCGAACTCGGGCTGCTCGACCTCGAGCCGGTGGACGTGAAGGGGACCAAGGTCGTGCCGCGCGAACTCGCGATCGCGCAGATGCAGCCACGGCTCACCAAGAAGAACAGCCCAGACCTCGTCGCGCTGCGCGTGGTGGTGACTGGCACGAAGGGTGGCAAGCCGATGACGCACACGTTCGAGCTCGTCGACC
Source organism: Gemmatimonadota bacterium (assembly GCA_031416115.1). GTDB lineage: Bacteria > Gemmatimonadota > Gemmatimonadetes > Gemmatimonadales > Gemmatimonadaceae > Pseudogemmatithrix. Next base: position 10,932 of record JANOTB010000188.1, read on the forward strand.
GGCTCGATGCGGCGCACGGGATCTCGGCGATGATGCGGACGACGGGGTACTCGCTCTCGATCACTGGGCAGTTGCAGGCGGAAGGGGCGGTGAAGGTGGCGGGTGTACACACGCCTGATGAGTGCATGCCTGGGGAGCGGTATGTGACCGAGCTGGGGAAGCGTGGGGTATTGATCAGGCAGGTCGTGAGCTGAGTTCTACTGCTACTGCCACTGCGTTCACCACAGGGGCACAGGGGACACAGGGGGCTTCGGGGCGCTGGGCTGGCTTGCGAGGCCCCTTGAGACTTTCTTGAGGGAACGGCATCGTCGATGCGGTGTGGGACTCTCTGGCGCGACTTCGCCCGGTGCGCGGGACAGTAGTGGCTGTTCCCGAGTGCTTCGGCCGTTCCCTGTGTCCCCTGTGCCCCTGTGGTGAACGCAGTGGCAGTCGACCGGGAACCGCGCCCGCGCACGACGTGTATACTTGTGATCGTCACCCGCTCCACGAACCGACCCTCACCACCGGATGGAGGTAGCGATGCCAGAGAATGCGTTCGTCGTCCGTACCTTCCCGAACAGTGTCGAAGCCGAGTTCGCCCGCGCGGTACTTAATGCCAACGGCATCGTTTCCATGCTGCTGAAGGACAACGCCGGCGGGATGCTCCCGTTCCTCGACGTGATCCACCCGGTGCGGTTGGTGGTGCGGCAGATGGATGTGGACACGGCGGTGCGCCTGCTCGATGCGACGGCTGCCACGGACCCCAAGGCTCCGCCGCCGCTGCTCAGTTAGCGACTGTCAGCGAGCGTTGCTCAGCGCGAGAACGACGCGAGCGTCACGCCCATTGCGTCGATCGCAGCACGGGCACGCCAGAGATCACGTCCGTTGTAGATGAACGAGAACGCGAGCTGCTCGCCGTCCTTGGCCGTCACATAGCCGCCGAGCGAGGTGACGTCGTTCGTCGTGCCGGTCTTCGCGCGTAGGTTGCCCTGGGCGGCGGTACTCCGCATGCGCCGGCGCAGCGTCTCGGTGCGTCCGGCGAGTGGGAGCGATGACCGCAGCACCTCGCCCCAGGGCGCCGCCGCCGTGTAGCCGAGCAACTGCACCATGCTGCGCGCGGTCACGCGGTCGAGCGTCGAGAGGCCACTGCCGTCGGCCGCGTACACTGCGGCGGGGTCCGCGCCCACGCGATCGGTGAGGAAGGTGCGCAACGATTCATTGGCGATGTGCGCCGAGCCGACCGAGGTCTCGGTGCGCGACGCGTTGCGAAAGAGCAGCTCGGCGAAATGATTATTGCTCTCGCCGTTCATGGTCGCGATCAGCTGCGCGAGCGGAGGGGAGGCCCAGGTGGTGACGCGCACGGCGTTGCCTGCCGCCTCACCGGTGCGCACCACGCCGCCGACCGTTATCCCACGTGCTTCGAGTGCCGCGCGAAAGGCTGCGGCGACGTAGCGCTCGGGCTGTTCGACGACCACTTGATAGGTGCGGACCTTGGCCTGCGCGCCGATCCAGCCGCTCACCCGGAACTGCTGCGTGAGCGTGTCCTGCCAGACGCGGATCGACGCGCCTCGACTGTTGGGGCGCACCGTCACCGTGTTGCGCAGCGAGAGTCCGCTCACCTGCTGACCGAACGCGACCACCGCGCCGCGCGTGGAGGGACGGACTGTGATGTGCGCGAGGTTCTCGTTGAACGAGAGCGCGGAGACGCGCGCCGCGTAGCTCGCCTGCAAGTAGCGTGTGCGCCACCCGGCGGGAACGCGTTCACTGTCGAAGGCACTCGCGTCGCCGATCACATCGCCGCGTACATGCTTGATCCCCATCTTCGCGACCTGGTCGGCGATCGAGTCGAGCGGTCGCACGCCCACGTTCCAGCCCGTGTAGCGCGGCGAGAGCGACGGATCGCCCGCGCCCTTGAGCACGATGTTCCCGAGCACGACGCCCTCGGGCGAGACCATGCCGTCGCGCAGGACTTCGGTCTTGAACTGGTGCGCCGGACCGAACCGGTCGAGCGCCACAGCGGAGGTGTAGAGCTTCATGGTCGACGCGGGGAGCAACAGCAGGTCCGCGTTGTGTGCGAACACGGTGTCGCCGCGGGTGAGCGACACCACCATCACGCCCCAGTTCCCTGAGTTGGTCGCGCTGCCGACGAGAGAGGTGAAGTGCGCTCGGAGGGCGTTGTCGGACACCGTGGTTGCCGCGCGGATCGCGGTGCGGGCCGGCGCCTTTCGCGGGGCCGGCCGCTTCGCGACGCTGGCGACGGTTGGGCGCGCCACGGTCGCGCGTGTCGGTGCCTTTCCGGCCGTGGGCGCCTTGGCCGTTGGTGCCTTGGCCGTCGGTGCCCTGGTCGTCCCGGACTGCGCCACCGCTCCCGCCGGCACGAAGGCGGGCAGGAGGGCACAGCTCAGGAGGAGGATGGCGCGGCGCGACACGATGCGGATGATACCCTCGGGGGTGGGAGCCGGCGAATCGGAAGCGCCCGTCCCGTAGCAGTATCGGACGCGCACACCCGCCGCCGTGACTGGAGCAGGGGCTGACGGCGTCGCAAAGGGAGGACGACGTCCCCCCCGAGGAGGTGACGCAAGAATCGGTGCTGATCCGGCGTTTGTTCGGGCGACGACGGTCGCGAATCCGGAGCCGAGGTGTTCTCAACTCCTGTTCACGTCGCCTTCTATATACCGGCGGTGAATTCACCGGCGTTCACGGTGAATCAGGGTGAATTCACCGCTATCATCGCAGTGCAGTTGAGGCTAACTCATTGCCACGGAGTGCGTTACGATCCTGGCAAGCACGGTACGGTCCCTGCTATCGGTGTGGGAAGGATCGCTCCCCCTCACCTGTGGTCCGCGCATCGCGCGGAGGTCGTCCGTGCCCATGTCTACTTTTGCACTCCGCACGTTCTTGCGCGCGAACCTTCGCACTCTCGCTGGCGCGTTCGCCGTCGCTGGGCTCGTGGCAGCCGCCCCGCTGGCCACTACGAAGCTGGCCCCTGAGACCGTGCTCGCGGCGATACCCGCGTTGCCGTTCGGAACGCCGATCGCGGAGGCGACCGAGACGCGCGCGAATACCGCGCCGACCATCACGATCACGCCACTCTCAGCAGAGTTCATGATCGGCGAACAGCTTGTCGTCACTGTGGAGTACTGCGACAGTCACGGACTCAACCTCAGCACCAGGACACTCACCTACAACAACGTCGCCCAGAGTTGGCCCGTGACGTACACGATCGGCAATCCGGGACCGTGTCTGGCGCGGGCCGTGGCCACGGGTACCGTGACCGTCATGACCGGCAGCAACACGGTGCGCGCGAGCATCGAGGACGATGACGTTGTGCCGCTCTGGAGCGGATGGAAGCTTGCGACGTACACGACGCCAGTTCCGTGGTCCGGCGTGAGCGTGACGCCCGAGGCCCAGTTCGTGGACGCGCCGCCGTCGACGACTGGAGTGACCCAACGCTTCGTCGTCACGAACGTCGGGGACGCGACCACCGCATATATCTTCGGCTCGAGTGGTTCGGGCTCCGTGACCAGCGTGAGTGCGCCGGCCCCGGCGACGGCGTCACTCAGTCCAGGCGCCTCCACAACCGTCACGACCACCGCCACCTCGCCGAGCGCGGCACTCGCGTGGGGTCGCGTCACGCTCACCGCTACCGGTGCCGGGCAGTCCGCCAGCGCGTGGACGGAGATCACGAGCGTCTCCTCGCCCAGGCTGACCAACGGCGTGGTGCTCCTGAATCCCACCGGCATCCTGGAGAAGAGCCTCTGTGTCTCGATCGCCGTCGGACCGGGGGCCGCCGCCGAGTGTGGCGACCTCCGACTGGCGTACGGTCTCCCCGGCGTCATGACCAAGGGCAAGGGTCGCGCGCCCACGCTCATCTATAGCGCACAGGCTGCACATCCGACGACAGTCATCCCGGCGGATCTGTCGCTCACGAGCGTCGTCATCGGCACTAATGTCACCGCAACGGTGGTCATCACCGCGGGGCCGCTTAGCGGGACGAGCATGCCTGCCGGGACCTGGCTTGCGAACGACTGGGCGCCCGGTGGGCGTCGGCGCATCCTGGCCAAGTTCGATGGCGCGTCTCTCCCGACCGGGCGGTACCCGTACCGGCTCGACATGCAGATCAACGGAGGCACGATCTACTCCGCAGCGGGCGTGCTGCTCACCGTGAATCGCGCCGACTCGTACTTCAATGCCGGTTGGTGGCTCGCCGGGCTGGAACTCCTCGTCCCCTACACAACGAGCGCGTCGGTCAGCGACACGCTGCTCTGGGTCGGCGGAGACGGGAGCGCGCGGGTCTTCACTGAGACCGCTTGGAACAGCTGCGTCTTCCTGCATGAAGCACTCGACCGGCCGGACTCGATTGTCGGGACGCCGAGTCCCGGGGGGTGTGTGTCGCGAAGCCGACGCTCCTCCAACGGCACGAAGGTGGTGTTCGATGACCTGAGCCACCAGCATCGGCAGACCATCAATCGGCTCGGTGAGACGACGAACTTCGCCTACCGGTCTTCGGACGGGAAGCTCGATAGCATCACCGTGCCATCGGGTTCAGTCGTACGCACGTACCGGTTCCTGTACACGGGCGGTGTGCTCGACACGATCCACGCGCCGCGTGTGATCGACCCGACTCCGCGCTTCGTGACGCTGCAGACCGTGACCGGCGGAGTGATGGCGGGATCAGCCCGGTCGCGCACCGTGGCATTCCGAAGCTCCGCGATGGACACGGTCGCGTTCGGCTACGAGGGGGGAAATGGCGCGTCGCAGGGGGACTACCGGGTCGTCACCCGCCGAGACCGAATGAACGCCACGACGACGTTCGCATACGACGCAGCGAATCGAGTGGCGAGCGCGAGCGTGCCAGCGAGCGGGACTCAGACGATCACGCAGACGTTGCGAGCGGCTGAAGGGCAGGGCGTTGGCACGGGACTGGGGGGGCAGGCGATGGCGCTCGACTCCGTTTATACGCGGCTTGACGGACCTCGCAGCGACGTGGCCGACGTGAACAAGTGGTGGGTGAACCGGTACGGTGCGCCGACCCGAGTCCGCAACGCGGTGGGACTCGAGACCCGCATGACCTACGACGGTGTCTGGCCGGCCCTGCCGGCGACAGTGACCGATGCCGCGGGCGTCACGACGATGGCGACGTATCACGCGACACGGGCGCTTGTGCTGCAGACCACAGTGAAAGCTCCCTTTGGCGGGCCGGCGGACGCGAACACGTTCATCACGTGGGACAACAAGTGGGACCTGCCCACGACGACAACCGATCCGACGGGAGTGACCAGTACGCGCATGTATGATGTCGCAACAGGGAACCTCCTCTCCGAACGCGTGGGTGCCGACGTCAGTCGGACCACGACCTACACCTACGACCCGACGACGAAGCAACTCACCGAGATCCTCACGCCGGGGATCGGGGCGCCGGACCGTCTCTACTATGACACGGAACTCGGGAACGTCTCGAGCAGCAGCACGCCGCGCGGTGTGATGCAGTGGGTCTTCAAGGACCGGATCGGACGTGACATACTCACACGAAGCTCGGTCGACACGATCATCGGGACGACGACGAAGCTCCGGGAACAGCGTCTCTCGTACGACCTCGCGGGCCGCGTCTGGCAGTCCGTGGCTACTGCACCGGCGATGACCTATGCGCTCTACGGGCCGGCGCAGGGGACATTCGATCCGACGCCGGTCCTCGCCGAGTCGCTGTTCGTGCGCACCACCTACGACAAAGAGGGACGCGCGCTCACGATCAACTCCTTCAGCCGCCCAGCGCTGGGGAACTGGGATGTCTGCGGCGATCCCGTCGGAAAGTGCGCGGGAGTGCCGCCAGGGACCGAGGGGTCGTATGACATTCGCACCTACGACTGGGTGGGCCGTCCCCTGACCCAACGCCTCGGCTCGGGGCCGATGATGGTGACGTACGATCCCGCGGGCAACGTGGTGAGCGAGGTCTCGCGGAACGGGTACACCATCCCGGCGACGTTCGACGCGGCCAACCGGCTCGTGAAGCGCATCGTGCCGAGTGTGACACACGCGTCCGAAGCGTGCACCGAGTACGCGTATGGGCAGCTGTATAGTCTGGTGCCGTCTTTTAACTGCTTTATGCTTTTTCCGCTCTATCCTTCCGCGGGGGGCACGAGCCTCGTGATCGCGGCCGACACCGCGCGCTTCGTCTTCGACGCGGCGGGGCGGATGATCCGGGCGGACAACAAGGACGCTCGAATCTCGCGCTCATACTATCCGGCCGGGGCCCTCAAGACCGATTCCTCGCGCACGCGGAGCTATGCGACCGCTTCGTACACCGCGACGGTATTCGGCACGACCTACACGTACGACATCGGCGGTCGCCGGGCCTCACACGTGCTCCCGACGAATCTCGGTGACGGCACCATCACCTATGGCTACGATGCCGATCTGGGATTCCTGAAGGACGTCTACCACGGGACCAGCCATGCGCAGTTCCACTACGACATCGCCGGACGGCAGGACTCGCTGCGGATCTTCAAGAACCTCGGCGGGAGCGAGACGCTCGGGGTCATCGAGCGGCGGTCGTACGACATGGACGGTCAACTGACGCATCTGGATCGCGTGCGCCGGGAGGGGGCGGCGTTCACCGGGCTGCTCGTGAACGACATGACGTACGACGCGCGCGGCAAGGTTCGGACCGCGCAGACTTGGAGTGCGGTCGCGGAGATCAGCTCGCAGAGCTCCAAGGTCACCTACTCTGGCCTCGGTGCGGTGGTCTCGTCCGAGAAGTGGGTGCCGAACACGGTCCGGTGGGAAGCCGAGCAGTTCCGGACGACCGCGATGGGCGAGGTGTTCCGCTCCCGTTCGGACGTCGGGAGTCAGACGAGTCA
>JANOTB010000189.1:0-1747 GCA_031416115.1 Gemmatimonadota bacterium
GTCATCAGTGGTGCGAGCCGTGTTCAGGTCGCGCTCCGCGATGGCACCACTTACCCGGCAACGGTCATCGGCGAGGATGAGCTCAACGACCTCGCGGTACTCAAGATCGACGCGAAGGATCTCCCCACCGCGCCGCTCGGCACGTCGCGCGGACTTCTCATCGGCGAGTGGGTGATCGCGATCGGCAATCCGTACGGCTTCTTGCTGGGCAACTCCGAGCCGAGCGTGACCGCGGGTGTGGTGAGTGGCGTTGGACGCAACCTCACCGGACGCGGCGATGGACCAGGCGTGTACGTGGACATGATCCAGACCGACGCGTCGATCAACCCCGGGAACTCCGGTGGTCCGCTCATCACCGCGTCGGGCGAAGTGATCGGCGTGAACAGCTCGATCTACACACCGAGCGGTGGTTCGATCGGCCTCGGCTTCGCGATCCCGATCGACCGCGCGCGCCGCGTCGCCGAGGACCTGCTCGCTCATGGCAGTGTCCGGCGACCATGGATCGGCGTGAAGCTCCAGCAGAACGGTGCCTCGGCCGGGCGAGGCAATCTGAATGCCGGCGCGACGATCGAGCAGATCGTTCCGGGGAGCCCGGCGGCCGACGCCGGACTGCGCGTGGGAGATGTGATCGTGCGCTCGCGGGACCGACAGATCCGCAACTCGTACGACTGGGAGGCCGAGTTGCTCGAGCTCCGCGTCGGAGAGACGGCGCAGTTGCAGGTGCGCCGCGCCTCGCGCGACCAGCGGGTGGACGTGCGGGTGAAGGACCTGCCGGAAGTCGGCGCCGAGAAGGTCGCCGTGATGCGCGAACTCGAGTTGATCTCGCTCACGGCGGCGATCCGTGCCGAACGCGGTATTCGCGCCGAACAGGGCGCGGTCGTGTTCAAGGTCACCGAGCGCGTGCAACAGGCGCTGGGCCTGCAGCCCGGCGACGTGATCATCCAGCTGAACCGCACACCGGTCACCGACGCACAGCAGGCCGCTCGCGTCCTCGAGTACTACGGCGGACGCGGCCCGATCCGCCTGTTCTTCGAACGCGCTGGGACGGTCTACTCCACCGATTTCCGCATCTCATGACGCACACGCAGTATCGCTCACCACTCGCCGAGCGCTACGCCTCCACGGCGATGCTCGAACTCTTCAGCCCGCAGACGAGGCACGGCCTCTGGCGTCGCCTCTGGCTCGCGCTCGCCGAAGGCGGGCGCGCCCGGGGCGTCGACATGCCCGCACACGCGATCGCGGAGATGCGCGCGCACCTGGACGACATCGACTTTGCGAAGGTCGCCGAGTACGAGAAACGTTTCCGTCATGACGTCATGGCGCACATCCATGCGTACGGCGAGGTCGCGCCGGCGGCGAAGGGCGTGATCCACCTCGGTGCAACGAGTTGCTTCGTGACCGACAACGGCGACCTGATCCAGATGCGCCGCGGGCTCGAGCTGCTGCGCGGCCGCGTGATCGCGTTGTTGCGCACGCTCGCGACGTTCGCGCGCGACTGGCGCGCCGAGCCGACGCTGGGGTACACGCACCTGCAGGCCGCGCAGCTCACGACCGTGGGCAAGCGCGCGACGCTCTGGATGCAGGACCTGGTGCTCGACCTCGCCGACCTCGACTATCGGTTGGCGACGTTGCCACTCCGCGGAGTCAAGGGCACGACGGGCACACAGGCGAGCTTCCTCGAGCTCTTCGGTGGCGACCATGCGAAGGTGCGCGCGCTGGATACGCACGTCTGCCACGCGATGGGATT
>JANOTB010000190.1:0-4638 GCA_031416115.1 Gemmatimonadota bacterium
CGCGCCGAGAGGCGCGCCCCTCTCGTATTCGGGGGTCCGTCTGGGCAGATTCCCTCTGGTAGGCGCGGGCGCGTGGCGGCCCCGCCCCCTTTCCCCTCTCCCGATCCGCCGTGGCCGCGAAGAAGCGCAGCAAGTCCAGCACCACGACCACCGCCGCCACACACGCCGGCGCCAGCACAGTTGCCGCGGCGCGCGGTCGCAAAGGCGGCGCCAACGGTGGCGGCGTCAACGGTGGCGGCGTCAACGTCTCGCCGCAGAAGCTCTGGGAGTTCTTCAAGTCGATCGCCGGTACGATCGCGCTCTTCCTGATCCTGCGCACCTTTTTGGTCGAGGCGTACCGGATCCCGTCGGGCTCCATGATCCCGTCGATGCTCGTGGGCGACTGGCTCTTCGTGAACAAGTTGCGCTTTGGACCGCACGTCCCGTTCACCGACATCAACCTGCCGGGCTACGCCGAGCCACAGCGCGGCGACATCGTCGTCTTCATCTCGCCGCTGCAGATCGACCAGCCGTGGGACCCCACGCCGATCCTCGTGAAGCGCCTCATTGGGATGCCGGGCGACACGCTCCACTCGCGCGCGGGTGTGCTGCACATCAACGGCGAGGAGCAGCGGCAGGGCTATGCGGCGGGTCTCCCCGGGTCTCCCGGTGACGCCGCCGACCCGCTCTTCGACTGGCAGAAGCGCGTGCAGCTCAAGGACTCGCGCTTCGGCCCCGCGCCCGAACAACCCACGGTCGACGACTGGGGCCCGCTCGTCGTGCCCGAGGGGCGCTACTGGATGATGGGGGACAACCGCTACAACTCGAAGGACAGCCGCTTCTGGGGCTTCGTGCCGCGCGCCAACGTGCGCGGCCGCCCGCTCTTCGTGTATTACTCGTGGAACGCTGACGACTCCGACCGTCCTTGGCCCGCGCTCACCGACATCCGGTGGTCGCGGATCGGACACAGGTTCAAATGACCCGTCCTCTGGCTCTCTCGTTGTTGCTCATCGCCACGCTCTCCGCCGGCGCGTGCGGCGTGCGCGCGCGTCGTACCGATCGCATCGCGACCGCCGTCACGGCGGTGGTCGATGCGGGTGACACCGCGCGGTATCTCACACCGTTCGGTGCACCGACGCGGCCGTTCTCGCCGGCGGTGCGCGTAGGGAACCTCCTCTTCCTCTCAGGGCAGATCGGCACCGATGGTGCCTCGGCCAACGCCAACGCGGTCGTCACCGGCGGCATCGAGGCCGAGACGAAGCAGACGCTCGAGAATATCCGAACCCTGCTCACCGCCGTCGGTTCGTCGATGGACAAAGTCGTGAAATGCACGGTGATGATGGCCGACATGAAGGAGTGGGACCGCATGAACGGGGTCTACCGCACCTTCTTCAAGCCGGGCCGCCTCCCCGCACGCAGCGCGCTCGGGGCCAACGGCCTCGCGCTGAATGCGCGAGTGGAGATCGAATGCATCGCCACCGCCTGAACGGGCCACGCTAGTGCCACTCCTCCGCCCCACGATGGTGCTGAGCCACTTCGAGCTCCCGGACGAACCGACGTTCATCCGGAAGCTCTCGCTCAACATCGTCGTGATGGGCCTGCTCACCGGCGCATGCCTGCGGCTCTATCGGGCGCTCATCCTCCAGGCCGGGTGGAGCAACAGTTGGACCTGGATCGCCGGCACCTTCCTCGGCGGCGTGGGGATCCTCTTCCTGCTGGCGACGATGCACCTCGGCAACTACCCGGTGCGCAGTTGGGCGTGGAGAGCGCCGTGCTTCGCACTTCTCGAGGCCGCGATGGAGGTCTCGGTGAGTCTCGCACTCACGCAGGCCGGGCTCGAACGCATCGGGAGCCTCACGGCGACGATCGAGGATTGGCAGAGTTCGGCACTCAAGATCCTCGTTGTACGGTTCGTTGGCATCGTCCTATTCGCACTCGTGCTCGCGTTCGTGTCCACGCTCGTGCGGCTCGTGCTCCTGCCGCGCAAACCCGTTCACCAGACGACCCCATGACCCGACTCCCGCTCCTGAACCGAGCGTTCCGCACCGCGATGCTCCGCGTCGCCGCAGGCGGGGCGCTCGCGCTCGGCTCTTTGACCGCGAACGCGAACGCGCAGGTGCAGACGCAGACGCAGATGCAGGCGCAGACCGCCGCTCCGCGCCGCCCGTTCGGCACGCTGCGCGAACAGGCCGACGTGCAGCAGCGCTGGCTCGACAAGCGCATGCGCACGGTGCTCCCTGCACTCATGCGCAAGCATGGCGTCGACGCCTGGGTGGTGCCCATGCGCGAGTACAACGAGGATCCCGTCTTCTCGTCACTCGTCGCGCCGACGACCTTCGCGGCGCGGCGCCGAACGATCTATGTGTTCTACGATCGATGCGCTGCCGCCGGTCGCGTGGATCCCGGCGACGGGTCGTGCGTCGAGCGCATCGCCCTCGGCGGTACCTCGCAGGGCGGCGTCTACGAACCGCGCCGCGCCATGAAGGCGGTCAGCGGTGACATCAGCGGGCGCCAGGCCGAGCTCTGGGGCGACGAGCAGTGGCAGGTGCTCAAGCAGGTGCTCGAGGAACGCCAACCCAAGGTCATCGCGATCAATGTGTCGCGCACCTTCGCCTTCACCGACGGCCTCACCGCAGGAGAGCGCGACGGCATGACCGAGGCGCTCGGCCCATCCTTTGCCTCGCGCTTCCGGCCGGCCGAGGCGCTCGCGCTCGAGATGATCGCGACGCGGCTCCCTGAGGAAGCGGAGTTCTACGGCAAGCTGCAGGCACTCGTGTGGGAACTCACACAGCGCATGTTCTCCGCCGAGGCGATCAAGCCGGGCGTCACGCGCACGAGCGATTTGGTCTGGTGGTGGCGTCAGCAGGTGAACGACATGGGGCTGGGCACCTGGTTCCAACCGAGCGTCTCGGTGCAGCGAAAGGGTGCGAGTGACGTGCAGCTGGGCGAGGACCCGGTGATCCAGCGCGGCGACGTGCTCCACTGCGACGTCGGCATCACGGCGCTCGGACTCAACACCGACACGCAGCACAACGCGTACGTCCTGCTCGCCGGCGAGACCGATGCGCCCGCGGGCCTCACGGCTGCCCTGCGCAACGCGAACCGCCTGCAGGACTTCACCATGGAGGAACTGCGTCCGGGTCGTACCGGCAACGAGGTGCTCGCCGCGACGCGCGCCCGCATGCGTGCAGCCGGGATCGACGGGACCTTCTACTCGCATCCCATTGGCAAGCACGGCCATGGCGCCGGTCCGCTCGTGGGCCTCTGGGACTATCAGGACGGCGTTCCGGGCCGTGGCGACGCCATCACGATCGCCAACATGTGGTTCTCGGTCGAACTGCAGGCGACGACGCCGGTCGCCGAGTGGGGCAGCCAGCGGGTGCGGATGGCGCAGGAGGAGGACATGGTGATCCCTGCCGACGGAAAGGCGGTCTGGGCGATCCGCCGGCAGGACCGGCTGTTCTTGGTTCGATGAACCTGATAGATTCATTCCCGTATGCGTAAAGGCCGCAAGGAACTCATCGTCGTCGGCGATCGCGTCCTCATCAAGCTCGAGGAGGGCGAGGAGCGCACGAAGGTCGGGCTCTATCTCCCTGCGACGGCGGTGGATAGCCAGGCGGTGCAGGGCGGGAAGATCATCGCGACGGGTCCGGGATATCCGCTGCCCGAGGTGAACGATCATCTCGAAGAGCCCTGGCGCATTGGCGCGTCCAAGGAGACGAAGTTCGTCCCCATGCAGGCGCATGTTGGGGACTACGCGATCTTCTTCAGGAAGGCGGCCGTGGAGATCACGTTCGAGAACGAGCGGTACCTCGTGGTGCCGCAGGCCGCGATACTCGCGTTGTCACGCGATTGACGATTCTCCATCCTTCAGCCTTCAGCCTAAAATGATGTACGACGAACGCTTCGTAGCACCGATGCGCGCCGAGCTCACCCGCCTCGGCGTCGAAGAACTCCGCACGGCGGCCTCGGTAGATGAGGCGCTCAAGGATGCCGCGGGCACACGCCTCGTGGTCGTGAACTCGGTCTGCGGCTGCGCGGCGCGCAACCTGCGCCCGGCGATCGCGGCGGCGCTCGAGCATGCGGTGAAGCCCGACCGGTCGTTCACGGTCTTCGCTGGGAACGATGCCGACGCGACGCGTCAGGCGCGCGGTTACTTCACGGGCTATGCGCCGAGCTCGCCGAGCATCGGCCTGTTGCGCGACGGCAAGCTCGTGTACATGGTGGAGCGGTGGCAGATCGAAGGGCGTAGCGTCGAGTCGATCGCGGCCGACCTCACCAAGGCGTTCGACATGCACTGCGCGCAGACGAGCGGCGCGCTCTGACACCGCGATGCACGAAGGGCGCCCCGCGAGGGGCGCCCTTCGTCGTTCCCGCTCGGTCGTTCTCGCAGCCGACGTACTCTCGTTCCGCCCTGCTCATGACTGCCGCACCCAACGCAGAAGCTCGCGCAGCGTCGGCCGCTTCCCATACATCAGCAGCCCCACGCGATAGATCCGCGCCGCGAACCAGATCGCCGCCAGCGCGGCGAGCGCCACCCCCGCCAGCGATGCCAGCACGGTGAGCACCGGCACCGGCGTCGCGGTCATGCGCATGGGCATGATGATCGGCGCCGAGAATGGGATCAGGCTCATCACCTCGGCAAGGCGCCCCGTGGGG
>JANOTB010000191.1:0-1544 GCA_031416115.1 Gemmatimonadota bacterium
GAAGATGGCTTCGTGTCGCGTCCAGAACCGGTGGCGCTGAGCTTCTGGATCAATCGTGAGGAAGCGGGCCTGCTCGAGAGCGACGACGCCACGGTCCGGATGAACACCTACCGCACGATCGACCGGCGCCGCGGCATCGCACGAGACTGGGCTGCGGAATCGTATCGCAATGTGAGCATCCGTTGGCCGGTGATGTCGGACGACAATCCGCACGCGGGGCAGGGAGTACTCGGCGCACGCGCGACGAGTATCTCGGTTTTTGGCCTAGGGTCGGTCACGGCGCGCGCTGTCGGCATGAGCGTGAGCGACGCCGTGCGCGCCGACTTCGACCGTGGTCAGCCCGGGCGCATCGCGCGGGCGCTCGCGCGCGTCGCGGTGCGTGACCTCTCGGCCAAGGGCGCTGAGGGCGCGTTCAACGCGGCGGGTGACATCATCACGAGCGACGACGACGACGACGACGACGAGAAGAAGAAGGGCAAGGGCGAGAAGGGGGACAAAAAGGACGAGGATGATAATTCGGGCATGGCAGTGGCGGTCATTGGCGCGATCCTGCTCGGTATCGTCCTGTCAGTCATTCATGTCTCATCGCAGGTCCTCGACCAACCCGACCTCCGCGCCTGGCAACTCCTCCCCGACCGCATCACCGTCGCGCGCATGCGGCTGCCGGTCGGCGAACACATCGTCGACGTCACCCGCGACGGTCAGGCGCACTCGCTCGGCGCGGTCACGGTGCGGCCTGGGCAGGTGACGGTGCTGGTCCACCGCTGGTGGCCTGATGCTACGCCTGGCGTCGCCGCTGCTCGCGAGCGCTGAGACGCACGGCAGCGACATTCACCACAGGGGCACAGGGGACACAGGGAACTGCGGCGCGTTGAAATGGGCTCCGTTGTTCCCAAGGATCTTCATTGAGAAGTAACCACGAATGTTTCGCAACGCCGCGACCCCCGGTGTCCCTGCCCCCTGTGCCCCCTGTGCCCCCTGTGCCCCTGTGGTGAAAGCAGTTCGCACTTAGCACTTAGTCGAGCGCCGCCGCGAACTCCGCCACGATCCTCCCAGCAGGCCGCACGTCATGGATCCCCGCGACCGACTTCCCCGCCTGCCAATAGTCCGTCCGCACATCTGAGGAGCTGAGCGACTTCTTGAGCCGCCGCACCGAGTTGAGCGCATACCAGGTCCGCATCCAGTGCTTGGTCCGTCCCCCGCGCAGCATCCACTTGGCGAACCACCCCGCCTTGGTGCCCAGCTTGTCGATGTACGCGTTGCGGATCACCGCCACCGGTACGCCGGTGAGCCGTTCGGTGAGTACGATGTCGTCCTCGTTCGCATCGACGATCGCCTGCTTGTAGGCATCGCTCGCCTTGCACTCGGGCGTCGCGATGAACCGGGTACCGAGCTGCACGGCGGCGTAACCCAGGCGCAAGTGCCGTGTGAACTCGTCCGGGGTGCCGACGCCACCCGCCGACACGATCGGCACGCCGAACGGCGCGAGCTCATCGAAGAGGTTCTCCGGTGACTTGCCGCCGGCATGACCGCCCGCGCGCGCG
>JANOTB010000192.1:0-19663 GCA_031416115.1 Gemmatimonadota bacterium
TACGACGCGACCGTCGTGCAGCGACTCGACGCCGCCGGCGCAGTGCTCATCGCCAAGCTCACGCTCGGTGAGCTCGCGCAGGGCGATCGGTGGTACGGCGGCATGACGCGCAATCCGTGGAAGCTCGACCAGGGGTCGAGCGGCTCGTCCGCCGGCCCAGCGTCTGCGACCGCTGCGGGCTGCATGGGTTTCGCGATCGGATCCGAGACGCTCGGCTCGATCTCGTCGCCGAGCACGCGGTGCGGCGTGACCGGTCTGCGACCGACCTTCGGCCGCGTCCCACGCACCGGTGCGATGGCACTGAGTTGGTCGATGGACAAGCTCGGGCCACTCGCGCGATCGGTGGAGGACTGCGCACTGATCTTCGCCGCGATGCACGGCCCCGACGGCGCCGACCAGACGGTGCACGCTGCGCCATTCAATTGGGACGGCAACGCACCACTTGCCGGACTGCGCGTGGGCTATGTGAAGAGCGCGTTCGACGCTCCCGTGGATCGTCACCCGACCAAGCCGTTCGACGACGCGGCCCTCGACACGCTGCGCGGACTCGGGCTCGACCTCATCCCCGTCGAGATCCCCGACCTGAACTACAACGCGATGCGCATCATCCTCACCGCCGAGGCGGGAGCGGCGTTCGATGAGCTCACACGCAGCGGCCGCGTGCGCGAGCTCGTGCAGCAGGGCGCGGGCGCCTGGCCCAACAGCTTCCGCACGGCACGGTTCATCCCGGCGGTCGACTATCTGAATGCCAATCGCGTGCGCACGCTGGCGATCCAGCAGTGGGACACGCTCATGCAGACAGTCGACGTGATCGTCGCGCCGACGAACTCGGGCCAACTGACGGCTACCAATCTCACGGGACACCCGGCGGTGATCCTGCCCAACGGGTTCCGTCCGACTGACGGCACGCCCGTCTCCCTCACGTTCGTCGGACGTCTGTTCGGCGAGGAGTCGTTGCTGCGCGTGGCCAACGCCTACCAGAAGGCGACGCCGCACCACACCAAGCATCCGGCGCTGTGATGGACTGCGAACGCATCGGGTCCCGCGGCATCGTGTTCGGCACGATGCTCGGCACGATGCTCGCACTCACCGTCGCACCGCACGCCGTGCTCGCGCAGAGTGCGTGCTCCTGCGCTGCTCAGTACTATCCCGCCCACTGGTCGGTCTACGTGAGCACCGGTGGCGCGACCTTCGAGACGTCGCAGATCAACGCGCTCCTCGGCACCGCCGGCTACTTCGCGGTCTCCAACGATGCGATCGGATTCGGTGGCGGTGGCTTTGGTTCGTTCGGCCCGCTGCGGATCGGCGCCGAGCACATGCGGCTCGACGGTGGCGAGGAGAGCACGCCCACGGGTCTCTCCGCACGCATCGAGGCGTCGTACACGACGATCACGCTCGGCTGGGACCTAAGGCCGCGCGGACGCCTGAGCTACGCACCGACACTCGGCGTGGGACGCGGGAGCTATGTGCTCACCGTGGGCGATCGCAACGGCGGCACGACCGCGCCCACGGCACCGCCTCCGACCTTCAGCGAGGTACTCGATGCACCCGGCCTGTCGAGCCGCATCGCCGGCAGGCATTGGGTGTTCGAACCGATGCTCGCGGGCGAGTTGCTCGTAGTGCGGAGTTCGTCGCAGCGGCGCGGCCTCACGATCGGAGCGCGCGCGGGTTACCGCGTGGCACCGAACCGGCCCGACTGGGAGTATCGCGGCAAAGCAGTTGCGGGCGGACCGATCGACCAGGCGAAAGGTCCGATCTTCCGGCTCATCGTCGGCGTCGGCGGCCGCTGATCCCGCGTTCCCTCACGCCTTCGATCACGCCTTCGAGTACGGCAGAGACACCGGCGACCATGGCCGGCACAGTGAAGCGCGCAACAGCGTCGGCGTAGGCGGCACTGGTACGGGAGATGCGCTCTGCCGTCGTGAGCGCGCACACCTGTTTCACCGCCGCTGCCAGCGCTGCTGGCTCGCCGGGCGACACAAGCCAGCCGGTCACTCCGTGCGTGACGATCTCACGCACCCCGCCGGCATCGCTCGCGACTACCGGTCGGCGCGCGAGCATCCCTTCCACCACCACGCGTCCGAACGGTTCGGCGTCCACGGCCGAGTGCACCACCACGTCGGAGGCGCGCAGGAGCGTGGGCACGTCCTCTCGCTCACCGAGAAAGCGCACGCGGTCCGCCACGCCAAGCGACTCGGCCTGCGCGCGCAGTCCAGCGGCGTAGGCGTCCTCGCCAAAGAGCGCTGCGCCGATGATCCATGCGTGTGCGTCGGGCAGCTGCTCGAGCGCCGCGATCACCACATGCTGACCTTTCCATGGCGCGAGGCGTGCACACACGGCGAGCACGCAGGCGTCAGCGGCGCCGAGCGTGGCACGCGTCGTGGTCGCCTCGGCGCCGCTCACCGCGTCGAATCGCGCTGCGTCGAGTCCGTTGTGCACCACCTGCACGAGCTTGGCCTTTCCGCCGGCGTCGACGAACGCCGCTGCGGTGGCGGCCGAGTTGGCGATCACGGCCGCCGCACGCGCGTTGGCGAGCAGGACCGAGGCACGGATGTTCGTCGCCGAGAAATGCGCGGTGGTGAGGATGTCACGCAGATGCCAGACGACCGGCCGACGCGCGAGCAGGCCCGCCGCGGCCGCGACCACGAAACCCTTCTGCGAGTTCGCATGGATGATGTCCATCGCCTTCGCCGCCGCGGCCACCTTTGTTGCGAGCCGTGCGACGTCAGCGAGCGCTCCGAGTCCCGGTGCGCTGGACTCTCGCTTCACGGCGCCGAGCGCGCCGAGTGGCTCAACGTCCACGGCGATGCCGCGTGCGCGCGCCGCGTCGGCCATCGGTCCCTCGGCGAGCACCATCAGGCGACGCTCGACGGGCCAGGCCGCGACGAGGTCGAGCAGCGATCGTTCGGCGCCGCCGAGTACGCCGCTGTGCGTGAGGAAGAGCGTGCGCGGCGTGGTCATGGCGCGCTTCTGCACCGGGAGCTGCAGGCTGTGCTCATCGGGCGGTCTCCACAAGCACCGCGGCCACGCGTTGCGCGATCACCGACCAGTCGTACCGTTCGCGCGCGAACGCCGCGCACTGCGCGGCGCTGGGCAACTCGCGTGCACCGGTGAGCGCATCGGCGAGTCCGTCGGCGATCGCGCTCGGCGACGCGTCGCGTAACACGAGTGCGCCTGGCAGACCTTCGACCGTCTCGGGCAACCCGCCGATCGGTGTCACGAGCACCGGCGTTCCGGCGGCCAGCGACTCGGGGACGATCAGACCGAATCCTTCGAGCGCGACCGACGGCACCACCGAGATATCGGCGGCGCGGTAGACGAGTGGCAACTGCTCCTCGGGCACGAGACCCAGGAAGGTGACCGATCCTTCGACGCCGAGCGCGCGTGCCTGTGCCTCGAGCGCCGTGCGCTCGGGACCCGCACCGGCGATCATGACCTGCACCGCCGGTACGCGGGCCCGCAGTGCGGGGACCGCTGCGATGAGTCGGTCCACTCCGGTGCGTCGCACCAACCGGCGCACGGTGAGCACCGTGGGTGCGGACTCGCTCCAACCGAGAGCGGTCCGTGACGCCGCCCGCGACGGCTGCGCCGCGAAGTGCTCCGCGTCCACTCCGCCCGGGATCACCGTGATCCGCTCGGGTGCCACGCCGAAGTCGTACTCGAGCACGCGAGCGAAGGCGCGCGACAACACGATGCAGCGTTCGGCACGGTGATAGACCCGGCGCTCGAGCGCATGACGGACGCGCATGGACCACCAGCTTCGCCCTTGGTCACGCGACTCGACGGACCAGGGGCCGTGAAAGTACACGACCAACGGGTAGCGGCGTGCCGCGCCGAGGAGCGCGAGGCCGTAGGGGGCGAAATGTGAGACGAGTACGACCCGCGGCGACGAGAGCGGAGACGAGAGTCGCAACGCATCCGCGCTCGACGGGAGCGAACGCAGCATGGCCCTGACGGCTCGGCGCGCGCTGTGCAGTCGCCGCCAGAACGATGCCGTGGTCGGGGCGAACGCGTGCACCAAGCCGCCAGACTGCGCTTCCACCTGCGGCCCGCCGGCCACGAGCCCGCGCACGTCGACCCCTTCGCCGGGCAGTCGCAGCACGATCTCGCGGAAGAGTCGATTGAGTCCGCCGGCGAGCTCGAGCTGCCACTCCATCCCGATCTGGACGCTCGTCACCGGTCCACTGGCTGCGTTCACTGCGCCACTCCGCGCGTTCACTGCGCCACTCCGCGCGTTCACTGCGACACCTCGCGCAGCACGTTCAAGTGTTCGCGTGCGATCCGGTCCCATGAGTACCGCTGCGACGTGAGTGCGATCGCCGAGCGCATGCGGTCGCGCAGCATCGCGTCGTCGCGAATGCGCACGACGCACTCGCGAAGCGCCTCCGGTCCGATCGCGCTCAGCAAGCCGTTCTCACCCGACGTGATCAGATCCTCAGTGCCGTTGATCGAATGCGCGATGATCGGGAGCCCACACCCGGCCGCCTCGAGCGTGACGAGCGAGAAGGCCTCGTAGCGCGACGGGAAGAGCAAGAGATCCGCCGCCTGATACCACTGTTCCGGCGTGAGCGATGCGCCGGCGAAGACCACGTTCGCCTCGGCACCCACCTGCGCGGCATGCGCGCGCATCGCGGCCGCGTCGCCGTTGCCGACGACCACGAACGTGACGTCGGGCAGCCCCGCGACCGCAGCGATCGCGTCACGCACCCCCTTCCGCTCCCAGTCCCCGCCCACGAACAGCGCGATGCACCGATCGCGTGGAAGACCGAGCCGGTCGCGGAGTGCGGCACGCGCGGCGGCGTTCACCGGATGAAAGGTCGCATGATCGACACCGTTGGGGATCACCGTGATCCGCGACTCCGGCACGCGGTAGAATTCTTGGAGCTCGCGACCGACGCCGCTCGAGACCGCGATCACGCGACGCAGCCGCGCCGCGCCGTATGCACGCCGTTCATCCGCCACGAATCGCGACTGGACCGCGCGCTGCCATACACCACGCAGTCCGCCGCCACCGCGCAATCCGCCGAATCGCGCCGTGAAGGCCGCCTGGCAGAACTGCGCCGTGATGATGTCCGCCTCGCGCGCTGCCGCGCCGATGCTCTCGACCAACTGCGCACCGCTCGCGCGCGCCGCCCGGGAGGCGGCGCGCGCGAAGAGCGTGGTACGCACGATCGTCGGCGCGTTGGGCAGCGCGATCGGCACCTGCCGCAACCGCACTCCCTGTAGCTCGCACACCGACGCGATCACCGTGAGGTCCACGTCGGGCGCGAGGCGCGTGAGTACCTCGGCGGCGGCGCGTTCCTGGCCGCCACGACGATGCACCTCGAGCGCGATGAAGGCGAGGCTGATCACGGGAGGGCGGACCGGTAGAGCGCGAGCGTCTCGTCCACCATGCGGCTCACGTGGAATCGCTCGAGTCCTTCGCGCGCACCGCGCCGCAGCGCCTCTCGCGCCGTCGGATCGGAGAGCAGGCGCTCGATCGGTTCGATGAACCGCCACCCCGGCATGCCCGCCGGATCGATCGGCGGCAGAGCGACCGGGTCCACGAGCAGACCCGCCCGCCCCCAATCGAGCGCCTCCGGTACGCCATCGACCGCGCGCGCGATGATCGCACAGCCCGCGGCACGCGCCTCGCCAATGACGATCGGGAACGACTCGCGGTGCGACGCGAGCACGAAGATGTCGGCCGCGCGGAGCCAGGGCGTCGGGTCGCGCTGGAAGCCCTCGAAGTGGATCCGGTCCGCGACCGCGGTGCGGCGCGCCTGCGCCTCGAAGCGCGCACGATCGGGACCGTCACCCACGAGGTAGAGGTGCGCATCGGGGTAGTCGTTCGCGACCGCACGGAATGCGCCGATGAGATCGCCGATCCCCTTCCGCGCGCTCATCCCTGCGACGGTGACGATCGCCGGATGCGAGAGCGCCGCCGGTACGACCGTCGCAGCATCGGGAAGTCGCGGAGTGCCCACGGTGCCGTTGAGCACCACGCGCAACCGATCGTCGGACACACCGCGCGCGCGCATGGTCTCGCGCACCGAGGTCCCGCAGCAGAGCACCACGTCGGCGAGCGCCATGAGCCGCGCGCTCCGCTGGTACACGTTGTGCACATGACCCACGAGCAATGGGCCACCGCGCGCACGCGACGGGCGCGCCAAGCGCGCGAGCACCACTCCGGTCACCATGTGCGCGTGCACCACGTCGGGGCGGCACTCGCGCAACAGCCTGCGCAGTTGGTCCGCCGCGCGCAACAGCGTGATCGGTCCGCGCCGCTGGTCGAGCGCATGATGTGCGATCCCCCACGCGGAGAGCCGCGACGCGAACTCCCCGCCTGCCGACGCCACGTGCACCTCGTGACCGAGCCGTGCCTGCCCCCACGCCAGATCGATCGCGGTGTTGACGATCCCGTTCCCCGTCTCGCGCACCGTGTTGAGCAGGTGCAGGACCCGCAACGGTCGCGAGCTCACGGCTCCTCTCCGAGCGCGAGCTCGCGGATCGCGTCGACGAGACGCGCGGCGTACCGCTGCGCCGAGAAGTCGCGCGCTCGGGTGTGCGCGGCGGCGCCGCAACGCTCGGCGAACGCAGGATCATCGAGGAAGCGCGTGATGGCGTCGGCGAGCGCCGCTACGTCGTCGAACGGCACCAGCAGTCCATTCTGACCGTCGGTGATGATCTCCGATGGCCCACCCGCCGCGCCCGCGATGACCGGCTTGGACAACGCCATCGCCTCAACGACGACGATCCCGAACGGCTCGCGATCGGAGGCGTGGACCACGATGTCCATTGCCTGCATCCAGCGCGGCACATCGCCCTGGTACCCGGCGAAGGTCACCGCACTCTCCACGCCATTCGCGCGAGCCAACTCCCTGAGCTCGTCGCCGTACCCGGGCTCGGTGTCATGTGCACCGCCGACGATCACGAGATGTGCGGCAGCGTGCCGCGCGCGCACCACCGGCAGCGCGGCAATGAGCGTGTGCATTCCCTTCCACCGCTGCAGTCGTCCCACGATCCCGATCAGTGGCCCGCTGGTCGGCAAGTTGAACCGCGCCCGCAGCGCCGGCGGCGACTCGGCGTGTGCCGTCTCGAACCTCTCGAGCGATGCGCCCGGGTACACGAGGTGCTGCGGACGCGTTGGGCGGATGCGCGCCTGTGCCGCCGCGACGTCCTTGGAGAGCACCACGATCCCGCGTGCCCTGCAAAAGGTCGCGAAGCGATCCATCCAGTCAGGACTCGGCAGTCCCACCTGGTACCAGGCCGCAGGAATGTCGGCGAGCCAGGCGGCCGGCCCCGCGAGCAGTTGCGACGAGACCATCCAGCCGAACACGAGCGAGACCTGCCGCTCACGCGCGAGCGCCGCAATCTGCCGGACTGCGCCGATGCGGCGGCCCACCTCGCGAATACGACCGGCGTCAATGAGATGCGTCTCTACGCCGTACCCACGCGTCTCCTCGACCATGGGCCCGTTCTTGGTGAAGACGGCGATCCACTCGATCCCCTGCCCTCGCCCGTGCTCCATGAGTTGACGGAACATCATCTCGCCGCCGCCCAGTTGCTCACCGAGCGGCATGACGACGAGTACGCGGAGATCGGTCATGCGCGAGGCGCCCTGCGGTGGGTCGCACGAGCGAGCGCGCGACCGGCGCGCGCAGCACGCCAGGCCTCCCACGCCCACGCGTGACCCTGCGCGCGGAGCCGGAGCGCCGCGAGGAGTCCGGGGGCCGAGGTCGTTCCGGCGAGCGCACTCCACCACACGAATGCCCGATGCGCAGGACCCTGCACGTGCTCACCCAACACGAGCGCTTCGTTGTGAACGGCATCGGTGTACGGCGCAGCCGCGAACGCACCGCGATGCAGCTGATCGGCACCGGAGCGCGCCTCGACGTGATGCTCCACCGCGATCGCCGGATCGTAGCGCAACCGCCAGCCCGCGCGTCGCATGGGGAGGCAGGTCGCGAGCTCCCAGTGCACCTGCGCACCGTCACCTCGCAACCGTGCGTCGAACCCCACCGCGCGCAACGCGCGCGCGCGGAAGCAGCAGTTCACGCCTTTGAGCACGTCGACGTCGCGAGCGGGGCCGGCGCCCAAGTGATGGCGCCCGATCACGCGGCCGAACCATTGCACGCGTCCCACGTCGTGCGCGTCGCCGCGTTCGTGCGGCTGCCAGTCGCGGCCGCCCACACCGCCAAGCGTGGCATCGGCGTCGAGCGCCGAAGCAAGCAGCGCGATCCAGTCAGCGCGCGGTTCGGCGTCGTCATCGGTGAGGGCAATGTAGTCGCTGGTGGCGCGATCGAGCCCGGCCTGCATCGCCGCGATCACGCCGGGGGGGCGCACGACCAAGCACTCCACGCGTGTATTCGGTGGGAACACCACGGCGCGCGCAGCCGTCCAGGTCGCGTCGTCCCCTTCGCGCGTCACCACGATCACTTCGTCGGGGGCGCGCTGTTGCGTCGCGAGCGCGCGAAGGCAGCGTGCGAGCGCCAACGGACGTTGGTAGGCGGGCACGATCACGCTGACGCGCGTGCGCGTTCGAGCGAGCGCGTCCGGCCCGACCCGCATGGGATCGGGCACCGGGAACTCCGCGCTCGCGGCGCGCTCCCAATCGGTCGCATTCGACCAGACCGTCCAGAGCTCGCTCGCGAGTGACGCAAGCGCGCTCACCGAGTCGAGCGTGAACGGCAGCGACCGCACGATCCCCACGCGCAACGACGCCACGCCGCGCAGCAGTCGCCAACGCACTGGTCGCGGTGCGCCATGCTTGTACAGGTACCGCACCTCCGCCGCGCGCTGCAGCCCAAGCGTGCGTCCCGACGGCTGCCGGCGTGGCGCATGATCGACGACCGCCTCCGGTACCCAATGGATCGTGACACCAGCACCCTTGAGTCGCTCGCGCAGGTCCTGGTCCTCCATGTGCGCGACCGTGAAGCCCCCGTCGAATCCGCTGAGTACACCGAAGCGCTCTGCGCGCACGGCAATGTTGCACGACCAGAAGAGCCCGCCGCGTTCGTTCACGGGCGCGTAGTGCATCGGTGTGCCGAAGCCGGCGTTGCAGGTGGTGCGTCCCTCGAGCGCTTGGGCGGTCGGGTGCACCGCGAGCGCGCGCGCGTACGCGGCGAGCCACTCGCGCGACGGCAACGTGTCGTCGTCAGTGAAGGCGATCCAACCACCTTGCGCCTCGGCCGCGCCATGATTGCGGTTGGCTGCCGGCCCGCGCGCGGGGCCCTCGGTGTAGCGCACCCACGGAAAACGCTCGGCGAGTAGCGTGCGGGTGGCCAGGCTGCGCGCGTCGTCGGTCACAACGACTTCGTACTGGGCCGGATCGAGCGTCTGCGCGCCCGGTGCGAGCCGCGCGAGGCAGGCGGTCAGCGTCTCATGCCGATCATAGGTGGGGATCACCACCGTCCATGTCGGCGTGCGCGCAGCGCGGCCCGGGGCTGTCATGCGCGGGCCCTCATGCCGGCCCCGCCGCGACGGCATGGAAGATCTCCACATACCGGGCGCGCAGCACCTCCCACGCGAACCGCGCGCGCACGCTCTCGTGTCGCGCCCGGGCAGCCGCGGCGTCGGTCGGCGCTCCGCGCAGTGCGTCGAGTCCCGCCCGCGCGTCGTCGACCGTGGTGATCTCGCGGCGCAGCCCTGCGTCGGCCACCACATAACATGTGGTCGCGTCGTCGTGCACGAGCACCGGGAGTCCCGCGGCGAGCGCCTCTGCCGACGCGAGGCCGAACCCTTCGTTGTGCGAGAGCAGCGCGAAGCGGTCAGACGCGGCGTAGACGAGTGGCATCCGCTCGCGCGGCTCGGTGCGCCAGCTCCACGCGTCGCCGAGGCGCTGCGCGGCGAGTGCGCGCAGGCTCTGTCCGTCAGGACCGTCGGAGCCCACGAGCAGCAGGTAGGGGCGCGGCGCGGAGAGCGCGGCGACCGCTTCGATCAGCAGATCGGTCCGCTTGAACGGGCGGTCGAGCGTCGCGACGCTGAGCAGGATCTCCCGGTCGTGCGGCAGGCCCAACTCGGCGCGGGCACGCTGGCGCGCGGTCGCATCGGTGGGTGCGAAGTCGGTGGCGAGCGCGATGCCGTGCGGGAGCAACGTCATCCGGTCGGCGCGTTCGCCGCGCGCGAGCGCGCTCTCGAACGCACCCGGCGTGACCTGCTGTACATGATCGCACCGCGTGAACGGCTTCGTGGTCGCCCCGCCGTTGTAGAAGAGCAGCCGCCAGCACGCACCGGTGCGGCGGCGCCAGTGCCAGAGCGCGTTGCCAAGATTGAGATCCGCGAAATAGACGAGATCCGGCTTCCCGGCGAGCAGCGCCGGCAGGAACCCGACGAAGAACGTCCCCTGCTCCACGAAGTACGGATCGCGGCCCAGCAGCGCGCCGAGCCCTCTGGCCGCGACCGAACGCCGCGGCAGGTTGGCCACCACGCGCTCGCCCGCGACCTGCCCGTCGCGACCGCCGGCGAACACCGTGAGCGCGAGCGACGGCTCGCCGGCGAGCGCCTGCGCGCAGTCGCGTGTGAACGTCTCGAACCCACGCCGCTCGTGCCCGAGCCCCGTGCAGGCGAAGAAGACGCGGAGCGGTGCGCGCACGGTCAGCCGCGGAGGATCCGCCGCGCGCAGCCACCCGCGGCCCGCGTGAGGAGCACGGCGGGGTGCCGCCGCAGCGCGCGCGCGAAGCCCGCGCGGGCCGCCGCCGCGTCGCCCGCGTCGGCCGACTGCGCCGCCCCGCTCATGATCGCCTGCGCCTTGAGCAGTCGGATCCGGTAGCGCGCGCGCAACCGGTCGGGCAGCGGCAACGACGTCAAGTACCGCGCGCGGATGATGTCCCACTCCGTCTCGAACAGCGATCCCTCGGCGACGGTCTTGCTCGTCGCGTGGAACCGGTACCCCGCCACCGGACGGTCGAGCGAGTGACAGCGCTCGCCGCGTGCGAGCAACGTCGCATAGAGGTTGATGTCGAAGAGGTACCGCAGCGATTCATCGAAGCCGCCGACGTGCTGCACCAACTCGCGCGACCAGATGTTGCCCGGCTGCGCCATCTGAAAGCGCGCCGAGAGCAGGTCGAGCATCCCGCGCGGCACCTTCGGCATGTGCCACTCGTGCACCGGGGCCTCTGGCGTGCCGAAGCCGATCACGCCGCCAGCGATCCAACGCGCCGCGGGCGCTGCGGCTAGGGACGCGAGCAACGCGGGCAGCGCGCCGGGCAGGTAGACGTCGTCACTGTTGAGGTACGCGAGCCAGGTCCCGGTCGCCCGCGCGATGCCCTTATTGATCGCATGCGACTGCCCGCGGTCCTTCTCCGAGACCCACCAGGCAAAGTGGCGCGCGTGGCGCTTGATCACCTCGACGCTCTCGTCGGTGCTCCCGCCGTCAACGATGATGAACTCGAGTCCGGGCACGCCCTGCGAGAGCACCGAGTCGATCGTCTCCTCGAGGAAGCGCCCCTGGTTGTACGACGGCGTCACGACCGTGATGATCGGCCTGCTCATGGTCCCTCCGCCTTGCGGGCGAGGTACATGCGGGTGTCCGTCACCTCGTGCCGCGCCCGCTCCCAGGCAGCGCGATCGAAGCGCGGTTCGTAACCGAGATGGTCCTCGACCAGCACGGGCTCGCAGCCGGCGGCCTTCAGCCGTTCGTCCACGCGCGCCCACTCCACGTGGTCGTCGGGCCAGATATGAAGATCGCCTTCCGGCATCCAGCGCGCATCGAACCAGCGCTGCCAGACGAACAACGGCCGCACCCGCGCCCAGTAGCGTCGCGGATCGACGTACCGCGTCCAGTGCTTCTCGGGCCAGACCACGGCGTCGTGAAGGAAGCGCGACAGCGTGGGGCTCCGCGTCCAGTACTGCGGCGCCCGCTCGTGCTCGAGCAGGATCACGCCTCCGGGCCTGAGCAGCCGCGCCATGTCGCTCACGAGGGCGCAATAGTCCGGCACATGATGCAGCACCGAGTACGCGCTCACGAGATCCACACTCGCGGTGGCGAGCGGCCGGAGGTCGGTCCCGTTGAGGAGCTGCGTGGTGAACCGTCCGTGTACCGGGTCCTGCCCGGTCGCTGGTGCAGCGCAGCGCGCCTCGAGATCCCTGAGCATCTGCGCCGAGAGATCGCTCGCGATCACGCGTCCCGGGTGGGCGAGCAGCTTCTCGGTGAGGTTCCCCGTGCCCGCGCCCACGTCGAGCATCACACGGTCGGCGGCCGGCGTCGCACTCGTGATCGCGCCCACGGCCCGCGCCACCGACGCCGTGAGCCTCGCCTGTTCGATCGGGTTATGGATCTCGGGATGTCGCGCGTCATAGCCCGAGCGCAACCGGTCGTGGGCCGCCCGGTTCTGGGCGATCCGCCGCGCGTCGGTCATCGTTCGCGCAGCAACGCGGCCCGGTAATGGGCCGTGGCGCCCGAGGCGAGGTTGTGCGCGTGCGCCGAGACGCCGAAGCCGATGAGCACCCAGAACAGCGTTCCCGGCGCGCCGGTGAAGATCTCCGAGATCAGCAGGCTCGAGAGCAACGCCGCCGCTCCCGAGCGGACCGCGTTCGCGAACTGGTCGAACCGTGCGTCGGCAAGGCGCATGCCTTGGACCACCAGCCCGAGCACACCGACGAAGAAGAGCATCCCACCCGGCCATCCGAACAGATAGAACACTTCGAGCAGGCCGTTCTCGAAGTTGCGGATGCCGCCGTGCGCGCGCGCGGTCACGGCACTGCCGGTCGCGCCGAGCCCGGCGCCTTCGGCGTAGTCGAGCACCAGCAGGTAGCCGGCGCGTGCCACCATCACGCGGCTGCGCACGCTGGAGTCGTCGCCCGACTGCGTGATCGACGCAATGCGGTCGGTGATGCCCTCGCGGATGCGCGGGATCGTGATCACCGGCAGCGAGAGCAACGCCATCACGGCGAGCGTGATCCAGTTGCGCGGGAGACGGCGCACCGGCTGCGTGACGAGCTGCAGACCCAAGCCGAGCACGAACCCGAGCCAGGCGGTCCGGATGCGCGAGAGCAGCAGGCCGATGAAGCCGAGGACGAGCGACGGCAAACGGCCACGCACCTGCGCCGAGAGCAGGAGCAGGAGTCCCACTTCCATCACGACGGCGAAGGTGCCCGGCATGGTCATCGACCCGAAGACGCGCGCGCCGAACGGAACCGGACTCCCGATCGACTGCAGATCGGTCGAGATCATCCAGTAGCGATCCCATGGCGGCATGACCACGAACTGCACGATCCCGTAGAGCGCCGCCGGCCCGATCCCCCAGGCGAGCGTGCGCAAGAAGACGTCGCGGAGCTCGGGATACCGCCGCCAATGGAGCGCCGTGTGCAGGCCGACCATCGCCGGAGAGAGCCAGGTGAGATAGGCGTAGAGCGCCGGCACCACGCCGTTGCGCAGCGCGCCGACGAGGAACCCGTACGTGACCGCGGCGATCACCAGCAGCGCCGGCGCGAAGAGCGTCCCGCGCAGTTCACGACCGAAGCGCAGCACGGTGAGGATGGCGACCGTGGAGGCGAGCACCGGAGCCGCGAGCGCGAGGTTCGTCGGCTGGAATCCATGCTGCAGGTCGAGTACGCGCCGCACGAGTGGCGTGTAGAACCAGAGCGAGACCGTGAACGCGAGGAAGCCCGCCGGCGACCGCAACACGAGCGCGAACGCGGTGAACGCCGCGAGTACGGCCCAAGCCGGCGCGAACGCCCGCCCGCCCACACCGGCCAGCCCTGCCAGCGTCACGACGATGAAGCCGACGACCGCCAGCGTCTGCAATGAGGGCATGGCGGACATGGAGCGCGTGTCCGACACGGGCAGCGAGGAGGACGTCATGCCCCGCTCAGCGATCCGGCTTCGGGTGTTCCTTGCGGGGGTCGCGCTCCGCCGGCACCCACCCCTGCTCGCGCATGCGGCGACGGAGCCGACGTCGCGCCGACGACACGGCATAGCCCATGAGGTTCACACCGACCGTCGCTGCGGTCCCGTGCACGAAAAGCGAGAACGGTGCGAAACCATCGCCGGTCATCGGCACCGCGAGCGCGCCCGTGGGTTGCGCCGCCACCGCCATGCCATTCAGCCGTTCGATCAGCGAGATGTCCATGCCCCAGATCATGATCGGGAGCGTGGTCGTGAAGCCGGAACTCAGCTCCGGGTCGCTGGCGCGGAAGATGAACATCACGCCGAGCCAGAGCCCGACGAGCATGATCGTGCTCAGGTAGAGGAGTCGCGAGGTCAGCCCGCGCCGCCGACGCCCGCGCCGACGCCCCGACCAGGGCTGATCGAGCAACCACCAGGTGACCAGCGAAACGGCGAGCGTCACGCCGAGCACCAGCGGTGCGGCGAGCAGCTCAAGCGCTACGAGGATCACGCCGACGAGTAGCGCCGCCCCGAAGCTCCCCGACGACACCGGGGCCTCAGCGGTCGTGTCGAAGAGCTCCGGCACCAGCTCCGGCGTCGCCAGATCGCCCGTGTAGGTGGGCCCGTCACCGCGCGTGCTCTTCATGAGGTCCTCGGCGGGCGGCTCATTTGCCGTAGTCGTAGTAGTACCCGTAGCCTGAACGGTAGCGCGAACTGCCGCGGAACTCCACGTCGTTGAGGATCGCGCCCGCGAGGTTCACGTGCACGTTGCGCAACTGCGCCACGGCGAACTTCAGCTCCTCGCGTTCCGTGCGGTCAGCTCGCGCGACCAACAACAGCGCGTCGGCCTGCGCACCGATCAACGCGCCATCGGTGAAGAGGTTGAGCGGCGGCGTGTCGATCAACACATAATCGTACTGCTGGCGGAGCCGCTCGAAGAGCGGCTGCAGGCGCTGCGCCACGAGCAGGTCGGCCGGATTCACGCTCGGCGCGCTGCCCAACGGGAGCACGTCGATCGTGCCGCCGCTCTCCATCGCCACGCGCCGGATGCACTCGCCCGGCGAGGCCTGCCCGTACATGAGATCGAAGAAGCCCGGAGCCGGAGGGATGCCGAAGATGTCGTGCACCGTGCCGCGACGTGTCTCGGCGTCGATCAGGATCACCCGCTGGCCCTGATGCGCGAGCGTCACGGCGAGATTCACCACGGTGGTCGTCTTGCCGTCGCCGGGCAATGCGCTCGTCACGACGATCACGCGTGGCGCCTTGGGCGGCGCGAGGTAGTTCAGATTGGTGCGCAGCGAACGGTAGGCTTCGGCGGCCGGCGTCTGTGAATCGCGACCAGTCTCTGGCCCTCCTGCCTTGGGCGCGTTGCCCTTGCCCGAGACCGCCACCGGCGGCCCGAGGCGATACGCGCCGGTGCGCGCTTGTTGCTGCAGGTTCGGGATGATCCCCACCACCGCCACACCGGTCACCGCCGCGAGGTCCGCCTCGCTGCGGATCGTCGTGTCGAGCCACTCGCGCAGGAACGCGATGCCGACGCCGACGAACAGACCCGCGAGCACCGCGATCGCGAAGATGATCGTCCTGGATTGCGAGATCGACGTCGGCGCACCAGCGGCTTCGTCGAGCACCTGCGCCGTGGAGTCCTGCACCGCCGCGGCGATCTCGGCCTCGGTGAGTCGTGACTGGACCATCATCGACAGGTCCTCGAGCACACGGCGCGACCGCTCCAGACGCTCGAACGTCAACTGCTGCTCAGGGATCTTCTTTCGCGCCTCTTCGAGGTTCCCCACGCGGATCTCGAGCACGGAGATCTGCGAGTTCACGCTGCTCAGGAAGCGCCGTGAGCGGTCCTCGATCACGTCCTGCACCGCGTCGATCCGCGTGTCGAGCGCCCGCACGTCAGGGTCGGTCGGCATGCGGCGGTTGAGGAGCTGCGTGCGTTGATCCACGAGCAGCGCGAGTTGCTCGCGCTCCGACTCGGCGATCCGCGCGTCGCCGAACGCCGCCGTCGACAGGATCCGCTCGAGCATCTCGCGACGCAGCGTGAGCGAGTCGGTCGACCGCGGGCCCGACATCGCGAGCGAGATCTGCTCGCGGATCCCACGGAGCGCCGCCGTCGTGCTCTTGAGTTCGTTGATCTCGGAGAAGAAGTACTGCGCCTGGTCCTCGGGCGTGGTGATGCCCTGCGTGAGCAGGTAGCCGCGGACCGCATCCTCGGCGGCGAAGAGCTGGCCGTTGAGCGACCCGAGCTGCTGCCCCAGGTAGTTCACCGTGGCGCGCGCCGAGACGCGCTCGAGATCCATCTTGCGCTGGACGAATCGGTGCGCGACGACATTCGGGATGTCGCGCGTGAGTTCGGGATCGGTGCCGCGAAAGCTGATCCGCAACACGTTCGCATCGCGGTTGGTCTGCAGCACCTCGAGCGAGGCGCGCAACGCGTTCGCGACCGCGAGCCGCGGCACGAGCACGAAGCTCATCCGCTCCTCGAGCCGAGCCGCCGACGAGAGCATGAGGCTCAGGCCCGGCAGCGCGATCGGCAGGGTGTCGCTGAACGTGCCGAGCAGCGAATCGCCGGGGAACGAGCGCACCTGATACCCGCCGGGCACGCGCATGAACCGGAACTCGGCATCGGGTGCACCGGCCGACACCGTCGCCCATCGCACCATCGCACTGCGCGCGGTCCGCTGCGGCTGGAGCACCGCGAGCCGCAGCCCGAGCGAGTCGACCACCTCATAGGCGAGATTGCGGCTCGTGATGATCTCGGTCGAGGTCGCGAGCAACTGCTGGTAGTCGGGACCGAAGTACATCTGCGAGGCCGCACTCGGCTTCGGCTCGTCGATCCGGACCGTTACCTCGGATTGGTAGAGCGACTCGACCCGTCGCGCCGCCACCACGCCCGCCGCGACCGCGAGTCCCACGCACACCACGATGATCCAGGCGCTGCGGGCGATCGTCGCCCAGCCGCGCCGCAGGTCCAGCGGCGTGTTCGGCTCGACCGGCACTACCATCGGAAGGTTCGTCATGGGCACGTCCTCACTGCCTCAGGAGGATCGTGATCGAGATGACCGACGCGACGATCGTCGACACGGCCGCGGCCGTATTGATCTGGCGCTGGTTGCGGATCCACCAGGACTGATCCTGCACGAAGATCGCGTCGCCACTGCGCAAGTTGAACGCGCCGAGCGATTGCTCCACCGTCAGATTCAATCGCGAGCCGTCAAAGCGCAGCAGTTGCACGCGGGGCAACCCCTCGGCACCGACCGTGCCGCCGGCGCGCGCGATCAACTGGATCGCGGTCGCCGTCGGGTCGACGGGGTACACGCCCGGGGCGCGCACCGATCCGAAGACCGGCAAGGGCCGCACGAGCATCACATCGACCGGCGTGTTCACGATCCGGTCACGAAAGCGATTGATCAGCAGCGCGTTCAGTGAGTCGGCAGTGAGCCCGCCGACCTTTATCCGCCCGAGCGCCGGGAAGATCGCCGTTCCGTCGTTCTGCACGAACAGGTCACCCGAGAGCTCGGGTTCGCGCCAGACACTCACCTTGATCTGATCCCCGGGCTGCGTCGTCCAGGGTTCCATCATGCTGACGGGGATCGGGGAGACGGCCGGTCGAGAGCGGCCGCAAGCAGTCAAGAGCGCGAGCGCCACGAGGGCGCCGCGACGGAAATGCATCGTCATGGACGGTGTCGGATTGGGACCGCGTAGCGGATTCGGCATCGGTTAATTACGACTCAGTGGCGAGTTTCGAAACACCCAGCGCATTCAGTATGCACCCCGCATGCTCAGCACCGCCGGCACCGTCCGCGCCAGGATCGCCAGATCGCGCCAGACGCTCCACCCGCGGATGTACGCGGCTTCGAGTCGCACCACCGCTTCAAAGTCGGTGATGGCGTTGCGCCCACCGACCTGCCACGGACCGGTGATCCCCGGCAGCACTTCGAATCGCACAAAGTGGTGCGGTCGGTACCGTGCCACTTCGCTCGGCAGCGCCGGACGCGGTCCGACCAACGACATCTCGCCGCGCAGGACGTTGATCAGTTGCGGGACCTCGTCGAGGCTCGATCGCCGCAGAAAGACGCCGAGGGCGGTCAGGCGAGGGTCGCGCGCGAGTTTGAACAGCGGGTCGGCCGCGTACTGATTCCCAGCCGCGAGCGCGTCTTGGCGCGCCTCGGCGTCGGCGACCATCGTCCGGAACTTGAGCAACGTGAACACGTCGCCGCCAAGACCGACGCGCACCTGCCGGAAGAGCACCGGGCCGCGCGAGGTGAGTCGCACGGCGATCGCGACGAGCGCGATCACTGGGGCACCGATCGCCAGTCCGAGCAACGCGCCCGTGACGTCCACGACGCGCTTGAGCACGAGTTGCACGCCGACCAGCGCCGGGCGGCTGAGCAGAGCCAGCGGCTCGGCGCGTCGCAGCAGGAAGCTCGCCTCGTCCATCCGTTGGAACGCTCGCCGCCGCGTCGCGAAGACGCGACACCCGGCGCTCGAGGCGGCGATCATGAGGCTCTGCAACGCGGCATCGCCCAAGGGACCGACGAGCACGATGGCGTCGGCGTGCGCCCTGGTGAGCGCCTCGTAGAGCTCGCCCGGCCCCTCCTGCGTGTCGCTCGGCCATGACTCACTGATCTCGAAGAATGCCGGCGAGACCGCGTCACCGCCGTCGGCCACGCGTCGGCGCCAGTCCTCGCGCACGCCCGCGACCACGTCGGCAGGACCAACGACGAGCGTGCGCGCGGGCTCGAGACCGCGCGGGTCGAGCGAACGTAGCGCCTGCGTGACGATCCGCCGCTGTGCCACGAGCGCCGTGCTCAGCACGGCGATCACGACCGACAGGGCCACGCCACGCTCGAGGAAGTGGGACGTCCAGATCTCCGTCCATCGCGGCAGCGCCAAGCCGAGGAGGAGCGCCGCGACGATCCGTCCGCGGTGGAACTCGCGCTCCGTGTACGAGTAGCTGCGCGTCGCGACGAGGCAGAACACGAGCGCCGTGAGCCGGCGGAGCAACGGCAACGGCTCCGCCGGCAGCAGGAAGCGCAGGAAGTCGGCGCCGTCGGACCCGAGCCAGGGCCCTACCTGCGCGAACGGTAGGAGCGCGAGAACGGTGAATGCCGCCGCGAGCAGGACGAAGTCCGATGCGATGATCAGGCCGCCATAGGCCACCTCTCGCCAGAACCGACGACGCTGCAGGCGCACCGCGCGCTGGCGGGCACCGAGTTTCGCGATGTGGGTCGCGGACTCCACGATCCCGTCGGGACTCATACTCGGCCGATTGGAAGTGTGGGCTGACTTAGCACTGACTCAATATCGTGAACTGTTTACCTTTGTGCATATATAGTCGTCTTTTTGTTCGACCCGACCCGACCCCGCGAGGTCCGGGATCTCGTTCCGATCCGACCCCAACCGCGACCACTTTAAAGTGCACGATCCGATCAAGGTGCAGGAGCCTGGCCGCGGCACTACCAGTCTCCCGGTGAACGCCGTTCTGCCGTCTGCCGCGTCGCCCGCCGCAGTCGACCGACTGCGGACGATCCTCACCGACGCCGTTGCGCGGCACGCGACCGACATCCACATCCGCGCCGGCGACGTCGTTTACGTCCGCGTGGGCGGCGAGCTCGTCTCGCTCGAGACCGGCGTGCTCACCGCGCTCAATACCTACGAGATGACGATGCATATCCTCGCGACGTCGGCGCGCGCGCCGGACATCGACGAGGTGCACGATTACTCGGGACCTTGGAGTGCGCCCGGCATCGGACGCTTCCGGCTCAGCCTGCTCAAGCAGCGCTCGAGCTTCATGATCGTGCTCCGGATCATTCCCGACACACTCCCCTCGTTCGAGTCGCTCGACCT
>JANOTB010000193.1:0-4411 GCA_031416115.1 Gemmatimonadota bacterium
CGATCATCGTCGATCCGCCCGGGACTCGGTCGCATGACGAGGTACTCGTGCTCACGGCGTCGTTCCACTCGCGGGACTCGACCGGCAGCCTTACGAACGACCGCGAGATATTCGGCGTCAACGGCCGGCCTTGGCCGTTCACGAAGCGGTTGCAGGGGACCGTGGGGGACTCGGCGCGCTACCGTCTGCTCAACGTGACGCGCAATGCGCATCCGATGCACCTACATGGCACGTTCTTCCGCGTGGCGGCACGCGGTGGGCCGTGGGCCGATACGCTGCTGGGACCGGAAGCCGAGCGTGTCGTCGCGACCGAGTATCTGGCGTCGGGCGGCACCATGGAGATGGCCTGGATGCCCGACCGTCCTGGCACGTGGCTCATGCACTGTCACCTGACCTTCCACGTGTCGTCGAACATCGGCTTCGGCGAGGACTCGCTCTCGAAGGAAGCGCGCGCGGCGCGGCTCGAGCATGGCCATGGTGGCGACCCTGACCAGCATGTTGAGCAGCGGATGGGTGGCCTTCTCATGGCCATCACGGTGCCTACGACCAAGAATTGGAAGCTGCCGTCCGCCCCGCAGAAAGTGATCACCTTCGAGGTCCCTATGGACTCCGGATCGGGTGACGTGCTGCCGGTGTTCGCGCCCACCGTCACCGATGGTGGGCGAGTCGCGCGTCCGAGCGCACGCGGCGGGCCCGGTGGGATGCTGTTGCTCCACGAGGGTGAGCCGACGACCGTGCGCGTGGTGAACCGCTCGCGCGAACACACCGCGATCCATTGGCACGGCATGGAACTCGAGAGCCTCTACGACGGCGTCGTCGGCCTGGGAGGCACGCCTGGACGGCGGACCATGGCGGTGGCACCAGGCGGGAGCTTCGACGCGCGCATGACCCCACCGAGGGCGGGAACGTTCATGTACCACACGCACCTCATGGAGGTGCGGCAGCAGGAGGGCGGACTGTACGGCGCGATGATCGTCCTGCCGGCGGGCGCCGCGTGGGACAGGGCGCACGATCATGTGTTCATCGTCGGCACCCGCTACCGCGCGGGCACCGTGTTGAACGGCGCAAAGGTCGCACCGACGCTCGAGATCGCCGCGGGCGCGACGCATCGGCTGCGGCTCATCAATGTGACGACCGGCATACCGGGTGCCCGACTTCAGGTAGTGCACGCCGACACCTCGCTCGTGGTGTGGACACCGCTCGCGAAGGATGCGATCGACCTGCCGCAGTCGCGTCGGATCCCGGCGTCGTCGCGGCAGCACGTGAGCATGGGCGAGACCTACGACATGCTCTTCACGCCAAGTGAGCCCGGCGAATACCGAATGGAGGTCAGAAGCGCCCTGGGGCTGTTGCTCGCACATCAGCCGATCCGCGTGGTGCCGCCGCGCTAGCGTGCTGAGCGGCCATCGCGCTCGCTGCGGCTCCGGGGTCGTGCCGCACGGTGGTCAGAGGCCCAGGAGTTCGCGCCCGCCACCGCGTTCGAAGATCGCTTGCGCCATGGCGACGCGGCGCCGGGCGCTGTCAGCAAGTACCGGGTACGTCGGCAGTGCGCGGATCGGAGCGAAGAGTGCGTTCTCTTCCATCAATCGCAGAGGGATGCAACCGCCCGACACGACCTTTTCCAAGAGCGTCATCGCCTGATCGACGGCTCCGATCCGCAGGTATCCCATCGCGAACATGAGCAGCGCCTCGGGATCGCGATACGCAGCGACGCCCTCCTGCAGTTTGCGCGCTGCGTCCGCAGGACTCTCGAACGCGCAGGCGCGCAGGGCGTCGATCGCGAGTCGGTACCCCGCGGGTAGGTGCGCGAGATCGAGCTGTTCGCCGGCATCGCGCAAGCGAGGGTCGTTCCCAAGCAGAGCCAACAGCACGAAGAGCACGTCGCGGTCCTTGCCCCCTGCGTCCGGGACGAGCAGGGTCAGGAGGCGCTCGCTGTTGGACGTATGCAGGTGCGCATACTCGACGCTCGTCTGTACGGTGGGGTCGAGCCGACGGGCCTCGGTGTGCGCGGCGATCGAGGCGTTGACGAGGCCGGCATACCGGCACGCGTGCACGAGTCCGGCGAAGAGCAACGGGTCGTTGCGGTTCACCCTGGCGTGCCCCAGCAGCCGAGCGACGGCCACGTCGGCGCGGCCCTGCTCCGCCTCGAGGTGGGTGAGCCAGCGATGTGCGCTCGGGAGCTCGGGCGAGAGGGCGAGCGCGCGCCGCAGGGCGTCCTCGGCACGGCGATCGTTGTTGGTGGGATCCTCGAAGTACTTGCCGATGACACGGTGGCAGCGTCCGAGGGCCGCCCACGCCGGCGCGAAGAGCGGGTCGGCCTCTACGGCCTCATCGAAGAGTTGCCGCGCCTCGGGGGCACGATGCAGCGAGCGCATCAGTTCGAGGCCGCGCAGGTAGAGTTCGAATGCGCGCCCCGCGGCCGGCACGTCGCGGTGCAACGCCGTCGTCGCATCGTGACGCGTCGGGTAGCGCGGAGCGAGCAGACCGAGCGCGGCCTGCGTGAGCGCATCCTCGAGTGCGAAGATGTCGTCCATCGACCCGTTCACCGTCGACGCACCCAGGACTGTGCCGGAGCTGGCCTCGATCAACTGCATGGTGGCGCGCAGTTGCGCGCCCGCGCGCTGCAGATTGCCCGAGAGTACGAGATCCACGTCGGCCTGAGTCGCGAGGCGCCGCAGGTCGGCGCCAGGCGTCGCCCACTCCGACGCCACCGATGGTGCGCGCACGACGACATCGCCGAGCGTCGCCAGTGAGCCCGAGATCGCATCGGCCAGCCCGTACGACAGGAACGACACCTCGGGGTCGAGGCGCATCAGGCGCAGCGGCGGGACGACGAGGCGTGTAAGGGCGCTGATCGGTGTGAGGCGCGCTTGGCCGGCTGACAGATCGATGTCCGCGATCTCCTGCGCCATCGCTGCCGCATCGGAGAAGCGGTCCCTCGGCACTTTCTCGAGCGCGCGTCGGATGACGCGATCGATCGCGATGACCGCGGGCGGCCCCTGCAGTGCAGGGGGCTTCTCATGCAGCGTCGCATACATCTGGTCGACGACCGTGCGCCCGACGAAGGGCGGTCGACCAGCCAGCATCTCGAAGAGCACCGCGCCGGCGGCGTACAGATCGGTGCGCTGGTCGAGCGCCTCGCCCACGACCTGCTCGGGGGCCATGTAGCGCGGAGTCCCCATCATCGTGCCGGTCTGCGTGATGTGCGGCGACGTCCCGTCATCGACGGGCACCGGCGGGCGCGCCAGCCCGAAGTCGAGCACCTTCACACCGTGCGACGTGCAGAACACGTTCGAGGGCTTGATGTCGCGGTGCACGAGCCCGCGCAGGTGCAGGGCACCCAGCGCGGAGAGCAGTTCCAGCGCGACGCGCACAGCGTCGGCCGGTGGGAGCGCTCCGCGCAGGAGCCGCGCCTCGAGTGGTTCTCCGTCCAGCAACTCCATCGCGATGCAGATGCCGAGTGGAGAATCCTCGATCTCGTACACCTGACAGATGTTCGGATGGCTCACACTCGCGGCCGCGCGCGCCTCGCGCCAGAATCGCTGCACGATGGAATCGTCGGTCGCCCTCCCGATCAACTTGAGTGCGACGTCTCGGTCGAGCCGATTGTCGCGCGCGAGATATACGACTCCCATTCCACCACGTCCCAACTCGCGCGAGACCGTGTAGCGGCCAAGCTGGTGACCCGACGGGATGTCGGAGGTGTTGATCGGGTCTTCCACCTGGTCGTTACCGACCCAAGGCTGCGCGTATGCGGAACAGGTGGTGCCAACTGTGTCGGACCGCATGGTCCTCGAGCACGAACTGTGCGGTGACGGGCGCGCCGAAGCTGAGCGAGAACGGCGCCGAGCGATCCAGTTCCTCGTCGCTGAACCCGCGGACCGCCTGCGCTGCCGCACGACTGTTCGTGCGGAGCGCATCGAGCGCGGCGGCTTTCGTGACCTGTGCATGTTCACGGGCGTGGTTCGCGTTCAACTCCGCGACCACCGGCCACGTGACATCGGTCACCGCGTTCCCGCCGGCGACTGCGCGGGCCAAGTCGAGTTCGATCGGATAGACGAGGGCGACGTGATTCACGATCTGGCCGATCGTGCGGCGATCCGTGGACGACACCGTTTGGCTCCACTCGGCTTCGGAGAGTCCCTCGGCGAAGGCGGCCAGGTCAGCGGCGCCGTGTTCGATGCGAACTGCGAGCGCTTCAGCTCTCCGACCCATGTTCTCTCCTGCGCGAATGGGAGCGATCGACCCCGGTCCTCAGTCGGCCGGGCCGGACCATTCAACTTACGAGCTTGCAGCGGAGTCGCCAGTACAGGATGAAGGACCGGGCATCTCGGCCGATCAGGGTACGGCTCGCACACCGCAGC
Source organism: Gemmatimonadota bacterium (assembly GCA_031416115.1). GTDB lineage: Bacteria > Gemmatimonadota > Gemmatimonadetes > Gemmatimonadales > Gemmatimonadaceae > Pseudogemmatithrix. The sequence continues at coordinate 4,365 of JANOTB010000193.1, forward strand.
TCCCGCCCGCACCTCGCATCGACGGGTACTGCACGCCGAGTTGCGCG
>JANOTB010000194.1:0-22869 GCA_031416115.1 Gemmatimonadota bacterium
CCCGGCACCAGCACAGTCTTGAAGTCGCGCGATCGCGCCTGCAACAGCTCACCCTTCCGCGCTTCCTTCTCGATCAACACTTCCATCCGCTCGCCCAACCGCCCCATGTTCTTCTCGCGCGAGATGCCGCGCACGGTCGCGAGCAGTGCCTCATAGCGACGGTCGACGACCTCACTCGCGATCGTCCACTCGGCCGGCATCTTGGTGGCCGGCGTCCCCTCGCGCGCCGAGAACTTGAAGGTGAAAGCGTCGTCGAACCGCACCTCGCGGCAGAGCGAGAGCGTCTCCTCGAACTCCTCGTCCGTCTCGCCCGGAAAACCGACGATGATGTCGGTCGTGATGCCAAGCCCGGGGATCGCCGCGCGTAAACGCGCGACACAATCGAGATAGTCCTCGCGCGAATAGCGGCGCAGCATTCGCTTGAGCATCGAGGTCGACCCGCTCTGCATCGGCAGATGCACATGCTCGCACACGGCCGCCGTCTCAGCCATCGCGGCGATCACGCGGTCGGAGAAGTCGTTGGGGTGCGGGCTCGTGTAGCGCAGGCGCCTGATGCCGCGGACCGCACCCACCGCACGCAACAGGTCGGCGAAGTCGTGCGTGCCGTCGTTGTACGAGTTGACGGTCTGGCCCAGCAGGACGACCTCGTGGATCCCCTGCGCCACGACCTCCTGCGTCTCGCGCACCACGTCGGCGAGCTTGCGACTGCGCTCGGGGCCGCGGGTGGTCGGGACGATGCAGTAGGTGCAGCGGTAGTCGCAGCCGCGCTGCACCGGGATCCAGGCCTTCACGCCCTCAAAGCGTCGTGCGGTGAAATCCTCGTAATGCTCTTCGATGTCGAAGTCCGTGGCGCTGAAGCGCTCACCGTTGCGCGCGCCCTCGATCAGCGCCGGGAGCATGCGATACGCATCGGGACCGACCACGAGCTGCACCCGCGTGTCGGTCGCGAGCAGTCGCGCGCCGAGGCGCTGGGCCATGCAGCCGGTCACACCGAGGATCGCACCGGGCTTGAGTTCGCGGCGCAACTCCCCGAGACGACCGATCACGCGCTGTTCGGCGTTCTCGCGGATCGCGCACGTATTGATCAGCACCACATCGGCGCCCTGCGGCGTGTCCTGCGTGACGTAGCCCTCGGCCTGCAGCTTGCCGTACATCAGCTCGGAGTCGCTGACGTTCATCTGGCAGCCGTAGGTCTCGATGTACACTGAAGGCATGAGCGGGTGCGGTGTGCGGAGAGGGACTAGATCGGGGTGGCCGTGGCGTCGCTGCCCAGCACGGCGCGAAGTCTGCTGCCGCGAGGGAACTCTCCCGCGAGCCGCACCTCAAGATAGTCCTCGGAGAGGGCCTTTCGGAGCGGCGGTTCGGCCGTAGGGGTCGCGTGCACGCCGATCACGACCAGGTCGGCCGCTGTGCCGACGCGGCCCGCTGCGTACACCGCCGACTTCGCGGCCCCGATCGCACGCAACTCGGCGGCGCGAGCGCGGGCCACCGGCGGAGCGACCGGGCTCCCCGTGCGCTCCGCCGCCGTGCCGGGGCGCGGCGAGTAGGGGAACACATGGAGATGCGTGAACGGCAGCGCGCGCACCAGGGCCACCGACGCAGCATGATCGGCGTCGGTCTCGCCAGGGAAACCGGCCATGATGTCGGCGCCGAGCCCGAAGACCGCGCGACCTGCGGTGAGCTTCTCGATCGCCACCGCGTACTCGTGCGCCGAGTACCAGTGCCGACCCATGCGCTTGAGCACCGGGTCGCTACCCGACTGCAGCGGCGCGTGCAGGTACGGGCAGACACGCGTGCCGCCATCACGCAGCCACTCGGCGAGTTCGTCGTCGACCTCAGTGGCCTCCACTGACGCGAGACGGAATCGCACCTCGGGCACGGCACGCACGAGCGCGGTCACGAGCGCGCCAATGGAACTGCCAAACTCGCGTCCCCACGACCCCACATGCACGCCGGTCAGCACGATCTCGGGATGGTGCTCCGCGAGCGCAAGGGCCTCGGCCACGACTTCACTCACGCCGCGTGAGCGGTGCGCGCCGCGCGCGAGCGTGGTCGCGCAAAAGGTACAGTGCTCGTCGCAGCCGTCCTGCACGCGGAGCGTCGCACGCGCAGTGCTCTGCCGGGTGGCACGCGCGAGGTTGACAAGGGGAGTGTCGCGCAAGACCGGGCCAGCGACTCCTCCGCGATCGAACGTCGAGAGCGCCAGCGCCGCCGCGACCGCCGCGAGATCCGCCCCCGCGATCACGTCGCTCACACCGGGCAGTCGCGCGATCTCGGCGCCCGAGCGCGCGGCAGCACACCCGGTGACGATCACGCGCGTCCCCGGCCGCTCACGCGCGATCCTCCGCACCGCCTGGCGCAGGTCTGCCTCGGCCTCGCGCGTAACGGCGCAGGAGTTGAGCACCGCGACATCGGCATCACCCGACTCCACGACCTCCGCGCCCGATCGCTCACAGAGCGCACGCACCTGCTCCGAGTCGTAGTGGTTGGCGCGGCAACCGAAGGTGCGGATCAGGACCTTCACGCGCGGCTCACGGCCGGGTACTCGCCGGTCCCGAGCAGGCGCCCGGTGCGCTCGATCGGCTCCAACGGCAGCAGAATGTGAAAGGTGCTCCCCTCCCCTTCCTTGCTGCGCAGCCAGATGCGTCCGCCATGCGACTCGACCGCGATCCGGCAAAAGGCGAGCCCAAGGCCAGAGCTACGCACGCGCGGCGCGTTGGCCGCGCGCACCTGCTCGAACTTCTGAAAGACGAGATCCTGGTACTCGTCGGGGATGCCGGGGCCAGTGTCACTCACCGAGAGCACGATCCCGGCGGGGTCGCGTCGCGCCGCGAGCGTCAGGGTCACCGGGACCGGAGAATGCGTGATCGCGTTCTGCACGAGATTGGCGAGCACGCGCTTGAGTAGCGTCTTGTCGGCGCGGAACACCGGCGCGTCGTCGGCGACCTCGTGGCGCGCGATGGTCTGCTCCTGACGGAACCGCAGTTCCCAGTCGAACATCACTTCGGCCAACAGTGCGGCAGGCGCGATCTTCTCCAGCGAGAGCACGAGCGGCTGCTCCTGCACCTTGGACACATCGAGCAGGTCCTGGATGAGTCCGAGCAGATCTTCCGCCTTCCCCTCCACGTCGGAGAGGGCGCGCGTCGGGCGCTCGTCGATCGCACCGAAGTCGCCGTCGCGCAGCATCTCGAGCGTGGCGAGCATGCTCGTGAGCGGCGTCTTGAGATCGTGCACGATCATCCGCATGAGGTCGTCACGCGCCTTCTGCACTTCGCGCAAGCGCTTGAGGCTCTCCTCGAGGGCGTCGGTCGCGCCCTTGAGCTTGAGAAGGCTGCGCACACGTGCGCCGAGCACATGACGGTTGTGGGGCTTGAGGAGGAAATCGTCGCCACCCGCCTCGATCGCCTTGAGCCGGTCGTTCGCGTCGTTGAGCGCGGAGACGAAGATCACGGGGATGCGCGCCGTGCGCGGATCGCGCTTGAGTCGGCGGCAGACTTCGAAGCCGGTCTCGCGCGCGTCGACGCCGAGGTCACCCGGCGGCATCGAGATGTCGAGGATGCAGAGGTCAGGGTGTTCCTCGGCGCAACGTGCGAGCGTCGAGGGACCATCGACCGAATGGATCACGCGACACCCGAGGGATGCGAGCTGATCGCGCAGCAACTCGACGTTCGCCTCAACATCGTCCGCGACCAGCACCAGGGTCTGGGAGCCCACGGTCGACGTGGGCGTGGTCGCGGCGGCGGTCACACCCATCGCCTAAGGCCGGATGCCGAGCCCAATGGAGAGGAAGAGCGCTTTCTCTTTGGCCCCCGCGGCGGAACGCGACGCGCGCGCCAGCGAGATGTCGAACTGTCCGCGACCGCGTGCGACCGGGATCGCGATGCCGCCGCTGAACGAGCGCTCTCCCACTCTCTGACCATTCACGCCGAACGGCAGCCCTCGGTCACGCAGGCCGAGGCGTGCGTACGACGGCGCACCGCCCATGCGAGGACCCACGACCTCAAGACCGAGTCCCATGTCGGTCGCATCGAAGACACTCATGTTCGCGGTCCCGAGCTCGCGCATGGACGACCACCCCGTGCGCTCCACGCGCGCCGCGATCGTGGTGTTCGGGATGCCGGTGTACGCGAGGGTCAGGCCGATGCGATTGGGCACGCGAGCATCGGAGAGAGGCAGCTCGTCCTGCCTCGCATTCATGCCTGCGCCCAACCGCGCCGAGGCGCCGATCGCGAGCACCTTGGTCGGCAGGAAGATCGCACCCATGGAGACCGCGCGTCCCGCGTAGTTGATCGTCGTCAGCTGCTCGACTCCGCCCACGCCGGTGCTGTCGGGGAACGCGCGCCCGAAACTCAGACGGTTCTCACCGGTCAGGCCGTGAATGCCGAGGCCGACTTGGACCTTCGCGTTGAGCCAATAGGAGGCGGCCGCGCGCACGTCGGTGATGGCGCCATCGCTCGTCGCCGCGAGCACCGACGGGAGCAGTGACCCGCCGACGAGCTGACTGTCGGAGTAGATGTTGCTCCAGGTGCGATCGAGGAAGGTCGTCGCCGACGCGCCCACCGTGAAACGGCGATTGCCTCCCGTGACGATGAAACTCGGGAAGCGCATGGTCGTCGAGCGATCCGCCTGCCCGCCGAACGCGGTCCGGCGGTACTCGGGCTCGAACATCATATAGACCGAGTATCTCGAAGGGATCGAGAGCGCCGCTGGGTTCACTGCACTCGACGGATCGAGCTCGGCCGTCGAGCCACCGAGCGCCAGCGATGCACTTCCGAGCTGGCCCGTGGGATACCCGAAGCCCTGGATCGAGAGCCCACCCTGCGCACGCAGGGCGCCCGGCAGGATCGCGACGAGCGCGAGGAGGCGGATCGAGCGACGCATCAGGGCTGTCCGAATCGAATGTTGGGCACGTAGCTCACCCGCAGTCGCGGACGGAGCCCTGCGGCGGCGCTGAGTCCGAAGAAGTTCGCACCGAGCGCGCTGCTGCCCTCGGCTTCGGAGCGCAGGATGAGCGCGCTCGGGATATTCTGCACTCCCGAGTTCGATCGCCAGAGCCGCACGAGGGAGTTGATCTCCATTCGCACGATCCCGGAGTCGGCGGGGGCGACGCGAACGCGATCGCCGACGAAGAACCCGGCCGGTGCCAGCAGTCGAGCCGCGCGATTGAGATCGGTCGTGGCGCTGCCGGCCAGCACGACCTGTGCGCGGATCGTGAGCGAATCGCGGTTGTCGAGCCCGCGCACGGGATCCTGCACGAACTCGAGCTGCGCGCGCAGGATCGCCGTTGAGTCCGTCAACCAGCGCGGCAGGTTGAACCGGAGGTAGGTGCGACGGCCCGGCAACCCGCCCACTGAGAACCGTCCAGCTCGGCGGATGTCGGGTGCATCGGCGACCAAGAGATAGTCGAACAGGTCGCCATTCACGTTCTGCGGCACGCGAGGAAAGAGCGACGTCGGACGCGCGGTCACGGCCGCGACCAACGTGTCAGCCGAGACGCGGTAGCGAAGCAACGGACCGTTACTCGCGTCATCACTCGACGTGATGAGGAACGCTCCGGTCTCGGTGCTGCGCAACTGCAGGCCGATCCGGAGTACCGCACCGGGCGTCGAGACGATCCGCCGCATGCGTGCGCTGTCGAGCACGATCTTCACGGTGCTCGAGTCGATGAAGCTGACGCTGTCGACCTGCAGGCTACCGAGGAGGCGGCCCGCCGTGAAGAAGGGCAGCAGCGTCGACGGGAGAGAATCGACCAAGGTCGTGTCCCCCACGTCGAACGCGTCGATGAAGAAGGTCCGCGGGACCTTGATCGACGTCTTCGCCAACCGAATGCTCAGCGTGGCCGAGTCGACGTAGCTGACCGGACGCGCCGTGTCACTTGGCGGCGAGAAGGTGCGCGGCAACGTGTCGAACCGGATGATCGCGCGCGTATCGAGCGTGTCTCCCCGGCTCGCGACGAGCAGCGAGTTCTCGAACCCGAGCAGCGGGAACGTCTGCAGCGTCGTGTCGAGCACGATCGCCGGGTCGAGGATCGTGTCCAAGATGTTGAGCTGTTGTCCCGGGCAGAGCGCGGGGCACGAGTCGGCCGTAGTGAGGCTCTCGGTGCAGGCGCCAACGAGCAGCGCGACCGGGAACGCCAGCAATACGGGGGCGCGAAGCAGGCGCCGGATCATCGGGTGTGGAGCTTTGAGGGCGTGAAGGGATGCGGCAGGAGCTCGTCGAGCGTCCAGCGCGCCTCGGAACCCGTCGCGGTCACTGCGACCACGGCGAGGGTGGTGCCGAACTCGGCCAGTGCCTGACGGCAAATGCCGCAGGGTGGCGTCGGTTCGGTGGCCTGCGAACAGATCACTACGGCGGCGAAGCTCCGGTGCCCAGCAACCACCGCCGCTCCCAACGCGCATCGCTCGGCGCAGGTCCCCGCCGGGTACGATGCGTTCTCTACGTTGCAGCCACCGATGATCGTGCCGTCGGTGGCGAGTAGTGCCGCACCGACGCTGAACTTCGAGTACGGTGCGTAGGCCTGCCGCATCGCCTCAGCAGCCCGGGCGCGCAGCGCCGGGAGGTACGGCTCGATCGACACAACGGTCACGCGATGATCGCCGGCAGGAACGATGTCCCGCGACCGCGGAACCCGACCCCCAGCCACTCGGCCACCGTCGCCCCGAGGTCGGAGAAGGTCGACCGCCGCCCCAACGCCACCGGTCGGACACGCGCGCCCAGCGCCAACACCGGAACGCACTCGCGTGCGTGGTCGGTGGACGGCGTGGTCGGGTCGTTCCCGTGATCAGCGGTGATGAAGAGCAGGTCGTCCTCTCGGAGGGCGGATGTGAGGTCGGGCAAGACGCGATCGAAGTCGCGCAGTGCCTGATAGAACCCCGGAACGTCGTTCCGGTGCCCGTAGGCTTGGTCGAAATCTACAAGGTTGGCGAACAACAACCCATCCGGACCGCCCCGAATCCACTCAAGTATTTTTGCCACGCCGTCGGCGTTGTCCATGGTATGGCCCCCTTCGAGGCCCCGCCGGGCGAAGAGATCGTCGACCTTCCCTACCCCGTTGCGAGGGATCCCCGCCACGGCGAGGGCGTCGAGCAGCGTCTCGGCGGGCGGATCGATCGAGACATCGCGGCGATTCGTCGTGCGCGTCCACGCCCCGGGCACCCCGACGAATGGCCGTGCGATCACGCGCGACGCGTCGTGCGGCGCGACGAGCAGGGCCCGAGCCGTGTCGCAGGCGGCGTAGAGCTCGGCGAGCGGGACAGTCCCCTCGTGGGCGGCGATCTGGAAGACCGAGTCGGCCGAGGTGTAGAGGATCCAGGCGCCGGTGCGCTGGTGTTCCTCGCCGTAGGTGTCGAGGATCGCGGTGCCGCTCCCGACCACGTTGCCGATCACCGGCCTCCCGGTGCGGCGCGCGAACTCCGCTACGACCTCGGCCGGGAATCCATGCGGGTAGGTCGGGAACGGCTTCGCCAAGTGCACGCCGGCCATTTCCCAATGGCCGGTGGTGCTGTCCTTGCCGGCCGACTTGGGCTCCATGAGGCCCCACGCGCCGGTCGGGTGCTCGACCGCCGCGACTCCCAGGAGCGGCGCGATGCGCCCCAGTCCGGCGCGCTCGAGATTGGGCAGCACGAGTCCGCCGACCGCGCGCGCGATGTTGCCGAGCGTGTCGGAGCCCGTGTCACCGTACGCGGCGGTGTCCGGGGCCGCGCCGATGCCGACGCCGTCGAGTACGAGGATGATCGCGCGGTGTGCCATCACCAGGTCCCGGTGTAGACGCGCGGCAACCGGAGACGGAGTCCCACGAGGAGCTCGTACGGAGAGAGCCCACTCCGTCCGGCGATGCCTTCGGCGGTGAGCGCTTCGTCGCCGTCGCGTCCGATGAACGTGACCACGTCGCCGACCGTGCAACCGGTGCCGGTGACGTCGAGCATCGTCATGTCCATGGTGATGAGCCCGGCGATCGGCGCCCGCTGCCCCCGCACGAGCCCGCAGCCGTGCGTGCCTCCGAGGTGCCGCCGCAGTCCGTCAGCGTAGCCGCAGCAGACCGTGGCGATCTCGCTCTGGCGTTCGGCGCGCCAGGTGGCGCCGTAGCTCACCGAGTCACCGGCCGGTATCGTGCGCACCTCGACCACGCGCGCGCGAAGCGACACGACGGGCTCGGGCCGCAGCGCCGCCTTCTGACCGCTGCTCACGCCGTAGAGGAATACGCCCGGACGCACACAGTCCCACTCCGACGCGGGACGTCGGACGATCGCGGCGCTGTTCTCCGCATGCAGCAATCGTGGCCGGCGTGGGAGCTTGGAGACCGCGGTACGGAAGTGCTTCTCCTGCGTCTCCATCGACCCGTCGTCGAGTTCGGCCGAGTGGAAATGGGTGAAGGCGCCGAGCGGCGGGAACTGCGCGATGGCCTCGTGCAGCAGAGTGAGCGAACGATGATCGATCCCCGCGCGGTGCATCCCGGTGTCGATCGCGAGATGCCAAGCCGGCCGATTGTCGCTCAGTCCCCACGCGATGATGTGCTCGCGCCGCGCGAGCGTCGGTGTGACGTGGTAGCGCGTCATGAGCAGCGCGTCCGACGGGATCCACTCCGGGTCCGGGGATTCGAGCATCGAGGGCGTGAAGAGGATGATCGGCCGCTCGATGCCCGCCTGCCGCAACTCGATCGCCTCGGCGACCGACGACACGCCGTACGCGAGCGGTTCGACGGCTTCGAGCGCACGCGCCGCGGCGACCGCACCGACACCGTAGGCGTCGGCCTTGATCATGGGGATGAGCGGCTTCTGCGAATGCGCGGCGAGTGCGCGCGCATTGCGTACGAGGGCACCGAGGTCGACTTCGACCCAGGCGCGCGCGTCAGTGGGAAAGGTGCGAGTCGTCATGGGAGAATCGGGTGAGTCGAGCCCGGAAATCTCACGGGGGGATTGTTAACAGCGGGTCCGAATGGTGGTAAGGTGTTTGTCGAGAACGACCTACACACCACCCGGAGCCCGCTGTTGTGACGACAGAGTGTACGGCAGGGACGCTGCAGTTTCAAGCGGTGGCACGGCGGTCGGTGCAGGCACGGTTTGATGGCGGGGCGTTGACGTCGGACGGCGGTGCCGTCTTGCTCCGCGAGGTCGATCGGGCGACGGGCATCCGGACGCAGTTCGCCGCGGTGGATCGGATGCTCGTGGACGTGTTCCTCCAGGCGAATGCGACGCCCCCGACCGAGCTCGTGCTCGATCTGGATGCCACGGACGATCCGGTGCGAGTGCGGGCGCCTTGGACGAATCGTGGGTTCTGTCGCGACGCGCTGATGACGTGGGCCGAAGCGCACGGCGTCGATTTGGTCTTCGGCCTCGCGAAGCACGCCCGCCTCACGGCGCTGATTCCCGAGGAACTCGCCGCGGACGGCAAGAGCAATCCGCGTTTTGTGATGACCTCGCTGCCGCTCACGACCGTGGACGCCCGCACGCTCTACGAGGAGGTGTATTGTGCGCGCGGCGAGATGGAGAACCGGATCTGGGTACGGCGCTGGCGCATGCGCAGTGCCAGACGATCCGGCTCACCCTGCTGAAAATCGGCGCGCGCATTCGGATCACGGTCCGGCACGTGGGGCTCGCGCTCGCGACGAGGCCTGCCCGGCGCACCACGCGCCAAGAGAACACGCCCGCGTACCGCAATGGGCGCTTGCTTACCCCGCATTTCACTTTCAACAACATGGCCGGCGGATAGACCGTGGCGCCCGTCGCGTCGTTCCGAAACCGCGCATCGAAGTGCGAGAGATCGATTGCATGGTCCATGTAGATGGTTCAGCGCGTGCTCGAACGTGCCGGGGCGCAGCTGCTGGGCCAGGTCGACGGCCAGGAACCGCGGGTTGGTGTCGATGTACTTGTAGCGAGCCATGGGCGAGGCGGGCGGAGGAGTGGCGGCGTGGCGGCCGACGCAACCATTCTCCCCGTATTCCTTGCATCGATTGTGCCGTCGCACCAGAATCATCCATGGGGGTTTCCTACAGCCTCGTTATCTCGACAACCGGAGATTGAGTGCCCGCTCGGTCGATTCGCATCTTCATGCCAGAGGGTTCGCCCACCGGACTCCGCACGGCAGAGATCGGCATGTCAACCGTCAAGGCCGTGGCCTGCTCGCGGACCTCACTCGATCAGCTCGCCAAACGCACGGAGGCGCGTCGAACAGGAGTCTACGTTCTCGTCGGACCCGACCCCACGATTGTCGGCCGAACCGCGATTGGCGCATAGCGCGCTCCGGAGGGAGACTTTGCTCGTGCCTTCCTTCCTGCGGTCGTGTCGCCGAGCGATGGTGCTGACCGCGGCCTACGCAGCGCTTGCGTGGTCCGCAGCGGCCCAGGTGCCGCAGGACTCCACGCGGATCTCGATCGTGTATACCGGACGAAGCCTCGGCGCGCTCGGCGTTCGACGCGCGCAGGACGAACACGAACTGCTCACGGAACAGGCCGCCGCCGAGCGCGTTCCGTTCAAGCTCGTCAGCCACATGGCATGGCGCGCGCCGGGAATCGTGGTGTTCCTGCCATCGGATGAGCCCGTGGGCGACGAGCTGCCGTTCGTCCTTGCGCGGCGAGGTGAGGGGGAACGTCTCGACACCGTTCGCGCGCTCATCTCCGCCAACGTGCTCCTGCTCCAGGACCCATGGCGGCCGTCGCCGGACCTGCTAGAGATGCTCGAGCGAAACCCGCGTCGCCACCTGGACTTTCCGGACCTGGTCGCGACGCGCGTGACGGTGACGCGGCTCCGATCTCCGCGCGACGACCGCATCATCATCGTCGAGCGGCCTGGAGCGGTGTGGCCCGACGATCCGGGAGCATGGACCGTCGGCGAGATGAACAGGGTGGACGTACTTGACTCCCGTCTCTTCGAACTGCCACTCAACCTGGGAGAGTTGGGGCCGCGCGCGACGCTACTGCGCGTCGCGCGGGGTGCCTCGCGGCCTCACGCCGGCCTGATCGTGACGGCCGACCTCGGTCATCAGGCGGGCGACCTCGGCATCGAGCCCGGCGATCGTGCCCAACTCGATTTCACTGCCCTCCGCGAGCTTGGTTACACGATCTCCGTGCCGTTCGAGTTCGAGCTGGGCCTGGGCGCCACAACGCTTGCCCAGCTGCATGAAAAGTTCCCGCAGGTTGAACTGCTCGCAGCAAATGTTCGGTTGGCGGACTCCTCGAAAGCGCGCACGGCAGACTCCGCGCTTTTCGTCTCGCGCCGCCTGATCGGGAATGGCCTGGCGCGGCTTGGCCTCGTGGGCGTCGTGAATCCCAATGTGCGCGACCGATTGCCGAGAGCCGTTCTCGACGACTTCAGGTTCGAGTCGCCGATCGCTGCAGTCCGGCGCGAGGTCGCACGGCTCCGTCGCGAAGGCGCCACCGCCGTGGTCGTGCTGTCCAACATGGACCCCGCGGACAATGCGAATCTGGCAACTGAGGTGGCCGGCATCGATGCGATCGTCGCGGATATGCCGGTCCGGTGGGCGCCCGAGGGGACGCGCACGCGAGTCGAGTTGCCCGAGCGCCCGTTTTCCCGGCCTGGGGCTCCGGCGCTCGTGGCACGAAGTGTCGCCAACGGGATCGGCGTTGGCCGGCTCGACCTCGAATTCCGCTCCCGGCCGGATGGCCCGGGCGCGTTTCTGGCAGCGGTGGAGCATCATCTGGATGTGGTGACCGATCGCATCGCGCCCGACACCGGCATCGTACGCACGATCGCGCGGATGGCGACGCTGGTAGCGAGGCCGCGTGGAGAACTGATATTCCCGGCATTCGTGGAGATGGCCGATCGGCACCCCGAACTCCGCACCTTCGACGCGGTCTCGGCGCAGGGACGGGTGTCGAAGCGCATGTGGGAGGCGTTCATGGCCCGCATGCTGCGAATTCGGGGGAAGGCAGAAGTTGCCGTCATCCGCCGACTGGACCAGTTCCCTCCAATGATCGGCAAGCTGCACGAGAACGAGATCGGCGCCTGGCTCTGGACCGAGGACGCCATTGTCCTTGTCGACGTGCAGGGCGCCGACCTCAAGGCGCTCCTCCGCGCGGACACCCGGGGCGAACTCGCCACGAGCGGCATTGACCTTGCCCGGGGCATGGTCCTTGGTCACCGCCTCGACGACCAGACGTACTATCGGGTCGCCACGAGCGACGTCCTCTACGAGGGCTCCCGATCACGAAACTTCGAGCGAGGCCGCCGCGTCCGCCGATTCTTCACGATCGGGTCGGCAGGCGATCTGGTGCCATCGACCGACGGTGCGCCACTCTCCCTGAAGGACTTCATCTTTGGCGAGTTGCGACGCACGCGCGAGGAGTGGAGGGGCGACGCCTACCTGGATCAGACCGCCGCGCGGCTCAGCCCGGATCCCCCATTCGTCAACCTGCTGAGTATCGCGTTCGACCGGCCAACCATCTCGTTCTCGCTCAACCAGGTGCAGGCCAACGACGGCTACGGAAGCGTCCCCGAGAGCCGCGTGACGGCACAGAGCTCCTGGGTGGTCGGCGTGGGCGGGCGGTTGGTGCTCACGCATGATCGGCGAACCTCCGCCACCGACCTCGGTGTCGCCCTCAGCTATGCGCGGCAGACAGTCAGCAACGCCGGGCGCACAGACGTCACCGAGTCGTCCGACGACCTCAGGTTCGACCTGACATTTCGCCCGTCCGCGCGGTCAGACTCCACACGGCGCGTCTGGCCGTTCGCGCGAGGCGAGTTCGACACGGAGTTCACGGCGACGGTGGATCGCGTGACCGGCAAGCAGAACCCGCGCCAGCTTGCGGGGCGCGCGATCGGAGGGTTGCTCCTTGCACCCACGCCTTCCTGGCGCCGAGTGGAGTTCGCCCTCGCTCTGGAGAACGACTTCGGCAGGCCGAACCTGCAGTACGGCGTTCAATCGCGCACGGAGCTGATACGGCGCCTCGGGGGGTTGCGGCGCGCCGACGCAGGGCAAGCGATCTATCGCCTGCGCAACGACCTGACGTACTTCCTGCCGTCGCGCGGGGACGATGCGAGCATGCTCGCGTTCCGGTACAACATGGTACACGAACTGCTCGTTCCGCTGGTCGATGAACTCGCGCTTTCCGTCACTGCAGACCTGTTCATCTTTCAGGGGAAGGTCCCGTCCACGAGCGCGGTCGGGCGAAACCTGCAGCTTCGAGTCGGCCTGACGTACGATCGCTTCTGGAAGCCGCGGTACCAGCCGTTCTTCTGAGTTACGGCACGAGCCGCACCGCAGGGATAGGACTTTCAATCAGGGCGCCGGGGCATCGTGCACCTGGACCGAACAGCGCCGAGCCTACGCTTGAGTCCAGCGCGGACCATCACCGTTGCGTTGCGTACCGGGCCATTCCGACGCAACATCCGTGCGGCGCCGGCTATGGAACGGCATCGGCGGCGCGTGGCGTCTACAAGCCCGGGCGCCCGTGGTCTGAAGCGCGAGATCGCTCACACGCGAGGCAGCGTCAACGCCAAGTCGTAGCGAGCCCCCACCGTCGGTCAAGTGCCAGCGCGTCGGAATGCCCGACCCTACGTCCTTGCGCGACACCAACCCGATTCGGACATTTCGTCTCCTGAACTCGGCGCATCGCCGAACCGTTTCGTGCGCCGATCCCCAGACATGTCCGACGACCCTTCGCCCAGCACGCCGTCCGAGCAGCCGCAACCCGATCCGATGGCCACGGTCCCGCGCGATGCGCGGCCTGTCGATCCGGTCATGGCCAAGCTCACGGCGGCGACGGCCGGCGAGTATCGCATCGAGCGCGAACTCGGTCGCGGCGGCATGGCCACCGTCTACCTGGCGCACGACCTCGCGCTCGACCGCAAGGTGGCGATCAAGGTCATGTCGCCGGAGCTCTTCGCCGCCGGGGACGAGCTGATCAACCGCTTCCTGCGCGAGGCACGGACAGGGGCACGGCTCAACCACCCGCACATCATCCCGGTCTACGCGATTCGGGAGTCGACGGATCTGATCTTCTTCGTGATGAAGTTCATCGACGGCAAACCACTCGATGACATCATCAGAAGCGTGGGACCTCTGCCGATCCCGCTGGTGGCGCGTGTCGTGGCGCAGGTCTCGGAGGCCCTCGCCTACGCGCACCGCAGCGGCGTCGTCCATCGCGACATCAAGCCCGGGAACCTCCTCCTCGACAAGGAAGGCTGGGTCGTTCTGACGGACCTGGGCATCGCGAAGGTGCAGGAATCGTCGATGCTCACGGCGACCGGCGCGGCGATCGGTACGCCGACCTACATGAGCCCTGAGCAGATCAGCGGCTCGAAGGAAGTCGCAGGCGCGGCCGACCAGTACTCGCTTGGATGCGTGGCGTTCGAGATGCTCACTGGGCAGCCGCCCTTCGTCGCCGACACGTACGTCGCGCTCATCTTCCAGCACATCGCCGAGCCTCCGCCACCGCTGCAGAAGCACCGACCCGACTGCCCGGGCGAGATCGTGGCCGCAGTCGCGAAGATGCTCGAGAAGGCTCCCGAGGACCGATTCGTGAGCCTGGAGGAGGTGGCGAAGATCTTCCGCAACGCCGCCACCGGCGACGAGGAGGAGTTCCGCCTGCTCCTGCGCGCCTTCGCGACCGGCAGCGGTGCCGCCGAGGCGGTGAACCGCATCAACAACACGCCGCGCTCGACGTCGCCAAGGCCGGTGTCGGCGACGCCACGCCCGTCGACTCGACCGAGCAAACGCCAGCTCGCGGTATCGTCCGGCGGGATGCAGGCCGTTCCTCGCGACATCACGATGATCGGGACCTCGATCGCGGATGCGTCGGCCCTGCCCGCCGCGGGACCTGTGACCACGCAGACGCCCTGGCCGCGCACGCTGCTCAAGCCGAAGGAACAGGTGGTGAGCCGCCGTCGGTTCCGCGCGCCGGGGCTGCTCACGCTCATGCTGGTGGGCGGGCTCTCCTGGTTCTTCGCCTTCCCACGGTTCGGGGATATCGCATCGACGGTCCCCGCGACCACTGCGTTGATGGGCGCACGACTGGAGGAGGCCGAGGCCGCAGTGCGACGCGGCACGGCCCCCGGCACCGAGGGGAGCTGCGACGGAATCCGCAACGAGCTGCCCAACTGTCGCAAACAGCTGGTGGTGGCGATGTCCGCGATCGCGCCAGTGATGGCGGAGGCGGTGATCCTCGGGATCGATCCGAAGTTCGCTGAGCGGCAGGGGTCGGACTGGACTGCGATGCGTCGCGCCGCCGGCTATCCGCGGGACGCGTTCGAGTGGGGGAACAGCGTCGACCGCTCCGACCTGCTGGCGGTCATGCCGGGACTGCTCAAGCAGATGGGAACGGTCGGTCGCGCGGGATCGCTCACGCAGTACCTCGTGCAGGCGATCTGGTTCCCGCCGAACGACGGACTCTTCCGCAAGGCGCGCGAGGTCGCGGTGACGCGTCGGTTGGCGGGCGCGCTCCCCAAGGAGCGCATCATGGAGCTCTACCTCAACGTCGCCGAGTTCGGCCCCGGACTCTATGGCGTCGAGGCCGCGTCGCAGGCGTACTTCGGCGTCGCTGCGAAGGACTTGAACAAGGTGCAGGCTGCGACGCTGGCGGCCACGCTCGCCACCCCGCGCACCTCCACGCCCACCCACGAGCCTGCGCAGATGCGAAAGCGGCAGGCGCTGATCCTGCGTCGCCTCAATGGCGAGGTCATCAGCATCCCGTCCGTGATCGGCGCGGCCGACTCCGCCGCGTCGGCGCCGTGACCGTCGGCGCTGTGACCGCGTGAAGCCGATTGGAACGGTACTCATGCTCGGCCTGCTCGGGCTCGTGGGCTGCGCGTCGCGGCAACGTCTCTGGGTCTTCACCGCGCCATGGGACGCACGAAGCGATGCGGCGCTCGCGGCGGGCGCGGGCCCTCGTGCGACGATGGTCTCGGGATGGATAAGTCTCGACTCCATGGGCGGACCACCCGTCTCGCTCTTCGCCGACGCCGTACGCGCCGATCCCACCCGTCGCGGTGACCGCTTCGCGCTGATCACGAGCTACCGCGGCGACCGGTTCCATCCGGAGATCGTGCGCGCTCTCGCCGGAGACGCGGCATCGCGTTCCCGCACCGCGGACGTGATCGAACAACTGATCCGCGCGGGCGCGTACGCCGGAGTCGTGCTCGACTTCGAGGCGCTAGTGCACGCCGACACGACGTCGCTGGCGATCGTCGCCCAAGCGTTCGCCGCTGCGGCACGTCGGGGAGGCGCTCGCGAGGTGGCGATCGCCGTGCCTGCAGAGGACACTGTTGGGTACGCGCCTCGACACCTGCTGCCGCACGTCGACAGGCTATTGGTGATGTTGTACGACCAGCACTGGGCTGGCTCCGAACCGGGGCCGGTCGCGGCTCGCGATTGGGCGCGGTCACGACTCGCCGGCTGGGTCGCGACCGCGGGGCCGGAGCGAGTGGTCGCGGCCTTCCCCGTCTACGGCTACCATTGGCGTACCGGCGTGCCGACCGACGTCGTGGGGTGGGACGATGTGCAGCGGCTCTCGCGCGAGTCGGGAGCGGCGATCGGACGCGACTCGGCCTCCGGATCGTTGCGCCTGCAGATGGGAAGCCGGGGCGAGGCATGGCTCACCGATGGCCCGCTTCTTGAACAGTTGGTACTCGACGCGCGCGCACTTGGCGTGCGCACCGTGGCGCTCTGGCGCCTCGGCCTTGAAGATCCGGCAGTGTGGACCGCTTTAGGAGCGCGATGACAACGTTGTTGAAGAGCGGACTGGCTCCGCTCGACCGCCAGATCGGTGGATTCGTGAAGGGGCGGCCGTACATCCTCTCGGGGAACCCCGGCACTGGGAAGAGCTGTGCCTGCCTGGAGTTCATCGACGCGGGTGTGCAGCAGGGTGAGCGCGGGCTGATCCTCACCCACGACGATCCCGGCGACCTGCTCGACTCGGCCGAGTTCCTCGGGATCGATTTGGGCGAGGCGCTCCTCGCCGACCGAGTGCGCATCGTCACCTTTCAGCTCGACTTCGTGCGCCGATTCATGCGCGCCGCGACGCCGATGCAGGCGTTCGAAGAGCTGCTCCGGCACATCGGCGACGAGCCGGTGCAGCGCATCAGCGTCGACTCGATCGTGCCGTTCCTCGAGGGCGGCGGCGCCGGATCGCAGTCGATCTTCGCGCTGGTGGAGTTCCTCGATGCGCTCGCCGCCACTGCGGTGATCACCTACCCGGGCGACCTCGCGGGTCTCTACGACCAGCGCCTCGAGCCCTTGCTGCAGCGCTCGGGCGGTGTCTTCCACCTCACATCTTCAGAGCAAGGGCGCCGTCGAGGGACCCTGCAGATCCGCAAGTTGCGACACCAAGCCGAGTCGGTCGCACCGGTGCGGTACAAGATCGACGCCGGATTCGGTTTCGCGCAGGACGGCGAGCCCAACCTGAAGGAAGAGACGCTGATCGAGGAACTGCGGCGCCGCGTGCTGATCGTGCGACTGGGCGCGCCCTTCCCCGAGGCGCTACTCGCCACCCTGCAGGCGCGGTTCAGCGTCACGGTGCGCGCGACGGTGCCGCCGCAGTTCGGCGAGACGCTCCGCGACGGGATCGGGGCGCTGCTGTTGTGCGTGCAGCGCGACACGCTCGAGGACGCGCTGCAGATGGTCCGCCAGCAGCGCGCTGCCGACGTGCGCACCCCGGTGGTGCTGGTGACGCCCTTTCATCTGCGGGCGAGCGACCGCACGCGCGCACTCCGCGCTGGTGCCGACGACTTCCTCAGCGCGAACCTCTCCGAGCCGGAGTTCATCGAGCGACTGCGCAGCATCGTGCGCCGCGGCCGGTCGAAGGCGCTGTCGAGCCGCGATCAGGGTATGCCGACGGTGCTTCAGCCCACCGACGAGCAGGGACACTACCAGCTCTTCGACGAGCACGGCTTCGCGTCGACGGTGCAGTCGGTCCTCACCGCGGTGCGCGACCCCTTCTTCACCGTGCTACGGCTCACGTCGCCCGGCGGCGACCCTCAGGCGCTTGCCGCATTGGTGGTTCGCGTGCTGCGCGTCGACAGCGGCGACTTCGCCGGCATCCTTGGCGAGGGCGTGATCGCGTATCTCGAAGGGGCGCGGCCCAGCGACCTCACGGGACTGTTGCAGCGCATCGACACGCAGTGGATCGAGCAGGCGGGGCCGCCGTTGCAAGCCGAGTCGATCGGCTTCCCGACCGAGGCGGAACGGATCTATTCGCTGCTCGGCCTCACGGTGGCCTGAGTGCCCTCCAAGACGTCGCCCATCGGCTATGCCGTCACGTTCGGGACGGGCCTCTTCGGGCTCACCGTGAGCGCGGTCTTTGCCTTCTGGCAGGTGACGGGCAGCGAGGTGCGCCGCAGTGCGACCGAGGCGGCGGTGCGCCGAGCGCCGGTGCCGGTGGTCCTGGTGCAACGAGACACCACGACGCCCTGGCAACCGACGCCCGAGGCGGCGATGCTCGACTCGGTCTTCACGCTGCGGAGTGAAGGCTCGCTCGCAGGCGCGCTCGAAGTGCTTGAGCGATGGCTCATGGTGAATCAGGACGACCGCCCTCTGCGCCTCGCGGCGGCACGACTCGCGTTCGAGGCACGGCGCCGTGAACGCGGCGTATTCCACTACCGACGCTATCTCGTCGGCGGGAACGACCGCTACATCCTCGGCGAGGCCGTGAACCGCATCCTCTCCGAGCTCCCGCCTGCCGACGCCCGACGCGCGTTGGCCTCGATGCTCCTGCTGGACGATGACGACTTCCCCGTGCGCATCGGGCTCGCGCGCGCGACCGCCGAGGCGAGCGATCCGATCGGCGCCGACAGCCTCCTGGCGCCGATCCCGCCGCACACGGACCCGCGCGTGGACGCGCTGCGCCTGCTCGTGCGTCGCTCGATCATTCCCGACATCCCGACTGCGATGCGCTGGGTACAGGAGTATCCCGAAGAGGTGCTCTACCGGCTCGTGCTCGCGCGCGCGCTCGGTCGTGGCGGCCGCTCCGGTGAGGCGCTGCCGCATTACCTCGCGGCGATCGCGGCAGACACATCGCTCGACCTTCAAGAGGAGGCGGCGGACGTGGCGGTCGCGGCGGACAGCGTCGAGCTCGCGAGCCGCTTGCTCAGCGACGTCCTGGCTCGTGATCCGTCGCGTGACCGCGCACTGTTGTCATTCGCTCGGGCCCGCGCACGCCTCGGCGATGCGGCAGGCGCCGTGCGCGCGTTCGAAGAACTGCTGACGAGAAACCCCAGCGAGGCATTGTTCACAGAGGCCCGGGGCGTGCTCTTCGAGGTGGACGACGTGCGGCTCACTCTGCCGCTCCTCGCCCGGTTGGTCGCCGTGCGCCCGAACGACGACGCCCTGCGACTCCGCTACGCACAGGACCTCGAGCGGGTCTCATCGTTCGCCGAGGCCGAGGCTCAGTACGGCGAGCTGCTGGCGCGCGTTCCGTCAGCGCCGTTGTTGATGTCTCGCGCCCGGGTCCGTCTCGCGCTCAACGACCTCACCGGTGCGATGGCCGACGCGCGCGCGTCGGAACAGCGCGCGCCCACGTTGGAGGCCGCAGTGGTGCAGGGCGACATCCACCGCTGGCGCCAAGAGCGCGACGCCTCCCGGCTGGCGTACGATCGCGCCGCACGATTCAACGCCGGCGACGCGCAACTGGTCGAGGGGCGACGTCTCCTCGTGGTGCAACGTCGCGAGGCCCTCGCGTTCGAGCCGTCGTACGGGAGCGCTGCCGCCACAGCGGGGCTCGGGGACTCGGACGGCTTCGATTCGTTCACGCTGCGGGCGCAACAGGGTTTCGCGCCGCTGGCTGACGAGACGGTGCTGATCGTCGGCGGCGAGGTGCGTCGCGCCACCGGCAGCGCTGGCACGCCGCTCGAGGGCATCGGCGGCGATGTGGGATTCACCCGCGCGTTCGGCGGCCTGACGCTGCTCGCACGCGCCGGGGCCGTGGCGTTCGACGGCGGCGGACCGGCGGGGACGGCGCTCGTCGAGGTCTCGCGTCGCACGCGCACGCTCTCGGTTCGCGGCGCGCTCAGCCGCCAGCCCGCGTACGAGTCGTTGCGCTCGGGCGATGTGCTCGCGCCCGACGACGTGATGCCCGCGACGTCGTTGCTCGGCAGCGTGAGCGCGGAGCCGCGGGCGCGACTCGACATCTATGCGCAGGTCGATCATGCGCGGCTCGGCGACGGCAACTCGCGCAGCGCCGCCGCCGCGACGGCGCGGTGGGCGGTGCGGGGCCCGGTCGCCGTGCTCTACACGGCCAGCGCCGCCACCTTCGCGACCGGCACCGTGGACTATTGGTCGCCGCAGTTCTTCCTCACGCAGGGAGTCGGGCTCGACGTGCGCCGTGATCGTCCGGTGGGATGGTCAGCAGGCGCCCGGCTCGCCCCAGCCATTGCCTGGGTGCGTGAGACGGCGCCCGGTCGACCTCTGGGTACCAACTCCGCACTGCAGGCGACGCTCTCGGCAGACGCGACGTGGCGGCGGCGCGGACTCGAGGTGGGCCTCTACGGTGGCTACGGCCAGGACCGTGCCGGTGAGTACGCCGCCGGTTTCGGCGGCCTCCGCGCCCGGTTCACTCGATGATCGGCGGTGGCGGGATCAAGGATACCTTCCGGCTCGCACTCGGACTCTCGACGCTGGTGACGGCCGTGGTGGGCGGCGTCTATCTGGCCTGGAGCATCCTCGGGCAGACCGACGACCTGATGTACACGATCACGTTCCTCATGAGCATCGTGGTGCTGATGGGGCTGGTGGTCCGCTACCTCGCCTTCATGTGGCTCGGCTATCTGCATCAGGTCGAGCAGACGGCGCGCGGCGATGCGCGCGGCCAGGTGACGTGGCCGCCGGTGACGATCATCGTGCCGGCGTACAACGAGGGGCCGGTGATCGAGGCGTCGGTGCGCAGCCTGCTGCGGCTCGACTACCCCGCGTATGAGATCCTCGTCGTGGACGACGGCTCGACGGACGAGACGCGCGAGCGTGTGGCCCCACTCGAGGGGCGTCACGGCGACGTGACGGTGCGGTTGGTGAGCAAGTTGAATGGCGGCAAGGCCAGTGCCCTCAACACCGGGATCGCACTGGCGCGCCACGACTTCGTGCTGTGCATGGACGGCGACTCCAAGCTCGAGACGCAGGTACTGCGCGTGTCGATGCCGCACTTCGAGAAGGACCACGTTGCTGCGGTGGCGGGCAACGTGAAGGTCATCAACCGCGAGACGCACCTCTCCCGCTTCCAGGCGCTCGAGTACATCGAGGGGCTCAACATGGCGCGGCGGGCACAGGGCTTCGTGCGCGTGGTGAACATCATCCCGGGGCCGATCGGGCTCTTCCGGCGGAGCGTGCTGCAGGAGGTGGGCGGTTACGATCGCGACACGTTCGCTGAGGACGCCGACCTCACGCTCAAGATCCTCGCGTCGGGCTACCACATCGTGTACGAGGACCGCGCAGTCGCGTGGACCGAGGCGCCCGAGACGGTCAACGACCTGATCAAGCAGCGCTACCGCTGGACGCGTGGGATCCTGCAGGCGGTGCGCAAGCGCAAGCTCGCGCTGCTCAATCCCGTGAGCTTCTGGGTGTGGATCTCGATCGTGATGATGCTGTTCGAGGGCATCGTCCTGCCGGCTGCGAACGTGGTGGTGAACGGCCTCTTCGCCGCGACCGCGCTCGCGGAAGGGCAGATGGGCATGTTCATCGTCTGGTGGTTCCTGTTGTTCACCTTGCTCGATCTCATCGCCGCGATGTACTGTGTCTCGGGAGAGCAGGAGGAGCTGCGACTGGTCCCGTACGCGCTCTTCATGCGCTTCTTCTATTTCCCCCTGATCGACGTGACCAAACTCATGGCTACCGTGGACGAACTGCAGAACGTCGACATGACGTGGGGTAAACTCGATCGGGCGGGGCGCCTGTGACCGTCGGAACGATCCTCGCGCTCGTCATCCTGGTCTCGTTCCTCGTGACGCTCATTCTCGCGATCGGCAGCTACGCGGCGTACAAGATCCGCGAGGCGCGCCGGCCGCGGGCGATCTTCCAGACCGACACGGAGTTCCAGTTCTTCGACCGGTACATCCATACGCGCGAGTCGCAGGCGTCGCGAGAGCGGCGGGTCGCGGAGCGCGAGGAATCGGGTGCGTTGTACGACACCGGGACGAGCGAGTACCAGCGGCCGCAGTGACAGGCCGCCGAACGGGCGGCGGCGTACCCTCCACCCAGCGGGCGCGCCTCGCGGGCCGTCCGGTCGGCGGTTGAGGTTGGGGGCCGGGGCGGGAGGCGAGTGACCATCCGCCCCAATGGGGCCCCCGCGCACGCCGAACGTCCCTGCGGGTGGCGGGGCGTCGGGGCCGTGCTCAGGGGGCGCGGGAAGCTGCCGTCGGGCCGAAATCCGCCGTCGGTCACGAGCCGGTGCAGGTGCGGATGCCAGTTGGCCCGCGAGCCGTGCGTCTGCAGACAGGCGACGATGCCGACCGCGAGCTCGCGCTCACCCGTCAGCGTGCGAATAGCGATCATGTAGACGGTCTGCAGGCGGTGCAGATGGTCCGACACCAGCCGAAAGAGCGGCGAGGCCTGCGCGCGTCGGGGCTTGTAGACGCCGCGTGCCGCCGGTGCCGCATCCGGCATACGCGCTCCGAGGGACGGGAGCGCCGAGCATACGCCCGACCTGGGCGCTGTTGGTTACCATCCGATTGCGCGAGGGGCTCCTCCGACGCAACGTCCACCGGTCGCCGGCATAACATTGCTTGCTGCTGACGAGCGGACCGGCCATCGGCGCATCGCACGGCATCGGTCGGTCCGCTCGCAGCAGAAGCCCACGTGCTCACGAATTGTTAGCCCTGCACACCTCCTACTCACGACATATGCGCGCACGCTCCCTCGCTTTCCTGGTTCTGCTTGTTCTTTGCGGCGTCACTGATGCACGGCGTGTCTTCGCGCAGGCGGCCACGACGAGCA
>JANOTB010000195.1:0-3063 GCA_031416115.1 Gemmatimonadota bacterium
CGAGGCCGGACGAGAGCACACGCTCGAGGAGATCGGTACGATGCTCGGCGTCACGCGCGAGCGCGTACGGCAGTTGCGTGATCGCGCGCTCAAGCGGTTGCGCGAGGGTGATGTGGGGCGGGCGCTCGGGTCGTTCGCGGCTTAGAGGCAGAGGGGAGATGGGAGATGTGAGGAGGGCGGCCCGTGCGGGCCGCCCTTTCCTTTTTTATCGATGAGAGCGAGCAAGCGTGGATGCGGCGTCGTGAGAATGCGCCCATATTCCTCACATCTCCCCTCTCCCATCTCACTTCTGCAGTTCAATGATCCGCTTCGACAACGTCCACAAGGCCTTCGGCGAGAACCAGGTCCTCCGCGGCTTCACCCTCGACGTCAGCGAGGGGGAGACGATGGTCATCATCGGGTTCTCGGGGACAGGCAAGTCGGTCGCGATCAAGCACATCGTCGGCCTGCTTGAGCCGGACGAGGGCTCGGTACACGTCGACGGCGTCGAGGTGGGATCGCTCACGCGGCGCGAACTCTATGCGCTGCGCACCAAGATCGGCTACGTCTTTCAGTTCGCCGCCCTCTTTGACTCGCTGACCATCGCCGAGAACGTGGCGATGGGACTGCGGAAGCAGGGGCTCCTCAACGAGGACGAGATCCACGACCGCGTGCGCGAAGCGCTCGAACTCGTTGACCTCGACGAGTCGGTCGGGAACAAGCTTCCGGCCGAGCTCTCGGGTGGCATGCGCAAACGCGTCGGCATCGCCCGCGCGATCGCGCTCCGACCCAAGTACCTGGTCTACGACGAGCCCACGACGGGTCTGGACCCGGTCACGAGCGCGATCATCGACGATCTCATGCGGCGCATGCAGCGCCAGCTCGGCGTCACGGGGATCGTGATCACGCACGACATGCGGAGCGCCTACACCGTTGGGACGCGCATCGCGATGCTCTACGAGGGAACCGTGCGTCAGGTCGGGACGGTCGACGAGATCAAGCACACCACCGACCCCATCGTCCGCCAGTTCATCGAAGGGCGCGCCGAGCTCGGGCCCGTGGACGAGCCGCCCGTGCAGTCGTCCGCCGCGCCGGTCGGATGACTCGTCAGCGGCGGCTCCTCGAGGAGGTCTCGGCGGGAGGCATCGTCTTCCGCCGCGACGGGGACCGCACACTCTACCTGCTCATCCGCGATTCGTATCGCAACTGGGGGTTCCCCAAGGGGCACCTCGAGGAAGGAGAAGCGCCGGCGGCCGCGGCGTTGCGAGAGGTTGGAGAGGAGACGGGACTCGCCGACCTTGAGCTGCGCGCGCCGATCGAGACGATCGACTGGGAGTTCCGGTTCCGCGGCAAGCGGATCCACAAGACCTGCCACTTCTTCCTCATCGAGACGCCGGCCAGGCGCACAACGCCACTGCTCGCCGAGGGGATCACCGCCTGCCGCTGGGCCTCGTTCGAGCAGGCCGAACAGTTGATCGCGTACGACAACGCGAGGTCGGTGCTGCGTCAGGCTCAGGCGCTGCTTCGCGGTGAGTCGCATGTGCCGGTGCCGTTCGCTCCGGCCGCGATCACCTCCACATCGGTCGCGCACTGAGCCGTGGCGGAGATCGATTCGGGGACCCTGCCGCCACCGGCGATCGTCGCGTTCGGAGCCCGCGAGAGAGCGCGCGACCTCCTCAAACGCAGCCTCCCGCGTCGTCGTGGCAAGCTCACGATCGCGCGGAACCGTGCCGAGGTGCTCGACGCACTGAAGGCGGGGTACACCGATGCCGTCGTGGTCGACCTCGCCCAGCCGACCGATGAGCACTGGGCCGTCGCCGGTCTCGCGCGTGAGTTCCCCAGCATTCCGTTCCTCGCCCTCGGTCCGCTCCGGCCCCACGAGGCGCCGCATCTCGCTCGAGCCTGCAGCGAGTTCGAGTTCGCGGACATCCTCGTCGAGGGCACGGAGGACGTTGTGCTCCGGGAGCTGCTGCTTCCGCTCACGTTCACGAACCGATTCGCCGACGCGCTGCGCGGTGCGGACGGTGTACTCGGTCTGACGACTGACATTCAGCGCGCGGTCTGGCGGCTCGTGATCGCGCATGGTGGACGGACAGTGCGCACCGAGACCATCGCCGAGGCCATTGGGCTCACTCGCGAGCATTTGAGCCGGCGCTTCTCGGCCGACGGCGCACCGAATCTCAAGCGCGTGATCGACCTCGTACGGATCCTCGCGGCCGCCGAGCTGGCCAAGAACCCCGGGTACGACCTCCCCGACGTCTCCCGCGTCCTCGGGTTCGCTTCTGCGTCGCACCTGAGCTCGAGTTGTCAGCGGCTCATCGGTGTGAAGTCCTCGTCGCTGGCTCGGTTGCGGCCGGGGGACCTGGTGGACCGGTTCGTCAAGCAGGGGCGGGGGCGGTCGCGGGCTGCCGTCTGATCTCTTGGTGGCCTCGCCGAGCACCGACAACGGCGCTCACCACAGGGGCGCAGTTGCCTTTCCCTAAGCAGCCCCGAGGGCCGAAGCCGGAATGCGGGGGGTGTTGCAGCCTCCCCCGACTTGTGATAATTTTCACAAGCTAGACCATAACCGCGCCCGCACCGGCCGATCCGACCAGTGAATCGGAGCGCGACGATCGCGCGACACACCCACGCTCTGCCCCCTGAACAATGGCTTCACAGACGTCGCTCCGCCCTGGCGAGATCAAGGACATCCTCCTCCGCGAGATCGAGGCGGCTGACCTCAACAAGCTCGATGTCGAGGAAGTCGGTTCCGTTCTCGAAGTGAAGGACGGCATCGCCCGCATCTACGGCCTCCAGAAGGCCATGGCCGGCGAGATGCTCGAGATCCTCTCGTCCCAGACCGGCGAGACGGTCACCGCCCTCGCGCTCAACCTCGAAGAGGACAACATCGGCGCCGTCGTGCTCGGCGACTACCTCCGCCTCAAGGAAGGCGACGAGGTCCGTCGCACTTCTCGCGTGCTCGAGGTCCCGGTCGGTCCGGCGATGATCGGTCGCGTGGTCGACGCGCTCGGCCGCCCGATCGACGGCCAGGGTCCGATCGCCACCACCATGTCGCGCAAGGTCGAGTCGGAGGCCCCGGGCATC
>JANOTB010000196.1:0-65903 GCA_031416115.1 Gemmatimonadota bacterium
AGGCGGTCGCGTCGAGCGCGATGCCGGTCACGCTCCCTGCACCGCTCAGCCACAAGGCGCTCAAGGAGAGTCTTGGCGACGACCCCGAGGTGTTGCGACAGGCACTTGGCGAGTTCCTTGAAGCCGACGCCGAGGATTTCGCCGCGCTGTACGCCGCTGTCGAACAGGACGACCGGGTGCAGGTCGTCAGCTCTGCCCACCGGATCGAAGGCGCCGCCCGCATGCTGGGAGCGATGCCCTACGCCAGAGCCGCAGAGCGGGTCAAGCGTCTCTTCGGACTCGAGCAGGACGCGGTCGAGCGTACCGGGGCGGTGCACCTGCTGCAGCAGGAGGGCGAGCGCCTGCGCACCTGGCTGCATACCACGCGCGACTGGTTCGAACGCGTGGCCGTCGGCTCTGCCGGCTGAGATCGCGGCACGACGTGCTCAAGGAGCGTGCGCATCCTTCACGCCGCGCGAGGATCGCCGTCGAGTACGGCTTGGGCAGGAAGTCCACGTTGGACTCCAGTACGCCTTGGCTTGCGATCACGTCGTCGGTGTATCCGGAGGCAAAGATCACCGGGAGGTCGGGGCGCGTCGCGCGCAGGCGATCCGCGAGCTCACGCCCCTTCATCTCCGGCATAATCACGGCGGTCAGCAGCAGGTCGACGTGCGTGGTGGCCGACGCCAGCGCGTCAAGCGCCGCGGTGCCGGTGCGGAACGCCAGCACGGTGTACCCGAGCCCGGTCAGCACGCGCACCGCGAGGGCGCGGATCGCATCTTCGTCCTCCACGACGACAATTGTCTCGGTGCCATGCGGCAGCGTGCCGAGTGGCGGCGAGATGCGCGCCGTCGCGTCGGGGTTCACGCGCGGCAGATAGACCTTGAACGTGGTGCCGTGCCCGGGCTCCGAGTACACCTCGATCCGTCCCTGACTCTGCGTGACCGCACCGAACACCATCGGCAAGCCGAGCCCGGTGCCGCGGCCGAGCGCCTTGGTCGTGAAGAATGGCTTGAACAGATGCGATCGCACCTCCGGCGACATCCCCACGCCGGTGTCCGACACCGCGAGCATCACGTACTCGCCCGGCTCCGTCTCCGGGTGCTCCTTCGCGTAGTGCTCGTCGAGGAACACGTTCGCGGTCTCGAGCGTGAGTGTGCCGCCGTCCGGCATCGCGTCACGCGCGTTCACGGCGAGGTTCATCAAGATCTGCTCGACCTGCGTGGGGTCGAACCGCACGAGGCCGAGACCGGGCACCGTCGACTGGCGTAGTTCGATGTCCTCGCCGAGCAACCGCGACAACATCGCGCGCATTCGCGTGACCGATTCGTTCAGGTCGAGCACCTGCGGATGGATGAGCTGCATGCGCGAGAAGGCGAGCAGCTGCTGCGTGAGGCTCGACGCCGAATCCACGGCACGGTCCACCTCGGCGAGGTCCTGGGCGAGCGGCGCGTCCGGGTCGAGTTGCAGCTGCGCGAGTTCGAGGTACCCCTTCATGACCGTCAAGAGGTTGTTGAAGTCGTGGGCCACGCCGCCCGCCAGTCGTCCGACCGTCTGCATCTTCTGCGACTGCAGCAGCTGCGCGTGTAGCTTCTTCGACTCGGTCATGTCGACGAATGAGGCCATGAGGTGCTGTACGTGGCCGGTCGCGTCGCGGACCGCGTTCGCCGAGCCAAAGACGTGGAACCGCGTACCGTCCTTCTTCGTCGGCGACGTTTCGCCCTGCCACATACCCTTCTCGACGAGGTCGGCGTACACGCGGGCCATCGTGTCCGGGCTGCCGAAGTCCGCCATTGGCCGACCCACGACCTCCATCACGTCGTTGTAACCCCAGAGCCGCACGAACGCCGGATTCACATACAGCACGGTGCCGGCCGCGTCGCCGATCGCGATCGCGTTGAGGGACGTCGCGATGGCCGCGTCCTTCAGGCGCAGGTCCGCTTCGGCGAGCTTTCGGCCCGTGATGTCGCTGATGCTGCCCCGAAGCAGACGACGCGTCGCCGAGGGCAGGCGGACCAGACGCACCTCGCAGGGGATGATCCGTCGGTCGTGAGCGAGATGATCCCACTCGAACACCTGCGCCGCACCAGCGAGGGCCGCGTCATCCCGAACAGGTCGAGCGCGTGCTGGTTCGCGTCCGTGTACCGGTTCGTGTCGGCGTCGTACACCACGATCGCCTCGGGCGCGTGCTCGATCAGCACGCGGTAGCGCTCCTCGCTCTCGGCCAGCGCCACCTGTGCTTCCTGTCGCTCCGTGATGTCGGTGATAAAGCCGTGCCAGAGCGTGCTGCCGTCGGCCAGACGCTCGGGGCGGGCCGTCCCGCTCCGCCAACGCAACCCTTGCACGGGTAGGACCACGCGGTAGTCCCACTGCCAGGGTTCAAGCGTCCGCGCCGACTCCTGGATCGATCGCACACCCTCCGCGAGATCCTCCGGGTGGATCCGCGTGAACGCCACCGACGCGTCCTCGCGTACCTCCTCGGGCGTGACCTCGTAGATGTCCCACATCGCCTCGGTCGCGAACGGGAAGCAGGAGCGGCCGTCGGGGAACATCCGGAACTGGTAGATGACGCCAGGCACCTGCTTCGCGAGCTTTGCGAGCAGGTCGGAGTTCGCGCGGAGCGTGCCCTCGGTGTCAGCCATACGTGCACAAGATGTCCCGAGGCGCCGCATGCCGCCAGCCCGCGCCGGCCCCCGCTCGCTCAGCTCGCGATCCGCTCCAGTCCCGCTGGCCGTCGCTCGAGCGCGCCCTGGATCGCCTCAGGCGTGATCGGCTTGATCACCACGTCGTCCATCCCCGCCGCCATGTACCGGTCGCGCTCCTCCGGTGACGCCGACGTGCCCAGCGCGATGATGTGCACGCGCGCATGCTTCGCGTCGAGCTGACGGATCATCTACGTCGCCGTGATCCCGTCCATGGCCGGCATCTGGATGTCCATGAAGATCACGTCGAACTCATGGCGCGCCGCCTGCCGCACCGCCTCGGTCCCGTCGCCCACCACCTCCACTCGGCACCCCAGTCGCTGCAACAGGTTCGTCGCCACGATCTGGTTCACTCGGTTGTCCTCGGCCAACAGCACGCGCAGTCGCCCGTCTGCGACCCGCGGAGCGGCGTCGGCCCGGTGCGCCGACGACTCCTCGATGATCGGGATCTGTCCGTCCGCCCGTGCACCGGTCGGCTTGGGCGCCGCGACCGAGGCGGTGAGCGTCTCACCGCGAATGATCGGACCAGTGCCGCGTTCCGCACGAGGCTTCTGCACCACCGCCGCCAATGTACGCGAGAGCGCCTGCGCGCCGAACGGCTTCGCGAGCACCGCGTCACAGCCCGCCGCACGGAGTCGGTCCGCCTCAGCCGCCCCCGTGCCGTTGGTAGCGATCAAGAGACCCACGCCTGCGATCGCCGGGTCGGCACGCAGTCGGCGCGCGAACGCATCGCCTTGCTCACCCACGGTCTGGCGATCGACCATCGCGATCTCCACGGGGTCGCCGTCCGCGGCCGCGCGTCGCAGGTGTCCGATCGCTTCCTCGGCCGTGGTCGTCGTCTCCACCCGCATGCCGAAGCTCCGCAGCAGTTCGCGGGTCACCTGCGTCCCTTCCGGCGAGTTGTCCACGAGGAGTGCGCGCTGGCCGGCGAGCGTCGAGCGCGCCGCCGACTCGGTGGCCTCCACTCGCTCGGCGACCTGGAGCCGCACGGTGAAGGTGAACGTCGTGCCCTCGCCCTGCAGGCTGTTCACCTCGAGCTTGCCGCGCATGAGCTCCGCCAGGTGCTTCGCCATGCTGATCCCGAGTCCGCCGCCGGCGAGCGTACTGACCGTGGTGTGATCCTTCGCGAACAGACGACGTCGCGTCTCGGCATCCATGCCGGGACCGTTGTCACTCACCTTGATCGTCACCGTGGCGTCGCGGTCGTCGCGCGTCCCTTCAAGGCGGACGTCCACGCGCCCACTCGGCGCGAACCGGATCCCATTGCCCACGAGATTGATCAGGACCTGCCGGAATCGTCCCGCATCGCCTACGACCCACGACGGCGTGCGGTCCTTGATGTGTGCGTCGAGCGTCGTGCCGTGCTCGCGTGCTTGGGCCTGACACAGCGCGGTGACCTCCGTGACGGCCGCTCTCACGTCGAACGGCGCTTCGATCAGTTGCAGGGCGCCGGACTCGATCTTCGAAAGGTCGAGCACGTCGGTCACGAAGGTCATCATCATCTGCGACGAGCGCATGAGCGACTCCACATACCCCTGCTGCACCTGCGAGAGCGCGCTGTCCTTGAGCAGGTGCGCCATGCCCATCACGCGACTCATCGGCGTGCGGATCTCCCCTGGCTCATCACCGAGAGGAACTCGGTCTGCGACCTGCGGGTCTTCTCGGCTGCGCCGCGCGCGTCGCGCAGCGCCTGCTCGGCGCCCTGCTGCTCCGCGCGATCCATGAGCACCACGATGAAGATCGCATGGCCGTCCGACACCCCAGTGCCGACACGCACGTCCACCGGCACCTCGTCGCCATCGGCGCGTCGCGCTTTCGCGTCGCGCCCTGCGCTCTCGAGCCACTGGGCCAGTCGTTCGGGGCGAAAGGGCGCTCCCGTGCGCAGCCAGCGCTCGATCGACGTGCCCGTCAACGCCTCGGCCGCCGCATCGAGCAGGTGCACCGCACGCCGGTTCGCGCGCGTGACCTGACCGCGCGCGTCGGTCACGATGACGGCATTCGGTGCCGACTCAACGACCACGGTGAGTTCCTCTCGCCACGCGCGGCTGGCGGTGCGCAGCCGGCCCATGCCGCGCTGCTGCACCACGACGAGCAGCGCGGCGACGCCGAGCAGTGCGGCGAGCAGGTAGCCGAGCGGGAGCGGCAGGGTGGCAGTCGTCGCGCGCGCTTCGAGTTCGAACACGACGCGCGCCGCCAGCGGCACGGCGGGCGCCCACGCCGCGATCACCGCGTGTCCGCTCGGTCCGAGGTATGGACGCACCGTCACCCCGGCGGCCGATCGTGTCGCGGGAGTCTCCACGCGGTCCACGGGCCGACCAGCATTCGACTGCCCACGCCCGGGTGCTCCCGTTTGGACTTCGCGTCCCACGTGCGAGAGCAGCGTGCCGCGTTCGTCGATCAGGTATGCATCGGCGCGCGAGTCGGGTCGGACGGCAACGCGCACGCCGCGCAGCGGGGCATCGGTGTCGAAGAAGAACGCCAGCACCGCCGCAGGCCGGCCGTCGGCGTTGAGCACCGGAGCTGCGGTCATGAGAAGCCAGCTTCCCGCGTCGGACCCATCGCGCGACGCGGCTGGCCAGATCGGCCCCGCCGTCGACGCCGTCCCTGTGCGGGCACGTTGGATCGCAGCGATCCGTTGTCCGAGCATCGGGTCCGAGAGGAGCTGCGGCGCGGTGGATGCGAGCATCGCGCCCTGCGCCGAGAAGATCGCGATCGCACGGATCCCGTCGGTCTCGACCGCATTCTTCGCGAGCG
The DNA here is from genome assembly GCA_031416115.1 of Gemmatimonadota bacterium. Lineage (GTDB taxonomy): Bacteria > Gemmatimonadota > Gemmatimonadetes > Gemmatimonadales > Gemmatimonadaceae > Pseudogemmatithrix. The sequence continues at coordinate 5,436 of JANOTB010000196.1, forward strand.
CCGCCAGCGGCGCCGGGATCACCCCGTTCGGAGCGAGCACCGAGGGATCGGCCGCCCAGCGCTTGGTACGGTCGAGTTCGGTTCGCTCCCACTGCGTCACCGCAGCTTGCGCGCGCGCCACGCCAACGGTCAGTCGCGATACGACTTCGGCCTGTTCCTGCCGCGCGTAGACCACGAGCCCCGCCGCGCTCGCGGCAAGCACCATCACGATCACCGTCGGGATCAGCCACGCCGGCAGCCGCGGCGGTCGCAGATCGTCGGGTGCGGTCTGCGTGCGGGGAGAGGGCGTCATGCCGTGAGTATCGGCGGCACCCCGCGATGCGTGAATCTTCGCTCAGTCTCCGAGCGCAACCTTTGTCACGCTCAGCAACGCGCTCATGTCGAACGGCTTTTGCAGGAATCCCACCGTGCCGAGGCCCTTGAGTTGCGCGCCGAGCGATGCCTCGCTGTGACCTGAGGTCAGCACCACGCGGACGGTGGGAACCGCGACCCGCATGGCCGCGGCGGCCTCGCATCCGTCCATACCCGGCATCGTCATGTCCATCAGGACGAATCGGATCCGGTCACGCGCTTCCAAGAGCACTTCGACCGCGCGCGCGCCGTCCGCTGCTTCGAGCACCTCAAAGCCCTGGCGCGCGAGTAACCGGCGCGTCACGTCGCGGACGGCCGAGTCGTCGTCGACCACGAGGATGGCGCCGACCCCGGCGACGCGCGGCTCCTTGCGACGCTCGCCCTGCGCGGCGACGGCCTGCGTCGGATCGATCGGGAGGAAGAGCCGAAAGGTCGTGCCCGCGCCCGGCGTGCTCATCACTTCGAGCCCACCCTTGTGAGCCCGGATCGTGCCGATCGTCGCGGCGAGTCCGAGGCCGCGTCCCTTCGCCTTGGTCGTGAAGAAGGGGTCGAAGATCCGGCCGAGCGTCGCGGCGCTCATTCCGCAGCCGGTGTCGCGCACCTCGAGGACGACCTGCGGCCCGACGCCAAGTCCGCCGTCCACCGCGAGTGCGCACCGACGACGCTCATCCACCGTCGCAGTGCCGGTGCGGATCACGATCGCTCCGCCCTCGTCGCCGATCGCGTCGGCCGCGTTGGTCATCAGGTTCATCACGAGCTGCCGGAGTCGCGTCGGGTCGCCCGTCACGAGCGGCAGCACCAGCGCCAGCTCGAGCTTCACGCGCGCGCGGGTCGCGATCGTCGACTTGAGGAGCGTGTGCGTCTCCTCCACCGCCGCGTTGAGGTCCACGGGCTGCGTCGCCGACGCGCCGCGGCCAGAGAACATCAGGAGTTGCGCCGTGAACTCCGTGGCCCGCTCCGCGGCGAGTCGCAGGTCCTCGATCGCGGCCCCCGCCTCGCTCTCCGGGTCGACGTCCATCTGCACGAGCGTCGCGTTGCCGAGGATCCCGACCAACAGGTTGTTGAAGTCGTGCGCGATCCCGCCAGCAAGCACGCCAAGGCTCTCCAGCTTGTGCGTCTGCTGCAGCTTCGCTTCGATCGCGCGCGACTGCGCCTCCTCGGCGCGCACGCGCGTGATGTCCTCGAGCACGCCGGCGATTCCGGTGATCCGACCCGACTCGTCGCGGATCGGTGAGCCCCAGACGCGTACCCAGACCTCGGCGTGCCCGGGTCGCATCAGCCGGTAGTCGCTCGCCGTCCCCTCGCCCAACGCCAACTTCTCGGCGATATCGCGCGACGCGCGTGCGCGGTCTTCCATATGGATGCACCCGACGAACCCAGTCCCGAGCAGTGCCTCCGCAGGCGATCCCAGGATCTCGCAGAGCCGCGGATTCACGAACATCGCCTCGCCGGCGGCATCGATCAGGAAGATCCCCGTCGGCGCCGACATCGTTGCAATGCGGTGCAGGTCCGGCGCGGTGAGAGTCGACGTCACTTGCCGTCCCGCCAGGGATACCGCGAACGCAGCCACAACTGCTCCTTGATGATCTGACCGAACGGGAGTCTGGCCACGTCGAGCCGCAGGACGAGCGTCCGTGCGTCGTAGCGCGCGACCACTCCCTCCACCTCCGCCGTCTCGCCCCGTACGAACCGGACCACGCCCGTCATCCGGTCGCCGGAATGGATGCTGTCATCGGCCGGGAGTCCGGCGGGGAAGAGCACCCTGACGCCGGTCTCGGAACAGTCCGCGATCGCGCCGCGCAGCGCTCCCGCCGTGAACACCGGGCGGTCGTGCGCCGGGTAGTCCACGCGGTAGTGCGCGCGGCGGTTCGAGGGATCAGTAGGGGACTCGCGCTTCGGCTCGCTCATCGGTCGACAGGGTGATCCGGGGACTCCTCCCCAGTGAGTATCGGGTACCCTGCCTCCGACTTGAGGGGGACGGGGCGGGATCCGCCCCGCCGTGTACATTCACCGGATGTGGGACGCCCTCCATGATCCGGTCATCGCCGCCGCGCTGGTGCGCGAGGCCCCCGACATCATTGCGACCTTCGACCATGAAGGCCGTTTTCTGCAGGCGAATCCCGCCGCCGTGCGGCAGTCCGGGTACTCGCTCGCCGAACTGCGCGCACTGCCGCTCCATGCGCTCTTCGACGCGCCCGATCTGCTCCGCCTCGGCGCCGCCCGTGACCGGACCGGGGAGGGGGAGCAGATCTCGGTGAGCGTTCGGTATCGCCGCAAAGACGGCGAGCAACGCTGGGTCTCCGTGCGTACGGCGCCGATCGTCCGGCCCGGCCTGGCCGACGCCGTCCTCGTCGTTGCCCGCGACGTCACCGACGACGTGGTCCGCACGCGCGCCCTCCGCGAGAGCGACGAGCGATTCCGCAGCCTCGTCTCCGCGTTCGACCGCGCCTTCTTCGTCGTCGATCCCGATCTGCGCGTCGCCGGCGTCTTTGGTCGCTGGGTCCGTACCGGCGGCTTTGACGCGCGTCGCTGGCTAGGGCGCACCCCCGAGGAGCTTTCCCCGAGTACCGGCGGCGAACCGCATACCTCGGCACTGCGACGGACGCTCGCGGGCGAGGACGTCACCTATGAATGGAACTACGAGCCCGCGGGTGAGCCCAACGGTGAGCCCAACGGTGCGCCCAACGGTGCGCCCAACGGTGCGCCCAACGGTGAGCGCGCCGGTGGTGCGCGTCGCCTGCGCGTGAATCTCTCCCCCATGCGCGATGCCGACGGTGTCGTCACGGGGATCGCCGGTGTCGCGGCCGACGTCACGCGCCGCCTCCGCGCCGAGGCCGAGGCCGACGCGCTGCGCCTGCGTATCGCCGAGTCCGAGCGCGCCGAGTCGCTCGGTAAACTCGTGAGCGGAGTGGCGCACGAGCTGAACAACCCGCTCGCGGCCATACTGAACTTCACGGAAGACCTGCTTGACACCGAGACGGACGCGGAGCGGCGCGCCGCGCTCGAGGTGGTGCGCGCGCAGGCGCTGCGTTCGCGCACGATCGTCCGCGACCTCTTGACGTTCGCCCGCCGCGGCGGGCACCGCCCGCTCTCGCCGCAGGCCCCCGGGCCGATCATCGAGAGCATCGTGCGCGCCATGCGGCCTGGGCTCGGGCGCGGTGTCGCGCTGCACGCTGACATCACGCACGGCGGCACGTCACTCGAGCTCGATCGGGCCGGCTTTGAACAGGTGGTGACCAACCTCATCACCAACGCCGCCCATTCCGCCCCACGCGACGGGAATGTGCGGCTCGCCGCGCGCCGCGAGGGCTCCGAGTACGTGATCGATGTCTCCGATGACGGGCCCGGGATCCCCAGTGAGATCCTCCCCCGCATCTTCGAACCCTTCTTCACGACCAAGGCCACGGGGCAGGGCGTCGGTCTCGGACTCTCAGTGTCGCTCGGCATCGTGCAGGAGCACTATGGGCGGCTCGACGCGTCCAACGCTCCCGACGGCCGCGGTGCCTGCTTCACGGTGCGACTTCCCGTGAGTGCGCGGGCCCCAATCGCCCCCACGCCGCCTATCGGCACTCCGCTCGTCCGTGGACGGCTCGCCACGCCGTCGCCCGATGCGCCCGGACTGTTGATCATCGACGACGAAGAACCGATCAGGCGCGCCCTCCGACGTTTCTTCGAGCGCCGCGGCTGGCGCGTGGACGAGGCGGCCGATGGCGTTGAGGGCCTGGCCAAGCTCGCCGCGCCCGACGCCGAACGACGCTATACCGCCATCCTCTGCGACCTGCGAATGCCGGGGCTCAGTGGCCCGCATCTCTACGCCAAGGTGAGAGAGATCGCGCCGGCGCTCATCCCGAGGATCGTCATCTCCACCGGCGACACGACCGCCGACACCGCCGCTGAGTTCCTCGATGCGATCGACGCTCCGGTGCTCCAGAAGCCCTACGAGCTCTCCGAGGTCGCTACCTTGCTCGATCAGCTGCGCGCGGGGATCCGGCCCGCGATCTGATGCATTCGACATTCAGCCGGGGCACCACTCCCCGCGTCCCTGACCGCTTGGAGAGTACGACGTGACCCCGTGGGTGCTACGCCTGGTGATCGCGAACGTGGCGGTGTTCGGATTGCAGATCCTCATGCCCGAGCTCGCCAATCAGCTGGTCTTCGTGCCACGGCTCGCGCTCCGCGAACCATGGACTGCCGTCTCGTACATGTTCCTGCATGGCAGCCCCATGCACCTGCTCTTCAACATGCTCGGCCTCTTCTGGTTCGGCGGGCGGGTCGAGGAGCGGCTAGGGGCGTCGCGTTTCGTGCAGCTCTACTTCATCGCCGGCGTCACCGGAGCGCTCTTTCAGTTGGTGCTCGCGCCGAGCGGATCCATGGTCGGCGCCTCGGCCGGTGTGTTCGGCGTGATGATGGCGTATGCCGTGTTCTGGCCGCGCCAGATCTTCCATATTTGGGGCATCCTCCCCATGCAGGTCTGGATGATGGTCGCGCTCTATACGGTGATGTCCGTGTACTCCGGCCTCGGCGGTTCGCGCGGCGGTGTCGCCGACTTCGCACACTTGGGCGGCTACGCCGGTGCGATCGTTTTTCTCTGGGCGCTCGACCGTTGGTCGCCCGCCAACCGGTGGCGCAAGCGCGTGGCGAGCGTGAAGCCCGCGACCGAGCGCGCCCTCAAGCAGAACATCGACAAGATCAACCTCGAGGGCGTGCACGCGATCTCGCGCGAGGAGGTCAACCGCATCCTCGACAAGATCAGCGCGTCGGGAATGGGCAGCCTCACGGTGCAGGAGAAGCTCTTTCTCTCGAACTTCGTGCCGCCCGACGACCGGAAGAGCTGGACGTAGGGCGGGCGGTGGAGCCTGCCGTCAGCCGATGCGTCCGGTGTGGAAGAGCACGAGCAGGATCGCACCGAGTCCGAGCGAGAATGAAGGCAGCATCTTGGGGAACGGGTTGCGCACGCGGATGTGCATGGCGAGTGCGGAGAGCATCATCGCGGCCAGCGTCAGCGAGGCCAACACCTCGAGATGCGCACTCGGCGCGATGCCGAGCAGGACGAGACTCGCCGAGATCTTGAGCACGCCGACCACGTCGCGCAACGCGTCGGGCAACTTGAACTGCGCGAACTCCGCCACGACGACATCGTACCGCAGGACCCAGACGTAGAGCACTGAGACCGCGACGAACACCTGCAGGATACTCGCGTAGAACTGATCCACTGTCACGTCCGGGAAGAGGGTCGATGAAACGTACGGCCTTGCGGCGCCATGCGGGCGTGTCGAGCTTGCTCAGGCGGCGGCCTCGCCACTCACCGAACTCAACGGAGTATGAAGATGTCGATCTATGGTGGCAAGGAGCTGGCGGCGGCGTTCCGCACGGTGCGCGGTAACACGGTCCGCGTGGTCGAGGACATTCCCGAGGACACGTTCGACTTCGTCGCGGCGCCGGGCATGCGGACCGTGCGGTCGCTTGTCGGGCACATGCTCTGGGCTCCTCGCATGTACGAGGGATTCCATCGCACCAATCCCCTCACCACGCTCAAGGGCTTCGACTTCGGTGCGGTGATGGCGGTGGCGGGCGCATTCGAGGCGGAGCCGCGCACCAAGTCCCATTTGGTGGCACTGCTCAAGGGCGATGGGGAGAACTTCGCCGCCTGGATGGAAACTCTGAGCGACACCTTCCTCGCCGAGACGTACACCGACCCGACCGGCGCGAATCCCAAGTCGCGACTCGAGAGTCTCCTGTCGCCTAAGGAGCACGAGATGCACCACCGCGCGCAGTTGATGCTCATTCTGCGCCTCGTGGGCGGGGTGTCGCACCTCACGCGCGAGCGACAGGCGCGCGCGGCGGCGCACGCCATGGCGGCGCCGGCGCCGCAAGCGTAGTCGGAGCGACACGGCGTGTCGTCGCGCATCGCGGTGCGGTCCAAACTGCCCAAGGTCGGCACCACGATCTTCAGCGTGATGTCGCAGCTGGCTGCCGAGGTCGGGGCCGTGAACCTCGGGCAGGGGTTCCCCGATTTCGCGACCCCGGAGGTCCTGGTGGACGCCGTCGCGCTCGCCATGCAGGAGGGGCATAATCAGTACGCTCCCATGCAGGGCATTCCGGCGTTGCGCGACGCGATCGCGCACAAGACGGCCATGTCGTACGGTGCGCGCGTGCATGCGGAGACCGAGATCACGGTCACGAGCGGCGCGTCGGAGGCCATCTTCTGTGCGATCCTCTCGGTCGTTCGTGCGGGCGACGAGGTGATCGTGCTCGATCCCTGCTACGACCTGTACGAGCCCGCCGTCGAGTTGGCCGGCGGGGTCTGCAAGCATGTGCCGCTGCGCGCGATCGACTTCTCCATCGACTGGACGCGACTCCGTGAGGCGGTCACGCCGCGCACGCGCCTGCTCATCGTCAACTCGCCCCACAATCCCACCGGCGCCACCTGGGCCGCGGAAGATGTCGCGCACCTGGCCGCGCTCACGCGAGGGACCGACATCCTCGTCCTCGCCGACGAGGTCTACGAGCACATCGTCTACGACGGCCGGCGGCACGAGAGCGTGCTGCGCAACGCCGAACTCGCGGCGCGCTCGTTCGTCGTCTCGAGCTTCGGCAAGACGTATCACTGCACCGGTTGGCGCGTGGGGTACTGCGTGGCGCCCACCGCGCTCACCACCGAACTCCGCAAGGTGCATCAATACAACACCTTCGGTTGTTTTGCGCCGGCCCAATGGGCGTTCGCCGAAATGCTGAGGGCGCACCCGCAACATCACCTCGAACTGTCGGAGTTCTACCAGCCCAAGCGCGATCACTTCGCCGCCCAGCTCGCCCGCACGCGCTTCACGCCGCTCCCGGTGCCGGGCGGCTACTTCCAGGTCGTCGACTACTCGGCCGTCTCCGATCTGCCCGACGTGGAGTTCGCGCGCTGGCTCTGCACCGTGCACAAGGTCGCGACGATCCCGCTCTCGCCATTCTACGGCAAGGCGCCCGAGGGCCAACGATTGGTGCGGCTCTGCTTCGCCAAGCATGAGCAGACGCTCGACGCGGCGATCGCGCGGCTGGAGCGCGTCTGACTGTGCCTGCACGGCCTGCGCTGCAGGTGACGCTCGTGCAGGCCGACACGGTCTGGCACGACGCGGCGGCCAACCGTGAGCAGCTTGCGCGGCTCATGCGCGAGCATGGTGCCGCTGGTGCCGCTGGTGCCGGGAGCCGAGCCGATGGACCGAACGCCGCGACCGACCTCTTCGTGCTGCCCGAGACCTTCTCCACCGGCTTCTCCAACGCCGTGGTCGCCACCGCCGAGGGGATGGAGGGCGAGACGGTGAGTTGGCTGCTCGAGCAGGCGCGCACGCTGAACGCGGCCGTCACCGGCAGCGTGCAGATCCGCGTGGGCGACCAGGTGTTCAATCGACTGCTCTGGGCGCACCCGGACGGGACGCTGCAGCACTACGACAAGCGTCATCTCTTTCGCGTGGCGCGCGAGCAGGATCACTATGCCGCCGGTCGCGATCGACTCGTCGTCGAGTTCCGCGGGTGGCGCATCTGCCCACTGGTCTGCTATGACCTGCGGTTCCCGGTCTTCTCGCGCAATCGGATGCACGAGCCACTGCGCGAACACGCGCACACGTCCGAGAACGCGGCTCCTCCTGCGGAGCTCGACTACGACCTCCTGCTCTACGTCGCCAACTGGCCCGCGCCGCGCCATGAGGCGTGGCGCACGCTGCTCCGCGCCCGCGCGATCGAGAACCTCTGCTACGTCGCGGGTCTCAACCGTTGCGGCACCGACGGCAACGGTCATCCATACCTCGGTGGCAGCGCCCTGCTCGACGCGCTGGGCGCGCCACTCGTCGAGTGCGACGCGTCACAGCGCACCGCGCAGGTGGCGCTCTCGCTCGACGCGCTGCGCGAGCATCGCCGTCGCTTTCCGGCGCACCTCGACGCCGACGCGTTCACGCTCGAGTGACCTTGTGCGTTGGACCGATCAAAGCCGCCACGCCGCCGTGCCTTCCGGTCAGCGCCTCACCGGACCCACGATCTCCCACGTGCGCGGGTCCTCGAGCCCCAGCAGCCAGACCGAGTAACCGCGCAGCCCGTGCCGACGCACCAGACCAAGCTTCGCCTCGAACGCGCGCGCATCCTCGATCCACGCATGTTCGAACACGCCCTGTCGCTCCCACATCGCGTACCAAGCTTTCTGCGTGTCGTCCCAGACCGGTGCGGCCCCCGCATCGCGCATGATCCCCATGATCCGCGTGTACGCGATGTCCTCGCCCCGTGGTCGCGCGTCGTTGCCAGCCGCGTTGTAGCCAGGGTACCAGTAGTCGGAGTAGGCGGCGATGCCGAGCGAGATCTTCTCCGGCGCGACGCCGAGCGCGAGCACGTAGTCGAGCGACGCCTTCATCCATCGGTAACCGGCCACCGGTCCAGGCGTCGATCCGCCGGTGTGCTGCGCGTAGGTCATGTACGAGATGAAGTCGAGCGCGTCAGCGAGCGCCTTGTAGTCGTACGCACCGCGCCAGTAGTCGAACATCCACTGGTGGTAGGGCAGCACGCCGCGGTCATCGCTGGTGCGCGGCACCACCGCGGCCGAGAGCTGACAGCCGGCGCGGTGCACTGAGTCAGCGGCCTCGCGTGCGAACGCCGTGAACGCACCGCGATCGCTCACGTGCAGGTTCTCCAGGTCGAGCTGGATCCCGTCGAGCTTCTCACGCCGGCAGAGCGCCGCAAGACTCCGCGCCGAAGCGGTACGCGCGGTCCGATCGGCGACGATGTGGTGGAGAATGCCGAGGTCGAAGCCCGGGTTCATCACCAATGGGTGCAGCTTCACGCCGCTCGCACGCGCGGCGGCGACGATGCGCGGGTCGGTGCCGCCCCGGATCGTTCCCGCACTATCTATAGCATAGACCTGCGGCGCGACGATCGAGATGCGGTGCGCGTTCGCAATGAAGCTCGCGATGCCGGCTGAGTCGTTGCGCACGTACCAGATTGACTCGGGGGCCTGAGCCGCCAGCGGTGCGGGAGCTGTCGCGAGCGCGCACACGACCGCGCGTAGGCCGAGCAGAGAGGGAGAACGCATGCGGTATCTTACCCTCACCTCTCGGCCTGTCGAGGTCTCTCGACGCCTGTGGAGACCTGTCGAGACCTGTGCCGAACCGTCGCGGTGAGCGACATTCCGCGATGCACAACTACGCGCTGTCCCGCTCGGCGTCCATCGGACTCGTGTTGCTGGCCTCGGCCTGCTCTGGCGGCCCCACCGCGCCTCGCACGCCAGCACCGATCACGGTCCCCGCGATCACACGCGAGTTCCGCGGCATGTGGATCGCCACCGTCGCGAATATCGACTGGCCCGCCACCGCCGGGCTCTCGGTGGTCGCGCAGCAAGCCGGGTTCGCGCAACTGATGGACGCCGCCGAGCGCACCGGGCTCAACGCGGTAGTCCTTCAGGTGCGCGCCGCCGGCGACGCCATGTACGCATCGTCGCTCGAGCCCTGGTCCAAGTCCCTCACCGGCACGCAAGGCAACGACCCCGGCTACGATCCGCTCGCATTCGCATTGCAGGAGGCCCACCTGCGCGGCCTCGAGCTGCACGCCTGGTTCAACCCGTTCCGCGCCGGCAATCTGAGCGATACGCTCACGCTCGCGGCACTGCACTTCGCACGGCAGCGCCCCGGTCTCGTGCGCCGCTACTGCACGCAACTCTGGTTCGACCCCGGCGAGCCGGAGGTGCAGGACCACGCGATCGCAGTCATACGTGATGTCGTGCAACGCTACGGCGTCGATGCGGTCCAGATCGACGACTACTTCTATCCGTACCCCAACTCGAGCTGCCCCGGGCTCGACTTCCCCGACAGCTCGGCCTACGCGCGCTTCTTGACTGGCGGTGGGTCGCTCGGGCGCGCTGAGTGGCGTCGCGACAACGTGAACCGGTTCGTGGAGCGGATGTACACCGAAGTCCGCGCCGCCTCGGCCACCGTGCGCGTAGGCATCAGTCCGTTCGGCATCTGGAGGCCCGGCAATCCAACGGGCGTCGTCGGGCTCGACGCCTACGCGTCGATCTACGCCGACTCTCGACTCTGGTTGCAGCGCGGATGGCTCGACTACTTCGCGCCGCAACTCTACTGGTCCATCGCCTCCACCGGCCAGAGCTTTCCCTCACTGCTCGGCTGGTGGATGCAACAGAACACGCAGCGGCGGCACCTCTGGCCTGGGTTGGCGTCGTACCGCGTGGTCGACGGTACCGCCGCTGCGTTCACCTCCGGTGAGATCCCCGCGCAGGTCGGGCTCGTGCGCCAACAATCCGTGCAGGCCGGTGGCGCCAGCGGGACGATCCTCTACAACGCGAGCAGTGTGCGGTCCGACCGCGGCGGCTTCGCGACCGCGCTTGGCGACGGGCTCTATCTGCAGCGAGCGTTGCCGCCGGCGACCACCTGGCTCGACGCAACGGCGCCAGCCGCGCCGACCATCACCGCCTCGACGTCGGGCGGGCAACTCCGAGTGAACGTCACCGGCGACGCCGATGCCTACTGGTGGCTCGTGCGGTGGCGGAGCGCCGGCGTCTGGTCGCAGAAGGTCGTGCCGGCCGGACTCCGGAGCCTGTCGATCGCCGCGACCGCAGTGGAGGGTGTGGCGGTCGCAGCCGTGGACCGAGTGGGGAATGCGTCGGCGGACGCGCTCTGGATGCCATGAGTGGTGCTGTGCGCGGCTGGCATTTGCTGTGTGTGCCGACTAGCTTTCGCGCTCTGTCGTAGGGTGGCGGGAACGCCCGACTGACGGGACGTGGCGCAGCCCGGTAGCGCACTTCCTTGGGGTGGAAGGGGTCGCAGGTTCGAATCCTGTCGTCCCGATTCAAGTAGCGACGGGGTCACTCCCAACGGAGTGGCCCCGTTCGCTTTATCGTTCGATCGACGTTCGCGGTCTGCGCTCACCGTTCTTCCCGTGCACATGCCCCGCTCCCGCCTCCTCGCCGAGCTCAGCGACCGCACATACGTCGCGATCCGCCCGTCTCCTGTCGCGGGGATCGGCGTCTTTGCCTTGCGACGCATTCCCAAGGGGTGCCGGGACATCTTCACGCCGCCCGCCCAGGGTGATGACGGCTTCATCGCCGTGCCGCGCGCCGAGATCGAGGCGCTGCCGGACCACGCGCGGCACCTCGTCGAGACGTACTGTCTCTACGACGACGAGCACTACCACCTGCCCGAGGATGGATTCAAGAAGATGGACCTCGTTCACTTCCTGAATCATTCGGACCAGCCGAATGTGCGGTCGATCGACGACGGGGCGTGGTTCGAGGCGCTCGTGGACATCGAGCAGGGGGCGGAGCTGTTCGTGGACTACGGAACGCTTGTCGACGACTCGACAAACTGACGACGGCGCATCATGTTGTCTCTCCTGAGGGCCGAAACTATGAAGCGCTGCCATTCGCGGGCCGCGCCGTGAGGGTGGGTCGGCCAAGGGGAGATCACCACGTGAACTGGACGGCACCGGTGTTCGCATCGTGAACGCAGTCAAGGCCGAGCCGAACGAGCCTGAGGACCGGACTCTCCCGACGGGGTGGCCTGCGCTCGGCGTGCTCGCCCTGGTCTACGTAGCCGTCACTGGCCTCGGGCTGAGCTCTCTCCTGCAGTCGGCGACCGTCGCGCCGGTGGTCCCCGCCGCTGGCCTGGCGATGGCCGTGCACCTGCTCACACCGCGCGGTGCGCGGTTGCGGGTCCTCGCCGTGCTCTTTGTGAGCGGCTTCATCGGCGTGCGACTCTTCGGCCGTTCCAGTGCGGTTGCCCACTTCTTCGTTAGCGGGATCGAACTCCTCGCGTACTTCACCGCGGCGCTCATCGCCCAGTGGCTCGGCGGACGTCACATGGGACGGCTCGGCCGCCTGCGCGATGTCGGCTCCCTGCTCGTGGGTGCGTTCGTGGGAACCGCGCTCTGGAGTATTCCGGGCGCCATCACGCTCGTGGTCATGGGGAACGAGAGCTTCACCACGGCGTTCGCACAGTGGTGGATCCCCGACCTCGTAGCATGCACCACGATCACGCCGGCACTTCTCGTCGCGTGGCACGCGCTCCGTGGGCCGCGTCAGACCATCTCCGTCGCGCGCCTGGCAGAAGCCGCAGTGCTGCTCGGGCTCATGGCCGCTGGCAGTTGGTACGCCCATGTCGGGTGGCGAGTGCTGAACACGCTCCATCCCCCAGTCAGCGTCATCGTGCTGCCCCTGCTGGGGTGGGGCGCGCTACGGTTCGGGGCACTCGGCACGACGTGGGGGACGCTCTTGATGGGCGCGATGAGCGTCGTGGCGACCCTGAACGGGCAGAGTGCGTTCAGCGGTCTCTCCGCTGACCCGTTCATCCAGTTGATGTGGACCCAGGTCTTCGTCGTGACGGTCAGCATCTCGATGCTCGCGCTCGCCGCCGCGCTCGCGGAACGCCAGGCCAGCGTCGCCGGAAAGGCGCTCGCGCTGGTCGACGCGCAGCGAAGCGCCGACCGATTCCGGGCGTTCTTCGAGGGCACCTCCGAGATGATCGCGGTGGTGGACCGAGAGGAACGGCTGGTCATGTACACCTCCGCTTGGGCCAAGAATCAGGAACGGTGCTACGCGGCGGTTCCGCCGCTTGGTGCGGTGCTCACGCACGACCGAGGCGACGCGGGTACTGGCATCGCGAACGCTTGGCGTGACGCTGTCCGTGGCCGCCGAGTGATGCTGGAGGACAGCCGCCCGGTGCAGGGTGGCGACGTAGCGGAGTTCGAGCATCTCTTCGTGCCGTTGCGGGACGGCGCCGGCGAGGTCATTGGCGCCACGGAGAGTGTTCGCGACGTGGCCGAACTCAGGGATCGGCAGGACGCGGTGGCGCGCACCCAACGGCTCGAGAGCATTGGGCGCTTGGCCGGCGGCGTGGCCCATGATTTCAACAACATCCTCTCGGTCATCCTCGGCTACACGTCGTTGCTTGAGAGCAGCCTTTCGCCCGACGACCCCAACCGTGCCGACGTTCAGGAGATCGCGCATGCGGGTCGACGGGCTTCGCGCCTGACCGACCAACTGCTCACCTACGCGCGACGGCAGATCATCGAGCCGCGCGTGGTGGACCTTGCCGCGCTGCTCGGTGAACTCAATCCGATGCTCGAGCGGCTCCTCGGGGAGAACATCGAGTCGCGCTGGGCGATTCGTGACGGCACCGGGATGGTCGTCGCCGATCCGGGGCAGTTGGAGCAGGTCGTGGTGAATCTTGCCATCAACGCCCGAGACGCCATGCCCGCTGGTGGTCGACTCGCGATCGAGACCGCGCTCGTCGCACTCGGTTCGGATGCCGCGGTCTCCCGCGACCTCACTCCCGGCGACTATGTGCTCATCTCCGTCAGCGACACGGGTACGGGGATGTCTCCCGAGGTGCAGAGCCGGATCTTCGAGCCGTTCTTCAGCACCAAGAGCCCAGGTCACGGCACCGGCCACGGCACCGGTCTTGGCCTCGCGACCGTCGAGGGCATCGTGCACCAGATCGGCGGCGCCATTGCGGTCGACAGCGAGCCGGGGCGCGGCACCACGTTCAAGGTCTTCATCCCACGCTCTACCGCGATGGTGGCCGATGCCGCGCACGTGCAGGCCGTCTCCACGAGCCTTCGAGGCACCGAGCGGATACTGCTGGTCGAGGACGACGATGTGCTTCGCACCCTCTCCACCCGGATCCTCACGGAGCATGGCTACGACGTGATCGCGCTGCCTAGCGCCGAAGCAGTGCTCGCGCTGCCGGACGCATCGCTGCGTGCATGCAACATCATGGTGAGCGACGTGGTCCTCGCCGGCATGACCGGTCCCGGACTCGCCGCGCAGCTCATGGTCCGGTTCCCGTAGCTCCAGGTGCTCTTCGTCTCGGGCTACGCGGAGACCGCACTCGCGCAGCAAGGGCTGAACCCCGAGGGCACCCACTTCCTTGCCAAGCCATTCGCGCCTGACGTGCTGCTGGGAAAGGTCAGGGCGTTGCTCGACGTGCCAGAGGGACCGGAGTTCGTAGCGCCGCGCCACCCACCCTGAGCTCGGAGCCCCTGTGCGGCTAGCCGCCGTTGAGAAGGCCCTCACCGCATTCGTCCATACGAACGACGGCACCACGCTCGCACTCAAGGGCCCATGGGGACGCGGCAAGACCTTCTATTGGGATCGCTTCATGCGTACCCAGGCCGCTGCATCACCCACGCAGGGCTATGCCTACGTCTCACTCTTCGGCCTTACCTCGGTCGCCGAGATGAAACGCGCCGTCGCCGTCAACGCCCGCGCACTGGGCACGCTCGCCGACGAGAGTGCCCGCACGTACCTCGAGGAAGCGCTCGCCAGCAAGTGGTGGTCGCGCGCGGCACCGGCGGTCAGCCCCTTCAAGTCGTTGCAAGGGGGGAGCGCTGCCGGCAGTCCGATCGTCGAGGACCTTCTCCAGCGCGAGGTCTCGGACCTCATCGTCTGCATCGACGACCTTGAGCGCCGCGGTGACGGCCTCCGGCTCGCCGATGTCCTCGGCTACTGCAGCCATCTCAAGGAGCGGCGCGGCTGTCGCGTGGTCGTGATCCTCAACGAAGAGGCCTTCAGCGACGAGGAGGCCGGCGCGTACCGCGGGCTCAGCGAGAAGGTCTTCGACCATCAGGTGCTCTTCGACCCGAGCGCGCGCGAGTGCACCGCGATCGCGATCCCCGAGACCGACGAGCGCTACGCGCCGCTGCGCGACAGTTGTGAGCGGCTCCGCATCACGAACATCCGCATCCTCCAGCGCGCCAAGCGCCTCGTGGCGGATTTCGCGCCCTTCATGAAGCGGCACGACGCGACGCTCGCGCGGCGGGTCGCGCACTCGGCTGCGCTCTATACGCTCTGTTTCTACAGCCGCGAGGAGACACATCCTCCCTACGCCTTCGTGAAGGGCTATCGCGACGCCGGCGTCGCGCGGCTCGGCGGGACCCACGAGGCAACGCCAGAGGAAGAGCGCTGGGAGGCTTTCCTCACCTCCTACGGTTTTCGCGGGGGCGATCCGCTCGACCGCGAGATCGTGAAGTACCTCGAGTCGGGCGTGGTCGATGGTACCGCGCTTCGGTTCCTGCTCGACGAGTCCGAGCGCGAACTCGAGACGGCGAAGCGCTACCAGCGATTCGAGACAGCGTGGGAGCAGCTCTTCGAGAGTTTCGACGAAGCCGACAGGGACCGCCTGACCGACGTCGAAGGCGCGCTCCTCGCGGCGGGCGAACAGGTCGACATCTCGTTCGTCAATGCGCTCGCGACGCTCTGCCGCGCGGTCGACCGGGGCGACGTCGCCATGCGGATCATCACGGCATGGGTCGCGGCGGTGCAGACCAAGCGGCCGGCCGCCCTCGATCTGACGGTGCGGAAGGACCGCGACGAGATCCGCGACCCCGAACTGCTCGCCGCGCTCTCGGCTGCGCGCGAGTCGGTGCGCGATCCGCGGGGGCTCGAGGAGGTGCTGTCTGCGCTTGAGTCACTCGACGGTTGGAGTGAGTCCGACATTGCGGTGCTGCTCTCGGCGTCGGCGGAGCAGTACGAGCGGCTCTTCAGAGCGACGGGTGGCGAGCGGCTTGGCGTGGTGGTCGGGCGCTGCATGCGCTTCGCGTCGGCAGAGGGGCCAGAGGCCGAGGTGGGGCGGCGCGCACAGGAGGCGCTGCGGCGGATCGCGAATGACGGGCCGCTCAATGCGTGGCGGGTACGGCGCTATGTGCGTGGCTGATGACTGCGTTCTCCGCCGCTACCACACCGTTCGCGAGTAGTACGCACCGATCGCGCGATCACTCGTCACGAGCCGCGCCCCCAGCAGGTCGGCGGTAGCGACGATCGTCCGGTCCGCCGGATCACGATGTGCCCACGGCAGTGCCAGGTTGCGGAGCCAGATCGGTACGCCGACCGGTGTGATCTCAAGTCCGCTCACCGTCGCGAGCCGATCGGCGAACTCCTCGACCGACATCCCGATCGAGAGCCGTCCCTGCTTCACCTTGAGTCCGATCTCCCAGAGTGAGATCGCGCTCACGACGCAGCCGGCGCTCGGGAGCGCCGCGGCGATGGCCGCGCGCGCACGCTTCGTCAATGCCTCAGGGCGCAACGTCCAATAGAGCAATGCCGACGTATCGAGCACGACCGGGCGCTGACCGGCCGCGCTCACGCGTCGCTCCTAGCGTGGTTCCACTCGTCGTCGGTCGGGTCGTCGAGCGAACCCGTGAAGTGCAACGCGCCGCGCGCATCCGCGAACTGGTCGTTGACGGTCGCTCCCTGCGTGATCCGCGTGATCCGCGCTACGGGAGTCCCGTAACTCGTGACGATGACCGGCTCGCCCGTCGCTTCGACGTCGCGAAGGTACGCCAGCAGGCGAGCCTTGAGGACGGCCTTCGAGACGATTGGCATAGTCATAAGAGTAGTCATAGAGGGACATAGTTCAATGCACACCATGCCGCCACGGTATTCGGGCGCGGGGCTCTGAGGCGCGCCAAGCCCGGCCACGTAACGCTGCCTGCGCCGGCGCGTCCAACCAACGGAGGCACCACTCATGACGCGCCCTACGAAACTCCTGCTTCTCGCGTCGAGCCTCTGGTTCTTCAGCGAGGGACTGCTCGGCCCGCCTGGGCCGCGTACCTCATCGTCAGCGGCATCGCCTACCCGGTCGTTGGCAAGCTCCTCAACCGCTCCCGCTGGAAGTTCCGCATGATCGCCGTTGGCTACGCGCTCAACACGCTCTTCACGTTCGCGTATCTGCTCGTGAGCAACACGCAGCAGTTGCTGCTGGTGCAGGTCGGGCTCGGGATCGCCGAGGCGATCGCCACGCCGTCGTGGGACGCCTTCTTCGCGACGCAACTTGGCGAGACCGACGACACCTTCGCGTGGGGCATCGCGAGCGGCCACACGCAGTTCATCTCCGGCGTTGCGATCGCCGTCGGCGGGCTGATCGCTGGTTTCATCTCGTTCCAGGCGCTGTTTATCACCATGGGGACCATCAGTCTGCTCGCGACCGTGGTGCAGGTGCGGCTCACCTGGCTCGTGGAGCGCCCTGCTTGAGTCGGGGCACTCGGATTCAACCGAGTCACCAGACCCGCGTCACCCCGTAGTTGTCGAACAGCGTCTCGTTCGACACGAGAGCCAGCTTCTCCTCAAGCGCCTGCGCGACCAGCATGCGGTCGAACGGATCGCGATGCGCGCCGGCGAGCGCGCCCG
The DNA here is from genome assembly GCA_031416115.1 of Gemmatimonadota bacterium. GTDB lineage: Bacteria > Gemmatimonadota > Gemmatimonadetes > Gemmatimonadales > Gemmatimonadaceae > Pseudogemmatithrix. Next base: position 22,948 of record JANOTB010000196.1, read on the forward strand.
CCGACTGCGCGTGCGACATCGAGATCGGCAAGTCGATGAAGCCGTGCCGCAGGACCTCACGCTCGAAATCCACCGCGAGCGGTCCCGCGCCAGCCAACTTTCCCAGCCGGTGCTTGGTGGCCACCTCCCATGCCGACGCGGCACTCACGAGGATGTCGTGCCGCCGGTCGGCGATCGCGCGCCGCGCCTGCAGCGAGAGCTGCGCGTCGCCCGAGAGCCACCAGAGCAGGGCATGCGTGTCGAGCAAGAGTCGCACGCGATCACTTCTCCCACGCGCGTAGTTCATCGTCGGGAAGCGGATCGAAGAACGCCGCCGTCACCGACACCTGACCCGCGAGCGCACCGAACTTGCGCGTCGGTTCCGAAACAAGACCCACGAGGCGTGCCGCGGGCACCTTCCCGCGCATGATGATGATCTCCTCGCCCGCCTCGACGGCGGCGACGAGTTGCGAAAGCGTGGTCTTTGCCTTGTGCATGGTCACGGTCCTCATCGGGCGGCTCCGTTATTAGCTAATACATACTAGCTACAACAGGCTCCGCGTGCAAGAGGACGGTAGTGGTGCGCCGGCACTTGGCGACATCCTTCGCCCGCGCCGAGCGTCGCGAGTCCGCTCGCGCCTCGGGGCCCGAGCCACCATCTTCTCCCGCTGATGCGACCCACCTCCAGGAGGCAGCAATGCAGGGTGAACTGTTCGCGCTCCGCGCGATCCACGTGCTCGGCGGGACCTTCTGGGCCGGTGCGCTGCTCTTCATGAGCTTCTTCCTCCTCCCTGCGCTCCGTGACGCGGGGCCGGCGGCTGGTGCAGTGATGGCTGGCCTCGAGAAGCGGAACATCTTCACCTGGCTCCCCGTAGCCGCAGTCCTCACGATCCTCACGGGTCTGCGGCTGCTGATGATCGCGTCGGGCGGGTTCGGCAGCGCCTTCTTCGGGACGACGCAGGGGCAGGCGTACCTGCTCGCAGCGGTCGCATCGATCGTCGCGCTCGCGCTTGGTCTGACTGTGTCCCGACCTTCGGCGCTGGCGGCCGGCCGCGTCGTCGCTCAGATGGAGAGCGCGGCACCCGACGCGCGCGCCGCGATGGCGGTGCAGGCCGCTGCCCTGCGCCTGAAGAGCGCGAAGGCGGTGCGGGTGATCGCGCTGCTCGTGCTGCTCTCGGCGCTCGTGATGTCGGTGGCCCGATACATCTAGCGGCACCTCCGAGCCCGCGTTGCCGCGACGCAGCCGTTGCGCCGACTCAGAACCGGAACGCCACCTTCACGCTCCCACTCCCTCCGCGCTCGCGCGCGGTCGCGAGCGCCTTGCGGTGCTCGGCGAGCGTGAACTCATGTGTCACGAGTCCCGCGAGTTCCACGCGGCGCTCGCCGATCAGCGTCGCCGCTTCGTTGAACGCGTTGGTGCTCGCACCGCCATGTCCCGCATGCGCGCCGTACGCGAGCGTGCCGGCGACGTTCAGCTCCTTGAGCCAGAGCGGTGTCCAGTCGATCCCGCGCAACGTGCTCGCGTTGCCGAGCAGCACGATCGCGCCGCCCTGCGTCGTGAACCGCAGCGCATCCTCCACCCCCCGCGCGCCACCGATGCACACATAGGTCGCGTCGAATCCGCCGACGCCGATCGGGCGGCCAAGGATCGGCTGGAGCAGGCGAGTCATTCCCGCATCAGCGAGTTCCTTGAGATAGTCACCGCGCGCCATCACCACTCGTGTAGCGCCGAGTCGTGTGGCATGGGCCGCTTGGAACGCGTGCCGCGCCAGCACCGTCACGGCAGCGCCGGGCGCGATCGCGCGCAGTGCCGCCACCTGGAGCAGCCCCATCGTTCCCGCGCCGATCACCAGCACGCGCTGCCCGGCCGCGGGCCGCACGCGGTGCACCGCATGCACGCAGCAGGCGAACGGTTCCGTCAGCACCGCCTCGGCGTCGGGCACAGCGTCACGCACGCGCACCAACTGCGATCCGTGCGCGACGAACCACTCGCCCCAACTGCCGCCGAGCCCACGCGTCGTGCCGATGAACATCCCTGGCGCAAGGTTGCCGTCGGTGAAGTGCGCGCAGCGCGAATGGTGCCCCGCCGCGCAAGCCGCACAGGGCGGCACGACGCCGCGTGGCTCGCAGCAGAGCAGGGGATTCACCACCACGCGCTCACCCACAGCGAACCCCCGCACCTTCGCGCCCAGCTCAGCGATCTCACCGACGTTCTCGTGCCCGAGCACGAACGGGAACGACGAGAAGGGCGACGCCGACGGACTCGCGCCGAGCGTGACGATGTTGGTGTCGCTGCCGCAGATCCCTCCCATGCGTGTGCGGATACGCACCCAGTCGGGACCGGGCAACTCCGGGCTCGGGATCTCGCGGCAGCGCGTGCAGGCATGCGGACCCACGTACAGCTCGCTCGACAGCGCGCCCGCCGCGAGCGTGAGCAGGTAGCGCGGGATCGGTGCCTCGAAGGTGATCGCCTTCATCGCGCGGCCCTCATCGCGGCCCTCATCGCGGCCTGCATTGCGCCGCCCTCACGGCACCACCGCGTCGTGCGGCACCACGAGTCGCAGGCCGGCCGGCACGCACGACACCTCGATCGTCGCCGAGGCCGCGCGACGGTACTCGCCGTCCGTCTCATACGCGGGCGCAGCGGGAAAGCGCAGCGTGAACCTCGGCGACAACTCCATGTCCACCTCGGACATGGCTTCATGCGTGCCGCGGATCACCGCGCCGAACAGTTGCAGCCGACGGAACGGCGAGGCGTCGCTGATCGCGACGGCATCGAGCAGGCCGTCCGTGATCGACGCGCTCGGTGCGATCTTGAACGTGCCGCCGAAGTGCCGCGCGTTAGAGATCACGAGCATCAGGTGCGGAGCACTCGCGCGAGTGCGTGCCGCGGATTCGATCGCGATCTGCGAGCCCACGTACGAGCCCAGTTGACGGAGCGCGGCGTATACGTACAGGGCGTCGCCCTTCAGCCATTTGATGCCCGCCACACTCTCCAACACCGAGACGTCGAACCCGAAGCCGACGATGTTGAGGAACCACCGGTCCTCGATCCGTCCCACATCCACGCGGCGGTCCACGCCTGAGGCGACCAATCGCGCCGTCGCGCTGGCGTCGTGCGCCGGTGCGCCGGCTGTCTTGGCGAAATCGTTGCCTGTCCCCGCGGCGATCAGCGCGAGCCGGCAGTCGGACCCCGACCGCATGATGGCGTTCGCCACATTGCTCCAGGTGCCGTCGCCGCCCACGGCCACGAGCGTGTCGCACCCCTCGGCGATCGCGCGCGCGGCGACGGTCGCTTCACCTTCACGCTCGGTGCTCTGCCGGACGTCGGTGATGCCGACCGCCGCGAATGCCGTGCGCACGGCAGGGAGCGCGCGCGCGCCGCGTCCGCGCCCCGCCGCCGGATTGACGATGACGCAGACGCGAGGTGACCCTGCCATCAAGGAGCGACGAGGCGCTGCAGGGGATGAAAGGTCTGCAGACCGTCCTTCAACCACATCTCGCGGAACGGTGTGGTGTTGATCTCGCCACGGTCGAGCGCCGCGTTGAATGCGTGGTCGTGCACCACGATCGATCCACGCTCGTCCTCGCTCTCGCTGAACGGCCCCTCCATCACGATCGTGGACTGGTACGAGCCAGCGCCGTCGTGCATGTGGCACTGGTAGTTGTGCGAGACGCTCTCCCACGAGTGATCAGTGAGATGCATGTCGACGATCGGCTTGCCACCATGCGCGGCCGTGATCCGGATGTCGTGCGGACCGCGGTCGAACGTGAGCGCGATGTCGTCCATGAAGTGCGGCAGATGCCAGCGCTCGATCGCGTGCTCGCGGGAGGCCTTGGTCGTGGTGCCAAGCAGGAAGGGGTAGAACGCGGCGCGAGGGAGCCGGCCGCCGGGCGCGAGGCGCGGCGCGACGTGTACCGAGTAGATCAGCTCGCCGTACGCCCCGACCAACGAATCGTAAAAGTCGAACGCCATCACCGAGAGCACGCTCTGGCCGTGATGTGGCTCCACCGGCTGCAGGTGCGGTGGCAGGATCCGGATCGCATTCGCCGTGGGGATCTCGAAGAACCCGCCGATGGCGGTGCGAAAGTGGTACTGCACGAACCCTTCGGGCAACACGCTCACAGGATCTTCTCCCTCTGCAGGACGTCAATGAGGATGTCCGCCGCACTGTCCAGGAGTTCTGGCGTGTGGACGGAGGACACCGAGATGCGGAACCGGGACTTGTGCTTGGCGACGGCGGGGTAGATGATCGGTTGCAGATACAGCCCAGCGTTGAGCAGGGCCTCGCCGATCGCGAACACCCGCGGATCCTTGCGGATCATCACGGGGATGATCTGAGACGTCGACTCGGCGACGTCCACGCCGGCGTCGGCGAAGCGCTTGCGCAGGTGCGCCACGTTCGCCCACAGCCGATCGCGCAACTGCGGCTCCCGCTCGGAGATCTCGAGCGCCTTGAGTACGCCCGCGGTCACGACCGGCGAGAGCGCGCACGAGAAGACGCGCGACCGCGCGAAGCCCATGAGATAGTTGATGAGACTCTTGGATCCCGCGACATAGCCACCCATGCCGCCGAGCGCCTTGGAGAAGGTGCCGACGTGGATGTCGATCTGATCATCCAATCCGAAGTGTTCGGCCACGCCGCGGCCGTTGGGGCCATACACGAACCCCGAGTGCGCCTCGTCGATCATGATCCGCGCCCCGTGCTTCTTCGCGATCGCCACCATCTCGGGCAGAAGTGCGACGTCGCCGTCCATGGAGTAGACGCCCTCGACGATCACGAGCTTCTTGCCCTTCACGTCGCGCAGCTTGCGGTCGAGCTCGTCGGGGCGGTTGTGTCGGAAGAACCGTGTATTGGCCTTGGAGAGGATCGCGCCGTCCACGATGCTCGCGTGGACGTTCTGGTCCATGATGATCGTGTCGCCTGGACGCACGAGCCCCGAGATCAGTCCCACGTTCGTGCTGTAGCCGGTTGGGAACACCATCGCGGCCTCCTTGCCCATGTGCCGGGCAAGGGCCTTCTCGAGCTGCAGATGCACATCCATGGTCCCACTGAGCGCCGGCGAGCCGGCCGCACCGAGACCGTACTGATCCAGGGCGCTCTTGGCGGCCGCGATCACCTCAGGGTGATACGAGAGACCGAGATAGTTGTACGAGGCGAGATTGAGTAGCGCTCGCTTCTCGTGGTGCAACCCTTCCTCGAGGTCGATCCGCGGCTTGGGCGCGGTCGACATCGCCTGATAGAAGAGATAGTAGCCCTTCTCGCGCGCGTGACCATACCACCAATCGTCGTAGGCACCGAAGATCGTGAAGAGATCGTCGCTCGACGAGTAGAAGAAGTTGCTGTAGTCATACTCCGACATCGCGCCGTTCGACGCGGGCGCGTCAATCGGCGGCGGAGTCGACTCAGGAGGGATTATCTGGTGGGCCATGAGAGGTCACGCTGAGGTGAAGAATCGGTCCCGATCTGGCAGAAAGATGCGCCCGGGACGGCGCTTTGGGGATACGTCAGATGGCGTAGACATCCCCCAGGAACCGCTCGCCGTCGCCGAGCGTCCGTCGGCCCGCGTCAGTCGATCGGAGTGTGCGTGTCGCGCCCGAGCACCGGCTCCGCCCGCTCGGACAGGACTACGGGGAAGAAGCGCTGATGGTGCCAGCGCTCCGGTCCCTGCCGGCGGTCGTCCATTGAGCCCGTGCGCCGGAGTCCGGTCGCGATCCGGTCGTACTACGTCGGTCGTCTCAGCCGCGCCGACGACCGACGGTTCGGGGTCACCAACTGGTCATGGAGCGCCTGCGCTTCCTCCTTGAGGCGCGCGGGCTCCAGGGTCTCGAGCGGCAACTTGAGTAGCGCGTTCAACCGCATGACGAGCGCGTCATAGGTCCCCGCGAACGCCGCCCGCGCGGTCGCCGGTGCGATGTGCTCCGCCGGGTCGGGGAGCCCCCAGTGCACCTGCGCCGCCGCACCGGCGAAGAACGGGCAGGCATCGCGCGCACTGTCGCAGACGGTGATCACGAGATCGAAGTGCTGCCCTGCGAACGCATCGACGTGCTTGGGTTGGCTCCGCGCCCAGTTGATCCCGCGCGACATGAGGGCGACGAGTGCGTACTCGTTCACCTTGGCGGCGGGGCGCGACCCAGCGCTTTCCGCCACCACCTTCCCCATCGGGCGCTTCTCGCCCCGCGTGGTGATGATCGCCTCGGCCATCTGACTGCGCGCCGAGTTGCCGGTGCAGAGGACGAGGATGCGGAAGGGGCTCGTACGGTCGCTCATCGCGTCTGCTACTTCACCACGACCTTCTTGAACCGGTCGCGGATGCGCAGTAGCTCGGGCGCCGAGTCCTCGTTCTTCTTGATCAGGTCCTCGAGCAGCGTCATCACGGTGGTGTCGTCCTCGACCAGCGTGGGCTCGGGGCTCAGGTGCACACCGAAGCTCATGTGACGGCCGGGCTCGAGCACCTGCTCATTCTTGACCACCACGTCCGACTCGGCGTCGGCGACGCGGACGACGCAGAACTTCTTGCCCGCCTTCTCCATGTAGCCGAATCGCAGGTAGGCGCTCTCGGGCCACTTGGGCAGGTCGTGCACGTAGCCATCGGTGCCGGTGAAGGTCGTCGCGCCGGGCTTGAGCGCAGGATGATTCCGTTCGAGGCCGCCGTGATACATGAAGACGTGACGCATCGGGGTCTTGGGAGCGAGAGGTGACGAGAGGCCCTCGGGACCGGGGCCTTGCAGGGGCGAGCATCGAGTTCGCACTTCGAATCTATCAGAACGCCTGCGCTACCGCACCGGGCAGGGGAACACGAGTACGGTGCGGACCGGGTCGGGGGGAGCCGCCTGCCGGCGGCATCCCCATCAGCGGCGGGCAGGTCGCCGTTGCTCAGGAGGTGCGGTCCGTCAGCGCAGGTGGCCCCACGACGATTGCAGGAGGACCCAAAGTCCCATGAGCGACGCGAGCGCGACCGAGTGCCAGAAGACCCGGCGCAGGATCGTGCCTTCCTGTCCATGGGCGCCCGTCGCGGCGCTCGCCACGACGATGCTCTGCGCGTCGATCATCTTCCCCATCACGCCGCCCGAGCTGTTCGCCGCGGCCATGAGCACCGGGTCCACGCCGACCTGGTTGGCGGTGACGACCTGTAGCCCGCCGAACAGCACGTTCGACGAGGTGTCGCTCCCCGTGAGCGCCACGCCGAGCCAGCCGAGCAGCGTGCCGAAGAACGGATAGAACACGCCGGTGTGCGCGAAGGCGAGTCCGAGGATCGTGTCGGTCCCAGAGAACCGCGTCACGAATCCGATCGCCATCATCGCCGAGATCGTGAGCAACGACGGCACGAGCCGTCGAGCATTCATGACGTAGGTGCGCGTCATGTCGCGTACGCTGCAACCCATCACGAGCCCACCGAGCAGTGCCGCGAGCGCGATCCCACTGCCGGTCGCGCTCAGCCAGTTGAAGGTGAACACCGCCGCCTCGGCCTTGGGCAGCGGGACCACCGGCGCGATCCGCAGGACCATCTCGTGCAGGCCGTGCACGGGGAAGGCCGGCGCCGAGATCGCATTGAGCCACCCCTTCACCTGCGGCGTGCCCCACGCGAATACCACCACCGTGAGGATCGCCCACGGCGTCCATGCCCGCACGATCGCGCGGCGGTCCGCGACGTCGGTGGTGATCGACGGGCGCCACGCGCGCAGGAAGATCGCGAGCGCACCCATGGAGCAGAGTGACGCGATCACGTCCACGAGCCAGGGTCCGTGATACACCGCGACGAGATACTGCGGTACCGCGAACGAGACGCCCGCCACGAGCAGTGCCGGCCAGACCTCGAGCGTGCGCTTCACGCCCGCGTACGCGAGCACGAGCCAGAATGGGATGATCACGGCGAAGGGCGGCAGTTGGTGCCCGACCATCGCCGAGAGCTCGCGCAGATCGAGGCCCGTCACGACCTGGAGCGCGATGAGTGGGGTGCCGAGCGCGCCGAACGCGACCGGCGCGGTGTTCGCGATCAACGAGAACACCGAGGCCTCGATCGCGGGGAACCCGAGCCCGATCAGCAACGCCGCCGTCACGGCGACCGGCGTGCCAAAGCCCGCGGCTCCCTCAAAGAACGCGCCGAAGCAGAACGCGATCAGCACCAGCTGCAGACGGCGATCGGTGGTGACGTGGGCGATGCTTCCTTGCAGCACGGCGAAAAGCCCGCGGTCCACCGTGAGCTGGTAGAGGAAGAGCACGTTCAGCAGGATCCAACCGATCGGGAAGAGACCGTAGGCCGCGCCGTATGCGGCGGCGCGCACTGCCTGCCCCGCCGGCATGCCGATCGCCAGCACGGCGACCAGCAGCGCGGCCACAAGCCCCGCGAGCGCCGCCCACTGCGCGCGCACGCGGTGGGTCGCGAGCAGGCCGAGCAACACGACGATCGGCAACAGCGCCACGAGCGTAGAGACGGTAGCCGAGCCGAGCGGATCGTAGTGCTGCGTCCAGGGCGTCATGCGTGGCTCGTCGTCATACGTGGATCGGTGTCAGGATCGACTCGTTGTCAGTGCGGTGTTGCGTCGCCGCTCAGTGCGCCAGCAGGTCGCGCGTCGCGTCGGCCGGCGTGCGGCACCCGGCCAGTGCGAGCGCCAGGTCGCATTCATCTTTGAGCAGCTGCAGCACCCGTTGCGCGCCAGCGGCACCGTCCACCGCGAGCCCCCAGAGCACCGGACGCCCGAGCAGGACCGCCTGGGCACCCATCGCAAGTGCTTTCACCAGGTCGGTGCCGCGGCGGATGCCGCCGTCCACGAGCAGAGCGCCGCGGCCGGCCATCGCTTCGGCCACCTCGCGGAGTGCGCGCGCCGTGGGCACTGCCGTGTCGAGCTGGCGCCCACCATGGTTGGAGACGATCACGCCGGAGGCGCCGTGCTGCAGCGCGCGCACGGCGTCGTCGCCGCGAACGATACCCTTCACGAGGATCGGCAGACGCGTGAGCGACTGCAGCCAGTCGAGGTCGGCCCACGAGATCGATGCGTCCCAGTGCATCTCGGTGAAGGCCGCGAGTGACGACGCCGTTTCGGCGCGCAGCGCGAGCGTATCGCGCGGTGCAGGGCCGACGTTCGGGATCGGCGTGTCGGCCGGCACATGAAACCCGTTGAGGAGGTCGCGCTCGCGGCGGCCGAGCATCGGGGCATCCACGGTCAATACGAGGGCGGTGCACCCTGCCTGTTCGGCCCGTCGCACGAGCGCCGCCGTGAGGCCGCGGTCGCGGAAGATGTAGAGCTGGAACCAGAGTGGCCCGCTCGTCGCCTCGCGCACCGATTCGACGGACCGCGTCGCGAGCGTCGAGAGGATCATCCCCGTGCCGGTGGCTTGTGCGGCGCGCGCGGTGGCGAGTTCCCCGTCAGCGTGGGCGAGCTGTTGAAAGGCCATCGGGGCGACGAGCACCGGCCAGTCGAGCGTGTGGCCGAGGAGTTCGACGCGTTGCGAGCGCACGGAAACGTCACGTAGGACGCGGTAGCGCAGCGCGATCTCGTCCCACGCCGCGCGCGAGCTGCGCAGGAGGACCTCGTCGCCCGCGCCCCCGGCGAAGTAGTCGAACACCATGCGCGGGAGTCGCTCGGCGGCGGCGGACTCGTAGGCGTGGAGGTTGAGCAATGGCGGTGAGGTCGGCATGGCGACACAAATGTAGCTCCACCCGATGCGCACCCGCGATCAGCTGTCAGAAGCTGTCACATGCTGTCAGAAGACGAGCCGACCCCAGTGTGCCAGGAAGACCTTCAGTCGATTGACCGGCGGGATGAGGGCGTCTAGCTCCGCTTGCGACTCCACCCAGCGGCTCTGCCCCACCAGCGAGATCGCGTCGAGGTAGGGGATCACGCTCGGCCAGTTCGCCACCACCAACGCGTCCTCGGCGTCGGTGACCATGCTGCGGTAGTTCTGGTTCTGGGAGCCCATGACCGTGTAGAACATCACGCGCTCGCGCAGGGAGGGACCGAGCGACTCGTGCCAATCACTCACGGTCCCGCTTCCGATGTCGAGCAGCGGGTCGAGCGGCTTGACGAACTGCGTGAGTGCCTCGCGACTCTGCACCTGCGCGATGCGCTGGTCGACGAACGAAGAACTCATCGCACCCCAGTTGGGGAGCGCCATCAGCGTCCAGGCCTCGCGCGAGGCGAAGAAGTTCGCCTTGAGATGCAGTTTGGTCCGCGGCTCGGCCTCGAAGTCGCCGCCTGGACCTCCGCGTGAGACGAGCAATGGGCGAAGCTTCTGCTCGAGAGCGGCGAGGTCGGAATAGACCTCCAGCGGAAACCCGAAGAGGGCACGCAGCCAGGCCGATTCGTCGAACGTGCGGCTCACGGCGCGCACCTTGCCGGGGATGTCGTCCACCCTGAGCTCGGAGTCGTACAGGCCGACGCGCATCTGCCCACCGGTCGCGGCGAGCTCGCCGCCGAACTCGCCGCGCGCGACCAGCAGGCGCGAGAGGATCTCGCGGCTGAGCAACTGGGTGCCGAAGAACGCCACTGAGTTGCTCGCATTGGACGGGGCGATCACGAGCACGCGCACTCCGCGCAACGAGGCCCCGAAGAGCGCAGAGCCCCAGAAATCGCTCGCCCAGAAGGAGTCAGGGACGATGATCACGGAGCCCGACGGCATGAGCGAGTAGAGCACCGCCTTCGCGACGTTCACGCGCTTCGCCGCGTACCCCGACCCGTTGTGGACTCCGAGCGCGCGCAGGGGCCACTCGCTGGCGGCCACTTCTTGGCGCACGCGCTCATCGTAGCCGGCAGCCCTGGCGAGTGGCTGCAACGCAAAGGGGATCCGTTCCGGACGGATGCCGTGCCCGCGCAGCAGCGCGCGCACCTCCTGCTTGAGCCCCAGCAACACAGGCCCTCTCACGAGCAGTGACCGATCCTCCCACGATGTACTCGAGTAGTGCTCGCCCACTCCCGCGCCGGTGTAGAGCGCCTCGCCCCGGTACGGGTCCTGCTCGGAGATGTCGTAGAAGACCAGTTTGCGGTGGTCGCGCATGATGAGGTCGCCCACGGGCAGTCCACGAATGAGCCTCCAGCTCCAGAACGTCTGGTCCGGACGGTTGGTGACGTTCACGTGGACCTTCACGAGGTCGCGCAACCACGCGTCGCCGTATTGGCGCCGCTGCGCTTGCAACAGCGACGACCCCGCGATCGCCGCCCGCAGTTCGTCCTGCGCGGCGGCGATCGTGTCCTGCCACCCGCGGAACTCCGCTGGCAGGCGTAGCCGGTATCGCGTCGGGTCCTCGAGCAGCTTCAGGAACAGTGCGCCGCGCCGAACCGAGTAGTACCACTGGTCGTGCAGGATCAGGTAGGTCGGGAACCGTCCGGTGCTATCGTAGGCGTTCACACGATCGGTCAGGGCGCGCAGGTACGAGTGCACCACCTGGCGATACGACATCTCGTCCGGATCGCCGACGTCGTCGGTCCCGCGGAAGTCGTGCGTGACCAGGACGTGATAGTCCTCGGCGGCCCTGATCGTGCGACTGAGTTGGTACTGGAACTGCTCGTTGATCACGTACGAGACGAAGTTGCCTTCCGTGAAGGGCTCCTCCACTGCGTGCGCGATGAGTGAGTCGAGTTCATCCTGCGAGTCGTGCTGTTCGGGCCGCAACGCGTACTGCAGCGGCAGCCAGGCGAAGCGCATGTCGCCCCAGGTCTTGGCGATGCTAGCGCGATTCTCCTCGATGATCTCGAGCAACGCCGAGAAGACGGCGAGCGCGTCGATCGCCTCTCGTCCCGACACGCCCTGTTCCGCATGCAACAGGCGCATGAACGTGCCCTGTGCGGAATGCCCGTAGCGTCGGATCGTGTCGCGCTCGCGCGACTGGCCCAGCAAACGGTTGTAGGGCAGCAGCACGTCCGCGAGCAGCACACTGCGCGCGCGATCGGCCACGACCCGCCCGCTCACGACCCGCCCGCTCACGGGCCGCGATCCATCGGGTGGGGCGGAGCGGTCGAGCGCCGCCGCGAACGCCAGGTCGAGCGCGTCATGGAAGCGTCGGGCTTCGCTCTCGACGGTGCGCACGGCGGGCGGCCCCGAGTCGGACGTGGGGCCCACGACCAACAGCGCCTGCCGTATCTCGGAGAGATGGCGCGGAAGCGCCGCGCCGGTCGCCGCGCTGGTCGCCGTACTAGTCGTAGAACCGCTTCGTGGCGGGTCGCGTCCGAGGAATGGCACCGCGAGCACTCGGATCCGCCGGGCCGCGTCGCGCACGTCCTGGAGCGCGGCATTCACGCCGGGGAGCTCGTCCAACGGCGGAGCAGGAGTGGCCAAGGGGCCGGTGACTCGCACCTGGTCGCGCGCGGGCCGCGTCCGTCCCGTGGGGATCTCGCGGAAGATCGGCACTTCGAGCGCGACGGTGATCGAGTGATTCCGCTCCGGCACGTAGTCGAACCGGGCGACGGAGCCGTCGAGGAACAGACCGCCGCGTCGGCCGGGGACGATCAGCGAGTACATCGCCCGGGTGCGTCCGTCGAGCGCATTGAGGTCGGCCCCGATTCCGAGTCGCGCGAAGGGGATCAACAGTCGCGCCCGGACGCCGCCGTCGGCCTCCCCTCGCCGGGCCCCGGCGTACGCCTCCAACTGGATTCCGAGCGCTCCGACGACTGGATTGCCGATCGCGCGGGACGTGGCGAGCCTGGCTTGGGCCACTTCGGGCGTGTCTCCCCCACCGCTGAGGGACGCCGACGCTGCGCCAGCCGTCCAACTCCAGGTCCTTGGCTGACCAAGGGAAGTCGTCCGCCCTCCGTCCACGGGGGCCCGTAGCTGGGCTCCCATCTGGTCCGTCGGGCTCGCCGAGACCAGCAGGGCGGCCACCAGCAGATGACGCAGAACGGATTCGGCCACCCTCCTACATACATCCCGCGCCACGTCTACGTCAATCGACCGTGCGGTCGCGTCGTCTGCCGTATCGAACCGATCCTGCCTGAGACGCATCGTGTAAGCGCGGGGGACGGGTGGCCCCGCCGACACGGGAGATCGAACCGATGCGGCTCTTCACCGGAAGCAACAGCCAGGTCATGACGCGGGTCCTCGTGCTCGCAGCGGTCCTCTCGCCGATGCCTGCAAGCGCGATGACGGGCAACGGCGACGTCCGTCTTCTGGACCTCGCGGCCGAAAGACGTTTCGTGATCTCGATCAGCGCCGTCGGCGACGCTCCCGAGCGATCGGTCACGTTGCGGATTCCGATCACCGCGACGCTCCACCGTTTCCGCGCTGAGTTGCTGAACGCCGCCGGTCAGCCGATCGGTCTCGACGCCGCGTGGGGGGTGACGATCTTCTCCGCGACGCCGCTGGCCGAGGGCTACGAAGGGGCCGCGGCGATGGCACGCCTGACCAACGGGTCGAATGACTTGCGTGTGCCGCGCCCGTACGGCGTCCGGCTCCCTGCGGGCGACTCGATCACCGTCGTCGTGTCGCTGCCGACCACGGGTGCCCCCGGTGCGACCCTCCGTATCACGATCGACTATGAGTCGGAGCCGGCAACACGTATCGCCGCTGTCGCGATCGCGTCCACCGAGACGGTGGCGACTGGGACTTGGACGTGGCGTGTGGAGTTCGACGGGCGGCTCGTCGCGATCGCAGGTCGGCAACTCCTCAGCGTCAAGGAACTCGTGCTGGAGGACGTCACGACCGGTAACGTCGTCTGGCGTACGCGCACACACTACCAGGTCCCTGGCGTCGAGGGACAGCAGAGTGAAGTGGTGCGGCCTGGCGTGTCGGTTCGGGCAGGGCGCATCTATCGGCTTCGCGCTGTGTACGCCGGGTCGAATCTAGAACAGACGCACGGCGGCGACACGCCGATCGCGCTCGTCTTCCCGGACGGCTCCTCGTCAGGCGCCCGCTAGGAGATCGCGAACGACTTTCACGCGATCGCGGCGGCGTACCACCCGGCCACCTGCTCGCGCAGCGCCGCATCGCCGTCGCAATGCCGGTACTCGTTGGTCACGCTCGAGTACACATAGTCCGCCGCCCACTCCTTGCCGTGCCGCATCACCTGCGCGACCGCATCCAGCGCGCGATCGATGTCGGCCATGGTCGTGCTCGGATGGAACGAGAGCCGCACCCACCCCGGCTTCTCCGAGAGATCACCGCGGTCGATCCGGTCGGTGATCGCCTTGGACCGCGACGGGTCCACATGCAAGAGGAAGTGCCCATACGTGCCGGCACATGAACATCCGCCGCGCGCCTGGACGCCGAACCGGTCGTTGAGCAATCGCACCACCAGGTTGTAGTGCAGCCCTTCCGTCCAGAACGAGAGCATCGCCAGCCGGTGTCGCACACCCGGCGCGAGCAGGTGCACGCCGGGGATCGCCTGCAGCCGGTCCATCGCGTAGGGCACGATCTCCTCCTCTCGGCGTCGCATCGCGTCGACCCCCATCGCCTCCTTGAGATCCACGGCGAGCGCCGCCCTGATGGTCTGCAGGAACCCCGGCGTGCCGGCGTCCTCCCGCGCCTCGATGTCCTCATGAAAAGCGTACTGCCCCCACGGGTTGGTCCACGCCACCGTGCCGCCGCCGGCCTCGTCGGGCACCGAGTTGTGGTAGAGCGAGCGGTTGAAGATCAGCACTCCGGACGACCCCGGCCCGCCGAGGAACTTGTGTGGCGAGAAGAGCACGGCGTCGAGCGCGGCCTCGGGATCATCGGCGGGATGCATGTCGATAGTCACGTAGGGCGCCGAGGCCGCGAAGTCGATCAGCGAGATCCCACCGGCACGGCGCATGAGGCGCGCCATCTCGTGGTACGGCGTGAAGATCCCCGTCACGTTCGAGCAGGCGCTGAAGGCGCCGATCTTCATCGGCCGGTCGCGGTACTCGTGCAGCCGCGCCGCGAGCGCGTCCAGGTTCACCACGCCGTCCTCGTCGGGCGGTACGACCACCACGTCGGCGATCGACTCGTACCACGACGTGTGATTGGAGTGATGCTCGAGGTGCGTGACGAAGACCACCGGACGCTCGGCGTCGGCCAAGTCGATGAAGTGGCGCAGTCCCTCTGGTGCCTTGAGGCCGAGGATCCGCTGCAGCTTGTTGACCACACCGGTCATCCCTGAGCCGCTCGTGAGCACGAGATCCCCGGGACCGGCATTCACCTGGCGCTTGAGACGGGCGTGCGCCTCATGATAGGCGATGGTCATCGCCGAGCCGGTCACGGAGGACTCGCTGTGCGTATTGCCAACGTACGGACCGAACCGCGTGAGGAGCGCGGCCTCGATCGGCGCGTAGAGTCGGCCGCTCGCCGTCCAGTCGGCGTAGACCAACTTCTGCTCGCCGTAGGGCGTGCGGAATGTCAGGTCGTCACCGATCGTGTTGGCGCGGAAGGGCGCGAAATGCCGTTCGAGGTCGGACACAGGAACTCCGGTCGGTGTACGTCGGTGCAACGTAAGCGATTCGGGCCCTCACCGACTAGTTTTCGCGCGGACCTTCACGCCCTCGTTGGAGACACGCCGTGGCCACGATCCTGCAGCGCCTTCCCGTCGGAGCCAACGTCGGCATCGCCTTCTCGGGCGGA
Source organism: Gemmatimonadota bacterium (assembly GCA_031416115.1). Taxonomy (GTDB): domain Bacteria; phylum Gemmatimonadota; class Gemmatimonadetes; order Gemmatimonadales; family Gemmatimonadaceae; genus Pseudogemmatithrix. The sequence continues at coordinate 38,436 of JANOTB010000196.1, forward strand.
CTCGACACCAGCGCCGCGCTCCACTGGATGCGCGCCAAAGGCGCCGTTCCGTACGCCTACACCGCCAACCTTGGCCAGCCGGACGAGACCGACTACGACGAGATCCCGCGCAAGGCCATGGCCTACGGCGCGGAGAAGGCGCGGTTGATCGATTGCCGGCATCAGCTCGTCGCCGAGGGCGTCGCAGCGATCCAGTCGGGGGCGTTCCACATCAGTACCGGCGGGCAGACCTACTTCAACACCACACCGCTCGGCCGCGCCGTCACCGGCACCATGCTCGTCGCCGCCATGCGCGAGGACGACGTCAACATCTGGGGCGACGGGAGCACGTTCAAGGGCAACGACATCGAGCGGTTCTACCGTTACGGGTTGCTCACCAATCCCGGCCTCAAGGTCTACAAGCCCTGGCTCGACCAGCAGTTCATCGACGAGCTTGGCGGTCGCAAGGAGATGAGCGAGTACCTCATCGCCAACGGCTTCGCGTACAAGATGAGCGTGGAGAAGGCGTACTCGACCGACTCCAACCTCTTGGGGGCCACTCATGAGGCCAAGGACTTGGAGTTCCTCGACAAGGGGATGCACATCGTGCATCCGATCATGGGTGTCGCGTTCTGGAAGGACGACGTGAAGGTTGCGCGCGAGACGGTGAGTGTCCGCTTCGAGGAGGGCGTGCCGGTCGCGCTCAACGGCCGCACCTTCGAGAGCACGCTCGCGCTCTTCCTCGAGGCGAACGTGATCGGCGGGCGTCACGGCCTTGGCATGACCGACCAGATCGAGAACCGCATCATCGAGGCCAAGAGCCGCGGGATCTACGAGGCCCCGGGGATGGCGCTACTGTTCACGGCCTACGAACGGCTCGTGACCGGCATCCACAACGAGGACACGATCGAGCAGTACCGCCTCAATGGGCGCAAGCTCGGGCGGCTGCTGTATCAGGGGCGCTGGCTCGACTCACAGGCGCTCATGCTGCGCGAGTCGGCGCAGCGGTGGGTGGCGCGCGCGATCACCGGTGAGGTCACGCTCGAGCTGCGCCGTGGCAACGACTACTCGATCATGGACACCGCGAGCCGCAACCTGACCTACAAGCCGGAGCGGCTCACCATGGAGCGCGGCGAGGCCTTCTTCACGCCGCTCGACCGCATCGGGCAACTCACCATGCGCAACCTCGACATCATGGACACGCGCGACAAGCTCATCGAATACACCCGCACCGGGTTGCTGCGGCAGGCCAGCGAGACCAGCGTGCCGCAGCTCCCGGCTCCCACGGACGGCTAGCGCGCCCTAGAAGCGGAGTCCGACGCCGAGCCCAGCCCAGTTGGCCTTGGGGTCGGAGTTCACGATGGTGTACGACGCCATGATGTCGAAGTTGAGCACGCCAAAGCTCACGCTCGGGACAATGCCGACCTTCTTGAAGTTGCTGAAGTAGCCGGCCTCGACGCCGAGGTCGATCATGGGCAGCGCGAGGTGCGGGCCGGCGGTGAGACCGATCACGTCCTGGTCTTCGATGCCGACCGGCGTGCCGAGGACGTCGATCGTCTTGCCGGGAAGGCGAGTCCAGGTGGCGGTGCCCATCAGCTTGATGCCCCCGAGCGGGATCCCCAACCGGCCGTACACGCCGAACCCGGCCTTGTAGATGTCGCCGAGGTCGCCCTGCGGCATCACCACCTGCGCGCCAATGCGGACGTCGAGCAGGGGAAGCTGCGCGGCCACTGGGGCGGCGAGGATCGTGGTAAGGCCAAGCATCATCGTGACGCGGCGAAGCATTTCGGTCTCCTGAGGGAAGGGAAGCGCCCGGCGCCGGATCGGCGAGGCCTACGGGAATGACGCCTTGTGCGTCGGGCGGGTCACCTTATATTCCCATATAGGCATACAATGCAAATAGCCGCTGTGGGTGACGCAGTGCCCCCGCGACATTCGACCTCTCCTACTCTCCCGCCATGCCCCGGTTCCGCAATCTCCCCGTCGACGCGGTCGTCGACGTCCGTTCCAAGCTTGAGTTCTGGCTCGGCCACCTCCCTGGTGCTGTCTGCGTGCCGGTCGATCGGCTCCCGCAAGGCCTCGCGGATCTCCCGGGTGTCACGACCAAGAGCCGGATCCTCGTGTACTGCGCCTCGGGCGCCCGCTCGGCCGCCGCTGCCTCGGCACTCCGCGCCGCAGGCTATGAGCGCGTGACCGATGGCGGCGGGATCGGCGAGGCAGGGCGCGACTTCGTCGCCGCTTGAGCAGCAGAGGGCGTTGAACCCGCGACGCCGTACGGTTCTATTACAGGATGGTCTGCGCCGTCTGCGACAAAGAGAGCAACAACCGTCGGGTCTGCCCGTACTGCTTCACGCCCTACCCGGCGGATGCACCGCAGTCCCGGCAGTCGACCGGTACGGCCCGTCAGTCGACGTCAGTCAACAAGGCGAACTGGCCCGGTGATCACGCGCTTTCGTCGGCGTCGACCAGCGGCAGTGGTGGCGGGGTCGAGCGCGCTCGCGCCTTCTTCATGAAGCAGTCCGCCATCGTTCGCGTCACCTCGGTTGCGATCGCGGTCATCCTGCTCGTCTGGATGTTCACGGGCGGCGACCAGGAGAAGACCTTCGAGGTCGGCTCCGTTCCGTCCAACATCATTGCCACGCCAATGCAGCGCTCGGAGGCGATCGCACTGCTCAAGCGGACCCGCGAGACGGCGCTTGTGGACATGCAGTCGGACGAGGTCTTCGTGAGCTATCCCGCTGCGACCTTCCCGCTGCTCGAGGAGGGCCAGATCGCGCTCGCGCAACAGTTCGCGCGCGCCGACGAGATCATCGAGGGGCGCAGGCGGCGCATCTTCTTTTACAATCCCAGCGGCCGGATCTTCGCGCAGTCGGACGGGGTCACCGGTGTGACGGTGAAGTAGGTGGGAGGTGGGAGGTGGGAGGTGGGAGGTGGGAGGTGGGACTCACGCCTTACTCCTCAAGGCCCTACTCCCCACTCCTCACTGATACTGGATGTAGAGCACCTTGGGGTTGAGCGCCACGATCGCCGCGATCGGAGTGCGCGGGTTGTCGTTCTTCGCCTTGTAGAACTGTTTCCAGCCCGCGAACTGCACCGGCTCCGCTTTCACGTATTGCCGGAACGAGTTGCGTTTGAGGTGCGGCGCGCCGAAGCCGTCCATGTGCATCACGACCTGCACCTCGGGCCGCAGCTGGATGTTCCGGTAGTTCGTCACGCCGCGCTGCGTGAAGCGGTGCACCACGAGCACTTTTGGTGGGAGCTTGTGGTTCACCACGAGCGTCTGCAAAAACTCCGCCGCGTAGTTGATGTCCCTGGCGTCGTACGTGCCGACCCGCTTGCCCGGCAGGCCGCCGTTCCCCATCGCGAACTCCGGGTCGATCCCCAAATGGAAGTTCGGCCGCGCGAGAAAGCCGGCGAGCCGCGGGAGCTCGGCCTGCAACGTGCTCAGGCCGACCTGCACGTCGAGAAAGACGAGCGCATTGCGCATTGCCGCCCAGCTCGCGACGCGCTCGATCAGCGTGTCGGCCATCCGCAGGCGGTACTTCCCGTCGCGCCCCGCATCACCCTGCGCCACCACCGCGATCAGGTGTAGCGCCGGCACCACCGGTGTCGTGGGATCGGCCTGCTCCCACGCCGCCACTTCGGCGTCGAGCATCTTGAGCATCTGGTCTGTGGGGTACTCGCCGAGCACACCCATGCGCTTGGAGAGGGGATTACCGTAGAACGCGATGATCCGCTTCTCGGGAAGGATCGATCCCGGCAACGGCACCGGCCCCTTCACGGGCCAGTACGAGTCGAGCACCGAGTCTCGCGTTGCGATCCGCAGTGCCTCTGCTGTCAACGGTCGCGCGGGACGCCCGGCGCGCGTCACGGTGTCGGCCGATGTACGGCGCGCCCCCGTGTCGGCCGATGTACCGCGCGCCTGGCTGTCTGCGGCGGCACGACGTGCCGAATCGCCCTGCTGCCGCAGTTGCTGCGAGAGCGGCGTGAGGACGACGGATGCCGCGAGAACGAGGGCGAGACGCACGGATGGCGAATGCGAGGGTGGGGGATGCACGAGAGGCGGGCCGCAGGCCCGCCTCTCATGCCTGCAATCTACTTCAGCGCGGGACGACCGTGATGCGGCGGTCGGCGCGGATCACATACTGTCCGGCCACATCCACCTCGAGCTGCACGAGATAGTCGCCCGGCTTGAGCGTCGAGATGTCGACCTGCACCGCGCGCGGCGAGGTGCGGGCACCGCGCGCCGACATGTCCTCGACCGTTAGGCTCACCGGCGAGCTCCCGCGCGAGAGCCGGAGCGCCCGCGCCGCGCGCCCCACGCGGCCCGGCTCCTCCTCCACCTCCGGCGCGACGATCAAAGAGATCGTCATGCGCTCGCCCGCAGGATTGGTATTGTAGGCTTCCCAATAGATGCCGAGGGGCTGGTCGGCGCGGACCTTCTGCGTGGCCAAGGCGTGGGGCAGCACTTCATCGACTGTCGACGGGAAGGTGCCGTACGGCGTGTAGAAGAGGAGGTCCGAGAGCGACACGCGTGCGCCGATCGCGAACGGTGGCCGGATGCCATAGCGCGCGCGAATGAGTGTCGAAGCCGAATCCGCTGCGATCTCGGCGCTCATGAGCAACGCTCCCCACGGGGCGCGGACGGTCATCGTCCCCTTGGGCTTGATGTCCCGCTTGATCGTCGACTGACCGGTGGGGCGCGTGCCCGGCGTAAGCACCAGGGCGCCGTCCAGACGCGAGAACGCGATACCCGGGACCTTGCTCACGTCATAGGCGAGCACCACGAGTGCGGTGTCGCCGCGACGGAAGAGCGCCTGCTGGTGCTCCAACATGAGCAGGCGCGAGGCGTATGCGGGGTGGTATCGCGCGACCACCGGCGGCAGCTGCACCGCCCAGTCGGTCGAGTCGGAACTCGCCGGACTCGTGAGGACTTCGCTTGGAGGAATGAACCGGTGCGACGGAGTGGCCTCTTGGCCGATCACGTTGATCGACATCGACGGGTCGTAGCGCTGCGGTCGACCGTCGGGGCCCGGCGGCATCTGGGACGGGAGGGGCGCACGGGAGGAGCCGTCGCGCGCCCAGCGACGCGTCCAGCCGAAGCGGACCATCATCTCGCGCTCCGATTCGTCGAAGCCGCGCGCATACGCCGTCGCGGCATCGCGCAGGAACTCCACATAGGTGAGGCGCGAGAAGTGCTCGGTGCGCGAGTCGTTGCCCGCCAGGCCGTAGCGCGTGCGCGAGAACCACCAGGCGCGGGCTTCGAACGCCTCGCGCTCGGGTGTGCCACAGGCGTTCCGGATGTATTGGCGCCGCGTGTCGTCGTCGAGGTAGGGCGTGAGGTCGCGCCAGGTGCAGCGCTCGCGTGGGCTCATGGCTGCGAGCACCTTCTCGTAGCGCGCCTCGGACTCGAGGAATCGCCCCGCCTCGTGCAGCGAGATCCCGGCGAGCGCGTCGCACCACCAGCCGAACGTCCTGCACTGCTCGGCCACCCTGAGCGCTTGGAGCGGACGCCCGGCCTCGACCAAGTACCGGACCCGCTGGCCGCTGATCCAGTTGTCTCCAGGCTCGGCGGTGCCGAGCGAGTCGAGAAGTACCAACAGGCGATCACGGCCCTCGATGATCTTCGGCGGATCGGCGAGCATGGGCGTGCTTTCGTCGTACCAGTAACACCAGTTCATGCCGACCGGCTCGGGGCAGGAGCGCCCGGAGAAGACCTTGCCGCGGTACTCGGGGAGGTTCATCCGGCGGAATCGTTCGAACTCGGCCTGCGCCCGCTGGCCACGAGTACGCGGGTCCTCGGACGGGAGACTCTCCACCACGACGACAGTGCCGGGAGCCACGCGGACGGTGTCCTGTGCGTTGACGGCGGGGGCGAAGAGGAGGAGTGGGAGGAGTGCCGCGGCGTCGGCACCCCGTCGGAAGCGGGCGGTGAGGGTCACGGGAGGATGATACACATGAAGGCGCCTGAAGTGTCGCCTTGGATCGGCCCGGGCGGGATCTGCACGGGTTGCGTACGATCGTTGTGGACATGCCCCCAGCGCCCGCCGACGGTTAGTTTTCCGCCCGATGTCAGAGATCATCTTCGAGCCGTTGCACGCGGGTGTCGAGCCCCCCGTGCGCGCGACCACCGCGAGCGCGGGCCACGACCTCGCGCTCTGCCTCACCGGCGGGCGCGTGCGCGTCTTCGTCGCCGGCGTGGCGCAGGAACGCGAGGTCGTCGCCGACCCCGCTGGCGCAACGATCACGCTCGCCGTCGGCGAGAAGGCGCTCTTCCCGCTCGGCTTCAGGGCACGGCTCCCCGTGGGGTACGAAGCACAGGTGCGTCCGCGGTCGGGAACGAGCCTCAAGACGGAGTTGGTGATCGTGAACAGCCCCGGCACGATCGACGCCGACTACCCCGACGAGTGGTGCGTGCCGGTGAAGAACGGCGGCACGACGCCGCTCACCGTGCGCCATGGCGAACGGATCGCACAGATGGTGCTCGCCCGCTATGAGACCTTGCCCTTCACGCGCGGCACCGTCGCGCGCACCACCGACCGAGCCGGCGGATTCGGCTCCACCGGCCGCTGACGGCTCGGTGCCACCCCTGTTCCTCACCTCTCGGAGACTCGCGATGCATTCGCGTGGTTCGATCCTCCTCGCACTTGTACTGACCGCCGCGACGGCCCTGGGCGCGCAGGCGCCCGGCCGCGTCCAGGTCGAGTCCTTCACACTGCCCAACGGGCTTCGCGTGCACCTCGTGGAGGATCATTCCGCGCAGGTCGTCGCGGTGAACGTCTGGTACGACGTCGGCTCGCGCAACGAGCGCGCCGGCCGCACCGGCTTCGCGCACCTCTTCGAGCACATGATGTTCCAGGGGTCGGCCAACGTGAAGAAGGCCGAGCACGGGCAGTACATCGAGCGCGCCGGTGGCCAGCTCAACGGGTCCACACAGCCGGATCGCACCAACTACTACAACGAGGTGCCGAGCAACCGGCTCAACCTCGCGCTCTGGCTCGAGGCCGACCGCATGCGCTCGCTCGCGGTGAACGCCGAGAACCTCAAGAATCAGCAGGAGGCAGTGAAGGAGGAGCGGCGCCTGCGCTTCGACAACGCGCCCTACACGGCGGCCTTCGTCGATTCACTGCCCACGCTGTTCGACCGCAACAGTTGCTTCGCCTACGCCCACTCGATCATCGGCTCCATGGATGATCTCAATGCCGCGACCGTCGCTGACGTGAAGGCGTTCTTCGATCTCTACTACGCGCCGAACAATGCGATCCTCGTGATCGTCGGCGACTTTCAGCCCGCTCAGGCGCGCCGGATGGTCACGGAGTACTTCGCCGGGATCGCCCGCGGCGCCACGCCGTCAGCGGTGAACTGCGCTCCGCAGGCCGCCACCGGACGCGAAGTCGTCCGTCGCATCCCCGACCGCAACGCCAACCTCCCGGCGATCCTCACGGCCTATCGCGCGGTGCCGCCCTCGCACGCGGATTTCCCAGCGCTCGAACTCCTCTCGACGATCATCGGCGGGGGCGAGAGCTCGCGCCTCAACCGCACGCTCGTGCGAGACGCCAAGGTCGCGGTCGCTGCGCAGTCGCTGTTCAATCCGTTCGGGCCCATGCGTGGAACCGGGATCTTCGGCGCACTGGTGATCGCGAACCAGGGCGTCGACGTCGACACGCTGCGCGTTCGCTTTGCAAGCGAGATGACCACCATCGCGCAGGGCATCACCGCCGAGGAGCTCGCCAAGGCGAAGAACTCCTGGCGCTCGTCGACGATCTTCGGTCGCCAGACGGCGATCGCGACATCGGAAGCGGTGCACTATGCCGCGATGTTCCTCGGGTCGCCCGAGGCGATCAACTCCGACGCCGCTCGCTACGAGACGGTGACGCTCGCTGACCTTCGCCGCGTGGCCGCGACCTATCTGCGTCCCGACAACTCGCTCACGCTCGTGATCGTTCCGGAGGCCAAGTGATGTTCGCTCATGTCGCACCCATCGCGCGTCGCTCCGCAGTAACCGCGCGCCTCGTGCGCGCCACAGCCCTCGTGCGCGCCGCGACCCTCGTGCGCGCCACCGCCCTGCCGCTGCTGGCGGCCCTGGCCTGCCTACTCGCCGCCACGCCGCTCGCCACGTCGCTCGCGACGTCGCTCGGCGCGCAGTTCCCCACGCGCCCGCCCGCGCCCATGCCGCTACAGCCGGCGCAGTTCCCGCCGTTCGCGGAGACCGTGCTCGCCAATGGCATGCGGGTGCTCGTCGTCTCCAATGCCAAGCAGCCGGTGCTCTCGCTGACGCTCGCTGTGCCCGGCGGCTCCTTCTATGACGCGGCCGGACGGGCGGGTACTTCCGAGATGGTCGCTGGGTTGCTCACCAAGGGCGCCGGTGCGCGCACGGCAGAGCAGCTCTCGGCCACCATCGAAGGCGTGGGTGGTTCGCTCAACGCGTCGGCGGGACCGGACTTCCTCACCGTGAGCGCGGCGGTGCTGAGCAACGACCGACGGCTGGCCTTCGAGCTCTTGGCCGACGCGGCACTCCGCCCGACGTTCCCCGCGACCGAGATCGAGCTGCTGCGCAAGCAGACGCTCACGGCGCTCGCGCTCGCCAAGTCGCAGCCCTCGTCGATCGCCGGTCAGGCGTTCGCCAAGGGGCTCTACGGCGACCATCCCTACGGCCGCGCCGCCGACGAAGCCAGCGTCGCTGCCATCACCCGCGACGATCTCGCGGCGTTCCATGGCCAGCGCATGCGGCCGAGTCAGGCGTTGCTCGTGATCGCCGGCGCGATCGACACGCTCGAGGCGCGCCAGCTGGCCGAGGAGACCTTTGGCGCGTGGGGTGGCGTTGCGGCCGGCGCGCCCGTGACGCGCGCCGCACCGCAGCGGGCACGCACGGAGATCGTCCTCGTGCACCGCGCCGGCTCGGTGCAGTCGAACATCATCGTCGTCAATACGACGTGGATGGCGACCGACACGCGCGGGTACGCGCTCACGCTCGCCAATCAGGTGGTCGGCGGCGCGAGTGACTCGCGCCTCTTCCAGATCCTGCGCGAACAGAAGGGATGGACCTACGGCGCCTACTCAAGCGTGGCGCGCCGCAAGGGACTCGGCTCGTTCAGTGCCACCGCCGACGTGCGCACCGAAGTGACCGATAGCTCGCTGGTGGAGCTGCTCGCACAGTTGCGTCGCGCCGGTAGCACGCCCTTCCCGGTGGACGAGTTCGAGCGACAGAAGCAGACGCTCGTTGGCCGCTTCCCGCTGCAGGTCGAGACCGCGGACGCGGTGGCCGCGCAGGTCGCCAACGCGCGGCTCCTCGGTCTCGCGACCGACTATGTGCAGACGTATCGCCAGCGCCTCGCGGCCGTGACTGCCGAACAGGCGCAGGCGGCAGCGCGGATGGGCATGCGCGTGGATGGTGCGCTCATCGTGGTCGTGGGCGATGCGACGAAGCTCCTCGACCGTCTGCGCGCGATCGCGCCAGTGACCATGGTCGACGTGGACGGCAAGCCGATGACCTCCGACGACCTCGCGCCGAAGGTCGTCGCGCTCGCGATCGACCCGGCACGGATCGCAGCGGCGTCAGATTCGTTCGCGGTGCTCGTGCAGGGGCAGAACTTCGGGTATCAGGTCTCGTCGCTCGAGCGTGATGGCGACGGGTGGGTCTACAAGGAACGGTCGCAGCTCGCGACGGTGATCCAGCAGTCGACCGAGGTGCGGTTCGGCGCGGACCTCGTGATGCGCGGCACCGTGCAGACGGGAAAGTTCCAAGGCGCCGATCTCCGGCTCGCGGTCCGGTATGCCGATGGCAAGGCGAGCGGTGAAGGGGTAACGCCCGGGGCGCAGGGCCTGCAGCCCGTGAACTACTCGGGCATCGAGGTGCCGCCGGGTACGATCGACGATAACGTGATCCAGGGCCTGCTGCCGTTCTTCCAGTGGGGTCCCAGCGTGAAAGTGAACGTTTCGATCCTCGCGTCCGGCAAGGGCACGGTGCGCATGAACACGTATCAGGTCACCGGCGAGGAGACGATCACCGTCCCGTTCGGCACAGTGGAGACCTACCGTGTGTCGTTCACCGGCGGCGATGCGCCCGGCACGTACTGGATCGAGAAGGCGGCGCCGCACCGGGTGATGAAGTTCGGGCCGGTGGGGCAGCCGGTGGAGTTTGCGCGGGTCAGGTGATAGGTGGTCGGTGGTAACGCGCGTCTTGTGCGAACGACCAACGGCGGGACGCGAGCACTGCTTCGCATCCCGCCGTTGGTCGTTCCTCCCACCTCCCACCTGCCACCTCCCACCTGCCAGTCTACTTCGGCTCCAGCACCTGCTTGATCTGCCACCGCATGTCGGTGAGGTGCGCGCGGGTCATCGCATCGGTCGCCTTGGACTGCGCGCCCGCCAGCTGACCGTCGAGCGTCCGGAGCTCTGCGCGGAGCATCGCCTTCATGTCCGTGCTCGGCCGGGGTGCCGCCGTGTAGATCTGACCGGTCTGTGAACTGCTCGAGATGCGCGGTGTCGCCGACGGCGCGGCATTCAGTCGCGCCGTCACGAGTTCGACGTAGCTGCGCTGAAGGCCGCGGCGGTAGGCGTCCACCCGCACCGAACCGGCACTCAACTCGCTCCAGATCCCCGAGCGGATGTCGCTGAGGTATTCCCCGAGCGAATACATGCCGGTCGCGCCCGGCAGGGCTTCGTACTCCACGAGCCGCGCCATCCGGTCCTCGGTCATGAGCGACCCGAGCACGCCGCGCTGCGCGTTGTTGATGCGCGCCACCGCGCCGTCGGGCTCGAGACGGCGGAGGATCGCCGGATCGAGGAGCCAAGTCGGTGTGGTGAAGAGATTGTCCTGCAGGAACTTCACCGCCTGCTTCTGCCGTTCGCGCGGGATCGGCGTGAAGCGCGGTCCGGGCTGCGAGCCGAACTTCTCCTGACCCGTCGACGAGCCGGGGATCGCCGCCACATGTCGCAGCTCGTTCATCATCTGCCCGAGGATACGGTTGTAGCCTTCCTTCATGTACGACACATCCTCGGTCGCCTGCGTCGTCGCGGGCACGAGCATTGGGATCAAGCGCTTGAGGTTGCGCAGACCCAGCTCAGTGCTCTTCACCGCGTCCTGATCACCCACGGCCTCGGAGTACGCCGTGAACGGGATCGCGCCGAAGTCGTCGGGAATACCGTAGCGGTACCAGGGCGTCGCATCCTGCTCGCGGGCGATCGCGTCGAGCGCGGGGCGCTCGTCGTCACTCGTGCGGGCTCCCTGGATCGGGGCATAGCCCCACCGGATCGCGTACTTGTCGTACACACCGACCGTTGGGATCAGATCCTCGACCGGGATGTTGTCCTCGGGCTGCGCGACGTAGTTGAATCGCGCGTAGTCCATGATCGTCGGCGAGTGGCCCATGCGCGCCACCCAGGTGCGCGAGCGCACCGAGTCGGCCGGGTAGGTGCTCGACGCGAACTGGTTGTGCGGCAAGCCGAGCGTGTGCCCGACTTCGTGCGCGACCACGAACTGCACGAGCCGACCCTGCAGCGAGTCGGGGAACGGCAACTTGGCTGCGCGCGGATCGAGCGGACCGACCTGCGTCCAGTACCACCACGTCTGCAGGTTCATGATGTTGTGGTACATGTTCACGTCGGCGTTGAGGATCTCGCCGGTGCGCGGGTCCGAGTCGTGCGGACCGTTCGCGTTCTCGATCGTCGACGGCAGCCACCGGATGCTCGAGTAGCGGGCATCTTCCATCGACCAATCGGGATCTTCCTGCTTGCTGGGCGCTTCCTTGGCGACGATCGCGTTGCGGAAGCCCGCGGCCTCGAACGCCACCTGCCATTCCTCTACGCCCTTCTTGACCCACGGCACGAGCCAGGTCGGCGTCGCCGGATCGATGTAGTAGACGATCGGCTTCACCGGCTCGGAGATCGTCGCCGTCGGGTCCTTCTTCTCCAGTCGATACCGGGCGATGAAGTTCCGCTGCTGCGAGCGCTGCTCCGGACGGCTGAAGTCGATCGTACTCGTGTAGAAGTAGCCGACGCGCGAATCGCGGAGGCGCGGCATCATCGGCGCGTCGGGGAGCTTCACCATCGACCAGTGCACCACGACCGACTTGGTCGTCGTCGGCGTGCCCGGGGGTGGCTGCTGCTGCGGCAATCCAGGGAAGAACGACTGCGCCTGCGGCTGTGCATTGATCGTGAGCGCCGCTTCTACCTCCACGTTGCTCGGGTACGCGGCGACTCGCTCGAGAAAGCTGCGCGCCACGTCGAGCTGGCCACGGATCGCCTGGACCGCACTGATCTCGTTGGGCGGCGATGTGTAGAGGCGAGTCACGTCGATCACGGCGGCCGAATCAGGGCCGAACGCCGCCACCGGGAAGACCGCGAGGATCGCGTCGTAGTTGGCGTTGCGGACGGCCTCCGCGATCGGGACCGACGGGTCCGACATGATCGCGTACGACACATTGCGCAGGAGCACGCGGTTGCCGCGGCGCTCCCACTTCACCACGCGCTGGTCGAGCGGCTCGCCACCGTAGCCGTCGCCATCGTTGTTCTTCGCGATCTGCGTGACAAGGAGCATGTCCTTGCCGAGCTCGCCGGCTGGGATCTCGTAGTAGAGCGAGGTCCCGATCAGGTGCGTCTTGAAGAGCCCCGACTTCGTGGTGACCGTGCCGCGGATCACTTGAGCGTACGGACGGGGCACTGGATCAGGGGCCGCGGCACCGGGACCGCCGGCGCCGGGTGCGCCAACGGGGGCCTGACCAGCTGCGGGAGCACCCGCTGGCGCACCGGGCGTCGGCGCCGCAGCACCCGCGGTCGGTGCGGGGGTCGGCGAGGGAGTCGTCGAGGGCGTCGTGGGCTGGCACGCGAGGGCCAGGACCGCGACGCCGATCGCGAGTGCGAACGGACGAGTGGGCTTCATCTGCAGTGTGGGTTGAGGATCGGTACGACTTCGTCGGTAGGGGCGACGGGGAAAAGATGGGCGGCGCACGGCGCCCCCGCCACGGCCTACGCTCGTCGACCCGCGCCCGTTCGGATCGCCTCGGAGCCGAACCGTTCTCGGACCCGGTCGACGGCGCGCGAGATGGCGCGGTCCTGCGGGCGCTCCGCGGGCACGGACGTCACGACGTTCGCCCCGTTCGCCGACGTGACCCCTGCCGCCGCCGTTGCCGCCGCCGTTCCCGCAGCGCCGAAGAGCCCGAGCTGCTCCGCGTCACGAGCCGGCACGAAGTTGCCGAGCGCGACCCCGACGAGCCGCGCCGGCGTCATCCGAGCCGCGCGCAACTTGGCGAGCAGCGCCACCGCGATCTCGGCCACCGCGCGGTCGCTCTCGATCGGCTCCGGTACCGTCCGACTCGCATGCCGCGACGTGAAGTCGCTGTCCTTGAGCTTCACGGTCACCGTGCGCGCGCCGAGCTTGTCTCCGCGCATGTCCGCGGCCACCGAGGCCGACAGTGTGCGCAGCACGCCGCCGATCGTCGCCGACTCCTTCACGTCCCGGTCGAATGTGGTCTCGCGACTGATCTGCTTCGCGGGCGCCCGCGCTTCGACCGGCGTCACGTGGATCCCGCGCACACGCCCCCAGAGCCACTCCGCAGGCCGTCGCCCGACCCAGCGCGCGAGCGTTGCGCGCTCGTGCGGCAGCACGTCGACCACGCGCTCCATGCCGAGTGCCGCGAGCTTCGCTTGCAACTTGGGCCCGACGCCAGGCAGTTCGGCGAGGCTGAACTCCTGCATGAACGCTCCCTCGCCGCCTGCTTCGACCACGCGCACCCCGGTCGCGCCGGTGCCTGGGCGTGGCTTGGCCCGTTCGGCGGCGAGCTTGGCGATGAGCTTGGAGCTGCCGCCGCCGATCGAGATCCACATCCCGGTCTCGCGCTGCACCGCGTCGCGGATCCGGCGCGCGGTCGCCTCGAGTGTCTCGCCAGCGTAGAGCGCCTCTGTGCCCGAGAGGTCCAGATACCACTCGTCGATGCTCGCGCCCTCGACCAGCGGCGTGTAGCGGGAGAGGACCGCAGCGATCGCTTTTGATGTCGCAGTGCACGCCTGCCGCGGCACCGGCACGCACATCGCGTCGGGGCAGAGGCGCAGCGCTTGCGAGATCGACATCGCCGACCGCACGCCGAACACGCGCGTCTCGTACGAAGCCGAACAGACCACGCCACGCGAGCCCGGCCGGCCGCCCACGATCAGCAACGGCGACTTGCCGGCCCCGTCGGGATCGGCCATGCGTGCGACGGCCACGAAGAAGGCGTCGGCGTCGGCGTGCAGGATGCGGCGGGCGGTCATGAGGAAAGAGTATCGCATGATTCGGACCGTGGCGAGCGATCGGCAGCGTCCCGGGTGCGCGCGCGGCAGTCCGCAACGGCAATGCGCAAGGACGTAAGCCGCTGGTCCCGCGAGCCGCGCATCTGTTAATTCGGGCTCATGAACGCCGTCCCCGCGCTTCCACTCTGGACCCCTGACCCGGCCGTCGCGCGCGCGACCGCCATGTCGCGCTTCTTCGCGCGAGTCGCCGCTTCAGACGAGACCGCCCCCGTAGCGAACGCCGAATACGCCGAGTGGCACACCTGGTCGGTGCGCGAGCCGGCGCGGTTCTGGAACGCCGTCTGGGAGTTCTGCGACGTGATCTCCGATGCAACGCCGTCGGTGGGCCGCGTGCTCGAGCACGGCGACGTCATGGGCCCGCCTCAGCATGGCGACCGATCGGGAGCCACAGGCCCGCGCTGGTTCCCCGACGCGCGACTCAACTTCGCCGAGAATCTGCTGCGCGACCGCAGCACCGCGCCGGCGATCATCGCACGTGACGAGAGCGGACGCCGTCGCGAGATGTCGTTCGCGGCGCTCGCGGAGGCGGTGCGCCGAACCGCAGGCGCACTGCGCACCGCCGGTGTGGTGTCGGGCGATCGAGTGGTGGGGTTCTTGCCCAACATCCCCGAGGCGATCATTGGCGCGCTCGCGGCGGCGAGTGTCGGCGCTGTCTGGTCCTCATGCTCACCGGACTTCGGCGCCGGCGGCGTGCTCGACCGCTTCGGGCAGATCCAGCCAAAGGTGTTGATTGCCGCCGACGGCTATCGCTATGCCGGCAAGCGCATCGATTGTCTCGAGCGCACGCGCGAGATCGTCGCAGCTATCCCGAGCATCGAGCAGCTGGTCATCGTCCCGTTCCTCGGCGACGACGACGCGCACACCGCGACCACTCGTGCGGTACCGCGGGCGGTGATGTGGGACGACTTTCTCGCGCGTGGCGACGCGAGCTCCGAGCGATTCGAACGGCTTCCGTTCGACCATCCGCTCTATGTGATGTACAGCTCGGGCACGACCGGCCTGCCCAAGTGCATGGTGCACGGGGCGGGGGGCACGTTGCTGCAGCATCTCAAAGAGCACCGGCTCCATACCGATCTCGGACCGGGTGAGCGCGTCTTCTACTTCACGACCTGCGGCTGGATGATGTGGAACTGGCTCGTGAGCGCACTCGCCGCCGGCGCGACGATCGTGCTCTACGACGGTGCGCCGCTCCCGGAGTCGAATCCGGCGATCCTCTGGGATCTCGCCGCGGCCGAGAAGGTCTCCGTGTTCGGGACGAGTGCCAAGTTCCTCGCGATGTCGGAGAAGCTGCACTTGGCGCCAGCGCGCACGCACGATCTCTCGTCGCTCCGGGCGATCCTCTCCACCGGCAGCCCGCTCGCGGAGCACAGCTACGACTACGTGTATCGCGACGTGCGCCCCGGCGTGCATCTCGCGAGCATCTCGGGCGGGACCGATCTCATCTCCTGCTTCGCGCTCGGCAATCCGATGCTCCCGGTCTGGCGCGGTGAGTTGCAGTGTCTCGGGCTCGGCATGGCCGTGGACGTTTGGGACGACGCGGGCAAGCCGCTCCGCGGAGTGCCCGGTGAGCTCGTCTGCACGCGTCCGTTCCCGTCCATGCCGGTCGCATTCTGGAACGACGCCGAGGGCGCCAGGTATCGCGCGGCCTATTTCGACTTCTTCCCCGGCACCTGGCGTCATGGTGACTGGGCGGAGATCACCGAGCACGATGGTCTCGTGATCCACGGTCGCAGCGACGCGACGCTCAATCCGGGCGGAGTACGGATCGGCACGGCGGAGATCTACCGGCAGGTCGAGCAGTTGCCGGAGATCCTCGAAAGTGTCGTGGTGGGGCAGGACGTCGGGAGCGGCGCCGACAAGGACGTGCGGATCGTGCTCTTCGTGCGTCTCCGCGCCGGCGCGGTGCTCGACGACGCACTGCGCTCGCGCATCAAGCAGGTGATCCGTGCCGCCACGAGCCCGCACCATGTGCCGCGTGTGATCGAGGCCGTCACGGATATCCCGCGCACGATCAGCGGCAAGATCTCCGAGATCGCGGTGCGGGACGTGATCCATGGTCGCGTGGTGAAGAACACCGATGCGCTGGCGAATCCGGCGGCGTTGGAGCTGTACCGCGAGCTCCCTTCACTGCAGATGTGAGATGTGAGATGTGAGATGTGAGAGGGGAGGCGCCTGCCCGGCTGGACGGCGGTGTCGGCCGCCGGGGTATATTTCACGATCGGCAGCGGCATCCAACTGTAGGAGCGGCAAATGCGGATCGAGGACTGGGCATCGAATGACACGTGGGGCCGCTGGTGGACCAGCGCCCGCACGGGTGCACGGGGAGCCTGACCGAGGGGCAGACGTGAGATGGGAGAGGTGAGAGGTGAGTGAACCCTCCGCACCCCGTCTTGCCTCACCTCTCCCATCTCACATCTTCCATCTGCAGTTCAGGAGCATCGCCAATGGCCACCACCACCGCCCCCGCCAAGGAAACGGCCCACGACACCTTCCCGATCAACGGGACCGACTACATCGAGTTCTGGGTCGGCAACGCCAAGCAGTCCGCGCACTTCTACCGCGCGACCTTCGGCTTCCAGCTCACCGGGTATCGCGGCCCCGAGACCGGCGTTCGTGATCGCGCCAGCTACCTGCTCGAGCAGGGCAAGATCCGCCTCGTGCTCACCACGCCCATGGGGCCCGAAGGCGAGATCGCGGCGCACATCGCCAAGCATGGCGACGGTGTGCGCGACATGGCCTTCTGGGTGGACGACGCGCGCGACGCGCACGCCAAGGCCGTGGAACGCGGGGCGGTCTCGGTGCAGGAACCCACCGTGATGCAGGACGACCACGGCGAGCTGATCATCGCCGGCATCCGCACCTACGGCGACACCATCCACTCGATCGTCGAACGCAAGAACTACCGCGGACTCTTCATGCCCGGCTTCCGCACGGCGGAGTCGCCGTTCATGCCCGCCGCCGTCGGCCTCAAGTACGTCGACCACTGCGTCGGCAACGTCGAGCTCGGCCGGATGAACCACTGGGTCGACTACTACTCCAAGGTCCTCGGGTTCTACAACCTGCTCTCGTTCGACGACAAGACCATCAGCACCGAGTACTCGTCGTTGATGTCGAAGGTCATGACCAACGGGAACGGGCGCATCAAGTTCCCGATCAACGAGCCCGCCGCCGGCAAGAAGAAGTCGCAGATCGAGGAGTACCTCGACTTCTATCGCGGCCCCGGAGTGCAGCACATTGCCGTCGCAACGGACGACATCATCACGACCGTGCGCCAACTCAAGTCGCGCGGCGTCGAGTTCCTCACGATCCCCAAGGCGTACTACGAGACGGTGCTCGACCGCGTGGGCACGATCGACGAGGACATCGCGCCGCTCGCCGAACTCGGGATCCTCGTGGACCGCGACGACGAGGGCTACCTGTTGCAGATCTTCACCAAGCCGATCGAGGACCGCCCGACGCTCTTCTTCGAGATCATCCAGCGGAAGGGCGCCAAGAGCTTCGGCGCCGGCAACTTCAAGGCGCTTTTCGAGAGCATCGAGCGCGAGCAATCGCTCCGGGGGAATCTCTGATGGCGGTGGCGACGAAACAGAAGCCCCGGCCTCGCAAGGCGTACGCTGCGAAGCTCAAGACCGTCGCGACCGACGCGAGCGTCGCGATGTTCCTCGGCGGGATCGCGGACGCGCAGCAGCGCGCGGACGCCCTCACGCTCGAGGGGATCTTCGCGAAGGCGACGCGGAAGCCGCCGCGGATGTGGGGCGGCGCCATCGTCGGGTACGGCGACTACAGCTATGTCGGCCGGTCGGGGCGCGCGGGCGATTGGTTCCTCGGCGGCTTCTCGCCGCGGAAAGGCACGCTCACGCTCTACGCGCTCGGCGGATGGGCGCACGACCCCGCGCTCCTGAACAAGCTCGGCAAGCACAGACTCGGCGAGGGATGCCTCTACGTCACGCGCCTCGCTGATGTCGAGATGAAGACACTCAAGGCGCTTGTCGGGAGCACACTCACGCGCGCCAAGGCGCTCGCGTCCACGATGATGAACCAGGGAGCCGACTGATGCCGTTCTTCCACACGCTCGGGCAGATCCCTCGCAAGCGGCATATCGTGTTCCGCAAACCGGACGGCGGGCTCTACCACGAGCAGCTCGTCGGGATCGAGGGCTTCACGGGGCCGTCAGCACTGCTCTACCACCTGTACCCGCCCACGACCGTCAAGTCGGTGCGTCGACTGGCCGAGACACCGTACGTGGAGGACACCGACCGCGCGCTGCGGCACCGGCACTTCAAGACGGCGCCGATCGCACGCGGCGGCAGCCCGACGCTCGACCGCGTCCCGATGCTCTTCAACAACGACATCGCGATGCTCTACGTCGCTCCCGACAAGCAGGACGAACACTTCTATCGCAATGCACAGGGCGACGAGGTGGTGTATGTCGCCGAGGGGGAGGGGACGCTTGAGACGCAGTACGGCGACCTGCCGATCACGCCGGGCGACTATCTGGTCATCCACCGCCACATCCTGCACCGCTACCGGTTCACGAAGCCGGCCAAGCTCCTCGTGCTGGAGTCGCGCGGCCATGTGCGGCCGCCGTCGCGGTATCTCAACAATGTGGGGCAGATGGTCGAGGGGGCGCCCTACAGCGAGCGCGACATCCGCGTGCCGCGTGAGCTGCGCACGCACGACGAGAAGGGCGACTTCCCGATCGTGATCAAGCAGTACAACGGGCTCAACGAGGTCGTGCTCGACCATCATCCGCTCGACGTGATCGGCTGGGACGGGCAGTTCTACCCGTGGGCGTTCAACATCCACGACTTCGAACCGATCGTCGGTCGGGTCCATCAGCCACCGCCGGTGCATCAGACGTTCCAGGGCGACGGGTTCGTGATCTGCTCGTTCTGTCCGCGGCCGTATGACTTCCACCCGGAAGCGATCCCGGCGCCCTACAACCACAGCAACGTCGATTCCGACGAGGTGCTCTTCTACGCCTCGAGCGAGTTCATGAGCCGCAAGGGGATCGAGTACGGGAGCATCACGCATCATCCCGACGGTATCCCGCATGGTCCGCATCCGGGCCGCTACGAGGGCAGCATCGGCATGACGCACACCAACGAGCTCGCGGTCATGATGGACTCGTTCCGTCCGCTCAAGGTCGCCAAGGCGATCCTGCCGTACGAGGACGCGAAGTACATGTTCTCGTGGATCGAGCCGGGGCAGGGGTTCTCTCCACCGACTTCCTGATGCAGATCACGCTCGCCGATCTGCAACCCTCGCAGCGCCACGCCTGGCTGACGCCGCTCATCGTGCCGCGACCGATCGCGCTCATGAGCACGGTGAGTGCGGGCGGTGTGGGTAACCTCGCCCCGTTCTCGTTCTTTGCCATGGGTGGGCAGAATCCGCAGTCGATCGCGTTCTGCCCGGTCGCCGACCGCGACGGCAACCCCAAGGACACGCTCCGCAACGTACTCGAGACCGGCGAGTTCGTCATCAACGTCGTCTCACGATCGATGATCGAACGCGTGAATCAGGCGTCGGCGCCGTATCCGTTCGAGGTCGACGAGTTCGACGCCGCTGGATTCACTCGGGTGCCATCCACGGTCGTGAAGCCTCCCCGCGTGGGTGAGAGCATGGCGCAGCTCGAGTGCAAGGTGTTCCAGGTCGTGCCGCATGGCAGCGGACCGCAACACAGCACCTGGGTGATCGGCGAAGTGCTCGTGTTGCATGTGGACGATGCGCTGATCGCCGAGGACGGGCTTCCCGACACGACGCGACTGCATCCCGCCGCGCGTTTGGGGCGGCAGGAATGGGCATACGTGACCGCACAGAACATGTTGATCCTTCCGCGACCGACCACGACGCCGGGTGGTAAGCCGGCGCCGCGACGGACGATGGGAAACTGATCCGACGATGCCGCGTCCGTTCGTGCGCTCCGCGCTGTTGATCATGGTGGGCCTCTCCGCTCGTACCGCGTCCGCCCAGACCGCCGGCGCGCCTGGATCGACGGTCGACGCGGACCTCATCCGGCAACGCCGCGAGTCGTCGAACGCGGCGATCGCGCGGCACGACACCGCCGGGTTCGCAGCGATACTCGCACCGGATCTCGTCGTCGTGTCATCGACATCGGCGCAGACCCACAGCAGGCAGGAGCACGTGCGCTCGATGGCGGAGTGGTTCGTCGCTCGCCCCGACGTGGTCTATCGTCGGACCCCCGAGTCGGTGCGTGTCTTCGAGCCCTGGCAGATGGCGAGTGAAGCGGGGACGTGGGTCGGTTCATGGACCGCGGCAGACGGCAAAGTCGTGATCGGCGGCCGGTACTTCGCGAAGTGGCGGGTCAGGGACGGCGTCTGGTTGGTGGAGAGCGAGACCTACGTGCCCGAGCACTGCACCGGATCGGTCTACTGCTCGACCCTGCCATGAAAGCGCGCGGCGCCCGAGTGGCCCGAACGCACTGAGGGCCAGAGCGCGATGGCTCTGGCCCTCGTTGCGCCGGCCCCGGAGGATCGTGGCGGCTAAGCCGGGGGAGCGCGAAGGCTCCCGGTTTCCGGGTCGGTGTCGGTGCGGGTGCGTCGTGAAGCCACCCGACCGTGCGTCCCGCTCTGCGGCGGGAAGTTTGCAGCGGGTCCACGCACGCTAGCCTTGGCGCTGAGCTCCCTCCTGGAAGGGAGAATCGGGACCAGGTGCCCGATCCGCTTGAGGCATCGCGGAGGCGTCGCCCTCGCTCTGCACCTCGACTATTCACCTTTCTCGGTGCGCGCGCAATAGGCAGAAAGATGACAGCGCCGGCATGCATCGACTGTAGAGTCACGATAGCGACAGCGCGAGATGCCCTCGCCCGCTCGCCGGCATAACTTGCAATGGGTGAGAAAAAGTCACGCATCAGAAACTGCGCGCCGTCGTGCCTCACCTCTCCCATCTCCCATCTGCCCCTAGCATGTTCACCACGCGCTTCGAAAGCCTCCCCGTCTACCTCCTCGCCACGATCCCGCAGAAGAAACGCGACCTGATCGCGCTGGGCGTCGACGTGATCGACCTCGGTGCCGGCGACGCGGATCTTGCACCGCCGCCAGGGGCCGTCGCCGCTCTCAAGTCCGCCGCCGATGATCCGACCATGAGCCGCTACGGCTTCGGTCTCGGCCTCCCGGCGTATCGCGAAGCGGTGAGCGCGTGGATGCAGAAGCGCTTCGGCCACACCTTCGACCCACTCAAAGAGGTCGTGCCGCTCATCGGCAGCAAGGAGGGCATCGGGCACCTGGCCTTCGCCTACCTGCAGAAGGGCGACGTCGCGATCATCCCCGACCCGGGCTACCTCGCGTACCTCGGTGGGACGCTGCTCAGCGAGGCGGAGCCCTACCTGTATCCGATCACGCCGCGCACCAACTTCCTCGTCGAGCTCGACGAGATCCCCGCCGACGTGCTCAAACGCGCGAAGATCCTCTACCTGAACTATCCGAACAATCCCACGGCCGCCGTCGCGCCGGTGGAGTACCTCGAACGCGTCGTGCGCCGCTGCAAGGAGCTTGGGATCATCCTCGTCTACGACAATGCCTACTCGGAGATGACCTTCGACGGCTACGTGGCGCCGAGCATCTTCGACGTCCCGGGCGCCCGTGACGTCGCGATCGAGTTCCATTCGCTCTCCAAGACGTACAACATGACCGGCTGGCGCTGCGGCTGGGCCTGCGGCAACGCCTCGATCGTCGGAGCGCTCGGCAAGGTGAAGAGCTTCCTCGACACCGGGCAGTTCATGGCGGTGCAGAAGGCCGGCATCGCTGCGCTCGACTCGTGGGAGGCCTGGGTCCCCGGCAACGTCGAGGTATTCCGCCAGCGTCGCGATGCCGCGGTCGCGGCCTTCCGCGCGAACGGCTTCGTGGGTGTCGAGTCACCCAAGGCATCGATGTACCTCTGGGTGCCGCTCCCCGACGGGATCAAGTCGCTCGAGTTCCACGAGCGACTCATGGCCGAGGAAGGCGTGATCGCGCTCGCAGGGTCGTCGCTCGGCGCGGGCGGCGAAGGGTTCTTCCGCGTGTCGTTCGTCACGAGTCCGGAACGCATCATCGAAGCGGCGGTGCGCGCGGGGCGCGTGCTCAAGCGAATGCAGTCTCACTCCTGATCCAGGCTGAGCACTACCAAGCGCGAGCTGGTGCCACCGCCGGTCGCGATCGCCACGAACTGACGACCGTCGCTCGTGCGATACGTCATGGGGTTCGAGTACGCCTGCTGGCCGAGGTCGAACTCCCAGAGCGTGACGCCGGTTCGCGTGTCGATCGCGTGCAGCACGCGGCCGCCGCCTGACGCGAACACGAGCCCGCCCCCGGTCACGAGCCCGCCCGGCGAACCCGACACACCGAGCCGCGCGGGAAGCACGGCGTTGCGCAGCGCCGGGTGCTGGCGCACTTCGGGGGTGTCGCCCAGCGGTACCTGCCACATCGTCTCACCCGTATTCATGTCGACCGCCGTGAGCGTGCCGTACGGCGGCTTGTTCACCGGCAACCGCGCCGCCGACCGATCCGCGCCCTCGGCGTTGTCGCGCTGCGACACGCCGAGCGACGACCGCGGCAGGTCGACCATGTACGGCGTGTCGACGGTGTCGCTCGTCTGGTCGCGCTTCACCAGGCGGAAGAGCGCTGGTGCGTTCGATCCCTTCACGAAGAGCCAACCCGTACTCGGGTCCGCCGCCGCGCCGCCCCACCCGGCGCCGCCGATCACGCCGGGCATCGCGACGGTGCCTTGGAGCGACGGGGGCGTGTAGATCGGCCCGAGTCGGTACGGTGCGAGTTCGTCGAGTGCCGCCTGGCGCAGTGCTGGAGTGAAGCTCATGACGTCGTCGAGCGTGAGCCCTTGCTTGCTGAACGGCGCCGGCTTGGTCGGGAAGGGCTGCGTCGGCCAAGAGACCTCGCCCGGCACATCGCTCGCAGGCACCGGACGTTCCTCGATCGGCCAGAGCGGCTTGCCGGTCTCACGCTCGAACGCAAAGAGCATCCCTTGTTTGGTCGGCACGACGACGATGTCGGTGCGGCGACCCGCATGCGTGACCGTCATGAGATTCGGCGGGGCGGGAAGGTCGTAGTCCCAGAGCCCATGATGCGCGACCTGGAAGTGCCAGACGCGCCGCCCGGTCCGCGCGTCGAGCGCGACGAGCGACTCGCCGAAGAGGTTCGCTCCTTTGCGCTCGCCTCCATACCAGTCGTCGCTCGGCGTGCCGACCGGGAGGAAGACGAGCCCTCGCGCGCTGTCGACCGTGAATGGAGCCCAGACGTTTGTGTGGCCCTTGTGGCGCCACGACCCCTGCTCCCATGTCTCGTTGCCCACCTCGCCTGGCTCGGGCACGGTCTTGAATCGCCACACTCGCCGCCCGGTGCGCACGTCGAACGCCTGCACGTCGCCCGGAGGGTCGCCGCGATACACGAGCCGATCGCCCACGCCGTTGCCAACGATCACGAGGTCGCCCCAGATCACCGGTGGCGACGTGTTGGTGTAGTGCTCGCGTCGCACCTCGCGCGAGAGGCTCGCGGTGAGATCGATCTCGCCGTTCGATCCGAACGACGCGATCGGCATCCCCGTCGTCGCGTCGAGCGCGATCAGGCGCCACCGCGAGTTGATGAACACGCGCCGTGTGCGACCGTCGGTCCACGTGGCCACGCCGCGGTGCACGAAGCCGGTCCCGTTGCTCGGCTGGCCATAGCCTTTCCACGGTTGCGGGTCGTACGACCAGAGTTCGCGCCCATTGCGTGCGTCGAGTGCGACGACGCGGTTGTACGGCGTGGGGAAGAAGAGCGTGTCGCCGATCGCGAGCGGCGTGGCCTGGAAGAGTCCCGGGCGCGCGGACTTCTGGCCGTCGCTCGCGGCGATCGGTCGCTCATTCGCATCCCAGTTGAACGCCACACGGAGCGCGTGCACGTTCGTGCGGTCGATGTCACTGAGCGCCGAGTACTTCAGTCCACCCGCGTCGTTGCCGTACGCGGCCCACCCCACGGCACCGCCTCGGGCCCGATCCAGCCGCGCCGGCGCGAGCACGGCCGTGCCGCCCTTCATAACGAACGCGACGCGCTGCAACGACGTGATGTCCGTCAGAGGGTCACCGTCCACCGCGACGAGGTCCGCGACTCGACCCTCCGCGACCGTGCCAATGCTGTCCGCGAGCCCGAGCGCTTCGGCCGCGAGCGAGGTCGCCGCGCGAATAGCGTCGGCATTCGCTTGACCCGCCTCGCGCACGCGGTAGACGATCTCGCGCGCGTTCTGTCCGTGCGCACCGGCGACGGCGTCGGTCCCCATCACGACCTTGAGGCCCGGGGTGCTCATCGCCGCACGAAAGACGGCGAGGTTCTTGGGGACCACGTCCTCCATGAATCGAAACCCCTCGTCCGTGAAGTTCCCCGTGCCCATGAAGCGCGCGCGGTTCTCGAGGTAGTTCTGGATCACCACGCCGATGTTCGGCTCGAAGTACGTCCCGCGCTGCGCCATGAGCGCCAACTCGGATGCCGTCACCTGCGTGCCGTGCGTGACTCCGGTACAGCCGGCGTTGGCGGCGGCGCGCACCGCCGACGCCGCATGCGCGTGCACCCAGCTGCGCAGGCCGAGTCGGCGAGCCTCGTCGCAGGCCGCAGCGATCTGCGCGTCAGTCAGCGTCTGGCCACCTCCGTCGCGAATGCTCTTGGAGGCGAAGATCTTGATCACGTCGGCGCCGCGCGCCGCCGTGGCACGCGCCCATTCGCGGATCTGCTCCGGCGTGCGCGAGGCGTCACTGAACTGTGCCACCGAGGTCAGGATGCGTGGCCCGTCGGCGCGTCCCTCAGCGATGGCCGTACGCAGTTCGACGTCGATCGCCGCACCGAGACTCTGCACGGTGGTGAAGCCGGCGCGCAGCGTGAGTTGCGCGTTCTCCATGGCGGCGCGCAGGCGCTGCTGCGGAGTTTCTCCCCGGGTGTCGGCGCGCCCGTCGGCCCCGAAGTGGCCGTCGATGTGCACGTGCGTGTCGATCAACCCCGGCAGGACCGTGCGGCCCGAGAGATCCCACGTGACCGCTGTTCCGGCGCGCCAGGGCGTGATCCGCGTGATGCGGCTCCCCTCGACGGTGATCACGACGTCACGCTGCACGCCGCCACGGCCGTCGAGGAGCGCGCCGGCGCGGATGGTGAGTGGTGCGCGCGCGGGCGCCGTGACGGTCGGTGGTGCGGTCGCCGGTGCGGTCGGCGCGGGCGCGCCCGCGGCGACTGACAAGGGAAGCGAGAGCAGCGCGGCGCGGCGGAGCGCGCGGCGGAGCGGGGAAGACGACGGAAGCTTCATCATGACCTCGGGAGACGAATGAAGGGGAATCTGCGCACTGGGCCGCACGGGGGCCACCAGGCGTTCGCCACCAGGCGTTCGCCAGCAGGCGTTCGCCAGCAGGCATGTCCTCCGCCCGCGCGCTCGCGCGCGCTTCCGGGGCACGTTACCATCCCCTCGTGACCACTGACCGCAGAAACTTCATCAAGCGCGCCGCGATCGCGGCCGCCACCGCGTCGGGTATCGGCGTCTCCTCTGCGCTCGCTCAGACTGGCGCGGCGACGCCGCCAGCATCATCTGCGGGGTCGGCGAGCGCGACCTCCGGCGCACAGGGCACTGCACAGCCTCCGCCTCGCGCACTCGACCCCGCGCTGCTCCGCGCGCTCGGCGACGCGATCCTCCCGGAGCTGCTCGGCGACGCGGGACGCCTGCGCGCCATCGGCAGCTTCTCCACGTGGCTCGCGCGCTACACGCCGGTCGCTGAGGAGATGCACGGCTACGGCGACGCCGAGATCACCTACACGCCGAGCGATCCGGCGCCTGGCTGGAACGCCCAACTCGCCGGACTCGACCTCCTCGCGCGCCGCAAGCATCGCCGCGGCTTCGCGCGGCTCGGCGTTCCACTCCGTCGCGACGTCGTGCGGACGCAGCTCGACCGTGTGAGCGGCGCGCGGCTGCCGTCGAATCCGCTCGCCGCATCGCATGTCGCCATTGCGCTCCTCGCGCACTGGGCCGCCTCCACCGAGGCGACCGATCTCGCCTACGAGGCGCGAATCACGAAGGGGAACTGCCGCGTTCTCGCAGACGTCTCGCGCGCACCGCTGCCGCTCGCGACACCGGGGGAGGCATGACCGCGCCCCGCGTTCTCGAGGCCGACATCTGCATCGTCGGCTCCGGCATCACCGCGGCGCTCATGGCCGAGAAGCTCGCAGCGGAGCGCAGTGCCACGATCCTCGTGATCGAGGCCGGTGGGCACTCCACGCCGTTGCGCGAGCGCGCCTTGCGACGGGCGCGGTGGATGGACTACGGCGAGACGCCGTGGCCCAACGACCACGTCGACGACCAGAACGCGCTCGGTACCGCGTACGGCTTCTCACCGTCGATGAACGTCGGCGGTCTCGCGCTGCATTGGGGCGGCGTGACACCGCGCTACTCTCCTGAGGACTTCAGGCTGCGGTCGATGTACGGCGTGGGGGACGATTGGCCGATCAGCTACGACGACCTCGATCCCTTCTATCAGGAAGCGGAGGAGCGCATGGGCATCGCCGGCGAACAGGGTCCGCCGGCGATGGACCCGCGCGGCAAGCCGTTCCCGATGCCCGCGCTGCCGTTGAGCCAGAATCTCCAACGACTCCGCGAGTGGACCGACAAGGCGGGCATCGCGATGTGGAGCCAGCCGAGCGCGAAGAACTCGGTGCCGTATCACGGGCGCTCGGCGTGCCAGCGTTGTGACACCTGTTACCCCATCTGCCCGACCGGCGCGAAGTACTCGCCAGACTTCTCGTTCGATGCGCTCGTCCGCGCGGGGCGCATCCGACTCGTCACCGACACGCTCGTGCGCCGCCTCCATGCCGACGCGCGCACCGGTCGCATCACACACGCGACGGCCAATGCGACGAAACCACCGGAGCAGGTTGTCACGATCCGCGCCAAGAGCTTCGTCCTCGCGGCCGGCTTCACCTGGACGCCTCATCTCTTGTTGCTCTCCGCGGGCGGCGCGTACCCCGAGGGCATCGCGAACCGCTCGGGACTCGTCGGCAAGTACCTCTGCGGCCATCGCAACGTCGGGGCGCAGATCCGCCTGCCCATGAAGCTCTTCCCGGGAGTCAACGCGCAACATTCGCTCGTCACCAAGCAGTTCATGCGGCCCGGAGCGCTGAGCAAGTACATCCGGCACGACCTGCGTGTCTGGGAGTCGTCGTTCGGTCAGGAGCCACGCGTGCGGGA
>JANOTB010000197.1:0-8478 GCA_031416115.1 Gemmatimonadota bacterium
CCCCAGAACTTCAGACCGCAGGGTGTCTTCTTGAGCCACTCGGGGCAGAGCCCAAAGGGGTCGGAAAAGTTGACCGGATCCCCACCCGCAAACCCATACACATTCGCCCCACCCGCGATCCCGATCGGGTCCTGCTGCGTAGGTTGCCCCGTCCCCCAATCGTAGTCCCCACCCCGAAACTACCGAAGCGCGACGCTCACGTCTCCGCGCAGAGGCTCGTTCACCCAGCGCCGCGGTCGGAGTCCTGCGCCGACTACGCTCACGCGCCCGCGACCCGCGCTAGCTAGCGTGAACGCAACTCTGTCACTTGGGGAGTTCCAGAGAGGTCTCGCACTAGCCAGATGCACGAACCGGCGCGAACCGCGATACGCGAACCTGTGGGAGACCAAGCTAAGTCCGCGTCTACCCGCCCAGTCGGCGACAAGGCTCCGCAGAACTCTACGGACACGAGTTGCCGTTCCGGCCCGATGCCCCCCTCGCGAATCCAGACTTCGACGCGTCGAGGTATCGCCTGAGGTCCCTGATCCCTAAGGAAGAGAAGGTTCGTGGACTCTCGGTTGCCGGCTGGGCTGAATCCACTGCGGACGACCGCCACGTACGCTCCTAGCGTGTCGACCACGCGAATACTCTCCTCCCCGTTGGCATCCGCCATCGACACGGCGATCCGGTTGCCACGGCCCAACCACGCGGGCCGGCCCAGTACGCCGCTTGCAACGGCAGCGAGAGTCACGTGCTCACCGTCCGAAGGGGACTCTGGTAGCCGCCCCACAAGTAGCCGATGTGATCCATCACACGCGGCGACCACCGCGAACTGATGCGACCCTTCAGCAAGCGCGAGGCCATGAACCTGACCACCGCAGCCGCGGAGAGCGATCTCGATTCGCCGCCCGCCCGAATGGAGCGTGAGGCCTTCGGGAGAGGCAAAGTCCGCATACGCGAGGACATCGCGACTGCCGTCGAACGCGGCGGCTGTAATCAGTGGCGCGCGCTTGCACCACTCGGCACTGCCAAACCGTGACGTTCGCTGGTCATTGAAACGAACCACCCAAATGCCGGTCGAGTCGCACTCTACCTCTAACGCATCACCACTACCGCTCAAATCGACCATGCGAATTAGAAGTGCCTGCTCGTCGGCGGTCCAGCCGATCAACTGAACGACCTTGGACTTCTGCTCGAACTGCACGGCTCCCTCGTCCCGCGTTCGGTCGCAACCGACAAGACTTGCTGCGAGCGCGCTCACCAGCACCAATGAGCGAATGCTAGCGTCGACCCGCGCTTCATGCGGTTGGTCTATCGCTTCGGTCAGCGTGCGCGTGCTCATGGTTTGGCTTCCTTGCTCCCTTCGCGCTTCTTGTTCGTCGCCCACCAATCGTCAAAGGTCCTTCTCGCCTCGGCTTCGATCGAATTCAGTCTGTCCCAGCAGCCGCCCTGATCAAAGGTCTGGTCGTATGTGCAGCTGGCGCTCACGCCGGTCTTGTCCTTCTTCGAAAGATTCCGTTCGAGGTAGCCCGCCGCGTGCAGCAACTCGTGAGTCAGACGGTGTATAACTTGCTCCGGCCGCGTATCCTCTGCCACGTAGACGATGCACATCGTGTTACTGGTGCATACCGCAGCGCCAACTGAGCTCTGACGTTTAGACTCGCGCCAAATCACGTCTTGCGTCGTGAAAACCACGAAGACCTCAGCGTCGCCCCGATCGGCGCGAGCCAGCGCGCCCCAAATCCTCGCGAACCCCGGCGAATTCTTGATGGCATGCGAAATAATGCTCTGAATCAGCGCGGAGTACCGTGGGTGAATCTTGAGCCCGAAAGGATCATCGTAGTTGACCGGATCCCCGCCCGCAAACCCATACACATTCGCCCCACCCGCGATCCCGATCGGATCCTGCTGCGTACACCGCCCCGCCCGTGAATCGTACCCGTGGATCCGGGCGCACAGCAAGCTTGGAACCCAAGATGATGTCCCATCGCTCCAGCGGCCACGCTATATTGTGTGGCAACCCTCTTCGCTGAGTGCCATATGGGCCAGACCGTCGAGTTAATGGATCGGATCACCGCAAATCCCGATCAATGCGGGGGTCGTCCGTGCGTGCGGGGGATGCGCATCCGGGTCATCGACGTGCTCGACCTCTTGGCGGTAGGCCTCTCGGCCGAGCAGGTCGTGGAGGAGTTGCCTGACCTCGATCTCGCCGACGTGGGGGCCTGCCTCCGGTTTGCCAGCCGGCGGTTGGACCACCCCGTCCTCGCCGCCTGACCCGCGCGGACGGTGATCGTCTGGACGGACGCGCAACTGACTCCGGCCCTCGCCCCATGGCTCCGGGAGACGTTCGGGGTTGAGGCCTTTCCGGTGCGGGACCTCGGGCTGCGAGACGCGGAAGACTCAGCGATCTTCGCTGCCGCCCGCACGGCCGGGGCGGTCGTGCTCACGAAAGATGCTGACTTCGTGGACCTCCTCTCGCGGAACGGCCCCCCGCCGCAGATCCTCTGGCTCACCTGTGGCAATACGAGCAATGCCACGCTCCGTCGTTTGCTGACCGCAGCCTGGCCTCGTGTCGTCGAGTGGATCGACCGGAACGAGCCGTTGATCGAGCTCGGCGACTCCCGTACCGACGGTAGTTGATGCTCGGGGCAGCCGCACTGCCCCGAGCAGAAAGAATCGCCCCGGGATTGCCCGAGGGTATACCCCGAGAGGTTGGAGCCACGCCTACGATTTTGCGGCTTGCCCCCCGAAATGCGTGAGCGTGCGCATCCGGCGCGGTGAGTGGTGGCCTGATCGTTACCGCCAGAGGTCGGTGGCGAGGAGGGCATTCACGGAGAGCGGCACACGTCCCCGGGCATCTCTGAAGATCAAGTCCGTAGCCAACTGCGCGGAGTACGACGACCACAGACCGTCATCGCCGCGCATTCGGAAGGAACGCGGTGGCTAGAAGTGGTCGAGCCGCCGCACCGTCACCTTGCCGTCAGACACTCGTATCGCGGCAACACTCTCCTCGAGTGCAAATGCAAGCACTTGTCCATCGCGCGACCACGAGAGCTGGCTGATGGCGCCACTCGTACTGGTGTACATCACCTGCACTGAGTCGCCTTGCGGAGTTAGCCGCGTCAATGCCGTGCCATCAGAACGGACCAGTCGTAGCACTGTTGGAATCGAGTTTCCTTCAAGACGCGCGATCACGGCAATCACATTGCTTGAGGGCGACCACGCGGGTTGCTCCCCCGCTAGCGAGAGTCGGAATCTGCGATGCGAGACCCGAGCATAACAACCGTTGCTGCAGACGGCGGCTGCGCCGCGGCAAAACGTGATGTTGGGCGACGCGCGCGGCGCCTCCGATCACGGGAGTTGCTTTCCGGCGCGGGCCGCTGCCTCTTGGGCTCTTCGCCAGTCCGCGCCTGAAGAAGTATCAATCCGGCTTCGGAGCCAATCGAGTGTCTCACTCGAGGGATGGTTGCCGTAGTGTGGACCGCATGCGATCCGGAGTCCGCCCTGTAAATCGCGTACTACTCTCATCGTGTCGACTTGAGTCCTGGGTTCGAATCGAAATCGCCAGTCGCGCGCCCCCACCTCGCTCGCATCACCACGAGAGAATGCGAGGCCGAGAATCTCGTAGGACACCCGAAAGAGAACGGAATCTCCTGAGAAGCCGACACGCTCCACTCGTGTCGCCACGACTGGCTCAAGTCGATCAGTCACCCGTGCATCGCACGGCATGAATAGCACCGATGTCTCAGGCACCGTTCCACTCCCTGCGGAATCAAGCGCAATAAACCTCGCGACGACGTCAAGCGCAGCATCCGCGTCGACACTTGCGTCCGGCTTCGCTGGCGCGCAGCCGGAGAGCACCGTGCTGATCGCCGCGACGAGAGTCGCAATGGTCTGAAGTCGAGTCACTGAGGCACCTGCCGCCGATGGATCGTTTGCGTACCCGAGAGGCCGTTGACGCCGGGTTTGAAGCGCATGGACTTCACACCGCTGTTGCCATTCTGAATCGCCATCAGGGTTCCGTCGGCATGCTTTGAACCGGTCAGAACTCCGGCGTGACCGCCGACGATGATGACGTCTCCCGCCCGAGGTGTGTCTGCTGAGCCAAGGGCACGATAGCTGGTGCCGGGATACTCGGCCGTTGCAGGACGCGGACTGAGCTCCGGCAGTCCTGCGCCGCGCATCGCAGCCTCGACGAAGTCCGTACAGTCTCCCTTGTTCGCACAGAAGTCTTTCGCCGGCTCGCCTTTACGACCTTGCGTGTATGTCCACGCTCCCTCGTCAACAGCAGCGTCATAAACCTTCTTTCCCTCCTCGGCCGTGACATCTCGGCACTTGCCAGCCGGAACTTCCTCGCCCTTCGCGTTCTTGCAGAGCCCGAACGGGTCCGAAAAGTTGACCGGATCCCCACCCGCAAACCCATACACATTCGCCCCACCCGCGATCCCGATCGGGTCCTGCTGCGTAAATAGACCGGTTGGGACGGATTTCTGCTACTCGCGCGCGGTTGTCTGTTGCCGCGCTTTCGAATAGCCGCTCGCACGCGCCCGCGAGGCGTCGTACTTCGCGAAAGTTTCCTTGCCCTGCGTGCGACGCGGGGTATCTTTGCCGCACGCCTCGCGGCGCCCTCCCTCCGACTCACCACCGCCTCTCCCGTGGCCTCTGGACGTCTCCCTGCGCTCGTCACGCCCGCGCTCATGCGTTGGGCGCGGACGACGGCGGGCTTCGATGTCGCGACCGCCGCGAAGCGCTTGAAGGTGGCCGCGCCCGCGCTCGACGCGTGGGAGACCGGCACCAAGCCGCCCTCGCTCGCACAGCTGCGCAAGATGGCGGCGCTGTATAAGCGTCCGCTGGCCGTGTTCTATCTCCCCGAGCCGCCGCAGGGGTTCACGCCGCTGCGCGACTTCCGCACCGTCGAGGGGAAGCGACGCACGCTCGAGACCCCGCGGCTCGCGCTCGAGACGCGACGTGCGCAGCAGCGCCGTGAAGCCGCCCTTGAGCTCGCCGCCAGTCTCGGGGACGAGCCCCCATCGTTCACGGTCACCGCCGCGTTGTCCCGGGACGCGATCGCCATCGCTGACGAGCTGCGCGCCGCACTCGGGGTGTCGCTCGCCGAGCAGTTCACGTGGACCGACCAGTACGTCGCGCTGAACGGATGGAAGCGCGCCGTCGAGCGCGCTGGCGCGCTCGTCTTCCAGACCGAGAATCTGCCCATGGGCGAGGCGCGCGGCTTCTCGCTCGCGCTCTTCCCGTTGCCCGTCGTGGCGCTCAACTCGAAGGAGAGCCCGCGTGGCCGCATCTTCACGCTCATGCACGAGCTCGCGCACATCGCCCTGCGATCGAGCGGCGTGTGTGACCTGCACGACGATGCCGCCGCGACCGGTGACGCGGATCGCGTCGAGGTCTACTGCAATCGCGTGGCCGGCGCACTGCTCGTGCCCCGCGACTCGCTGGCGGACAGCCTCGCTGCCCTGGACCTCTCGGCGGAGCGCGAGTGGGCCGACCCGACACTGCGCCGCCTCGCGGACCGGTATGCCATCAGCGCGGATGCCGCGCTGCGTGCCTTGGTGCAGGCCGGGCAGTATCCGGCGGCGCTCTACAGCGCGCGGCACACCGCCTTCGTGCGAGCGTGGGAGCGCGACAAACCGAAGGGCGGGCCTGTGCCGTACTTTCGGCGTGCCCTCGGCTGGTCGGGCCGCCGCTTCGCGCGTCTCGCGCTGGGCGCGTATGACGAGCAGCGGATCTCGAGCGCGGATCTGACCGAGTACCTGCGCGTGAAGATGCCGCAGGTCGAGCAGATCCGCGCCGCACTGCGCAAGGAAGACCTCGCCGAGTCCGCGTGACGCGCTACTGTCTGGACACCAGCGCCCTCCTGGATGCGTGGAACCGGAGCTATCCGCCGGACGTCTTCCCCCAGCTGTGGCAGGCCATCGAGGAAGGCATCGCAGCCGGGCGGTTCGTCGCGGCGGAGGAAGTGCGCGTCGAGATCGCGAAGAAGGATGACACGCTACTCAAGTGGGCCAAGAAGCAGCGGGGCCTCTTCGTCGACCTCGATGCGGCGCAGCAGGCCGCCGTCGGCGAGATCCTGGACGCGTTCCCGAAGCTCATCGACACGCGGAAGGGCCGCTCGGGCGCCGATCCCTTCGTGATCGCGCTGGCGCGCACGCAGGGCACCGTCGTCGTCACGGGCGAGAACGACGACGGCACGACGGACCGGCCGAAGATCCCAACGGTCTGTCGCCACTTCGGCGTCCGCGCGATCAAGCCGCTCGACTTCATCCGCGAGAATCGCTGGGTCTTCGCGCATCGCAGCACGTAGCCTGGCGCCAGCTGCGCGGGCGAGCGGCCTGCGGCCGGCCGCGATGCGCCCATAACAACGCTGCCCGACTCGTTGAGGGGTCGGGCGGCGTCTGCATCGTGCCTGCCCTACCAGCGCCTACCAACCGCTGCTGCAGACGGCGGCTGCGCAGCCGCAGCAGAGCGCGTGAGTAGGCGACTACGCGGACGCGGTTACGTAGTCGCGACCCTCATGAGCTGCTCACGAGCGTGCGCACCTTGTGACCAGCACTCGGCCCACCGACACGTCGGTCAAGCGCTGAAGGGAAACAGAGTCGAGCGATTCCCCGATATTCGCATCGCTCATAGCCGCCAGAAAGTAGACACCGCACAAGCTACCAATCTCGATCCACGCGTTGCCATGAAGCGCGTCCGCGCCCACACCCTTCTCGCCGAGAAGGGCACTTACACGGCTTCCCACTCCGAGACCCTCTGTCGTGCGCAGACCCTCAGTGGTGATCTCGATCACACCGACTGTTCCAGACCCCATAAAGGCCACCACAGTATCGTGCCCAATGGCGATCGTTACAGCGCGCTCGAAATCAGCACCGTCCGGTGTGCGCGTCGTTGTGTCGCGAACGAGTTGGCCGAACTTCGCTAGATCTTCGAATCCCATTCCGATCTTGATGCCTGCGACCTGCTCGACAAGAATGCTCCGCGAGACCGTGAGCTGACTCGCAGTTGCCGCCCCGCTATCCATCTCCTTCGTCTCCGCCCCGCAGGCAGTCACACCGACGAGACCGAGTACTGCTGCGAGTACACGTCGCAGCTGCTGAGTAGTAGAAACAGGAGTCATTTCGGCTTCTTCTCGTCGCTCGTCCAGAAGGTGATGTGAAAATGGCTTTGATGACTTTTCCAGGTGGCGCCATGAGACGCAAAGCTATTGACTGCTGATTTTGCCTCGCCAAATGCTCCGGCACTCACTTGCCCTGTCGGCCAAATGACACTCTTCACGTCTGACTCTGCGATGGCAGACGTCGCGATGCGGTTCGCGAGCAACATCATAGACGTCTCCGTCGCTACTCCAAGCGTGCCTATGTCTCTACCGTCGATCTCATTGATGTCAACGGCGTGGCCACTGAGAGCCGCGTTCGACTTTCCAGACTTCGCGTTGGTGCCATTGTGCCGCATATCCTGGTGATCTCCCTCCGTCGTCGCGGAGACCCCGAATCTGTGACCAGTCTTGATTCCAAACGCGATCAAGGAGTTCAGACTTGACGCGGACAGCTTCTTACTGACCCGGTCGACAAATAGTGCGTAGTATGTTACATTGCGTGCATGGCAACCACGGTCGATGCTCGGACGTTGGACTCGGCGACGCTGACGCACTTGCGGCGGTCGGTCGTCAGGGCGGTGCGCGCGGGGATGACGCAGACGGCCGCCGCGACCACGTTCGGAGTGAGTCTGCGCGCGGTGAACAAGTGGATCGCGCTGGACAAAGCCGGCGGCTTGCGCAATCTCACCTTGAAGCGCCGTGGGCGTCGTCCGGGGAGCGGACACCTCACCCCGAAACAGGCGACGCGGATCCGGCAGCAGATCATCGATCACATGCCGGACCAACTCAAGCTGGGCTTCTATCTGTGGACGCGCGCCGCCGTTGCCCGCCTGATCGAACGCGAGGTGGGCGTCGTCCTCGCCCTGACGACGGTGGGCCGGTATCTCAAGGCGTGGGGCATGAGTGCGCAGAAGCCCGTGCGGCGGGCGTACGAGCGAAACGATGACGCCATCGCACGCTGGTTGCGCGTGGAGTATCCGACAATCGCCCGCCAGGCGAAGCGGGAACGGGCGACGATCTATTGGGGCGACGAGATGGGCTTGCGGAGCGATCATGTGACGGGCACCAGCTTTTCGCTGGTCGGCCAGACGCCGATCGTGCGCGCGACCGGACAGCGCTTTGGCTGCAGCATGATCTCGGCCATCACCAATCGCGGACAGTTGGTGTTCCGCGTCTTTCACGGCACCTGTGATGGCGCGCTCTTTGTCGATTTCATGAAACGATTGCTCAAGCAGTGCCGACGCAAGGTGTATCTGATCGTCGACGGGCACCCAGTGCACCGTTCGCGTCTCGCGAAGGCGTTCGTCGCGGCGCATGCCACACGGATCCGACTGATTCGGTTGCCGGGCTACTGCCCCGAGCTGAATCCCGATGAGTTGCTCAATCAA
>JANOTB010000198.1:0-4443 GCA_031416115.1 Gemmatimonadota bacterium
ACACCGCGCATCCGGACAGTGATGTTGACTTGCTCGTCGAGTTTGAGCCCGAGCAGAAGACGCTCGCGCACCTTGTCGACCTTGGGGATCTGCTCGAGTCCGTGTTGGGACGCCATGTCGAGCTCGTCACGGCCGAGGGCCGCTCGCCCTCCTTGCGCCCGCACATCCTCGCCGACGCCCTGGATGTCGTACGAGCCGCATGAGGTGCTTCGGTACATCCTCGCCGCGGCGGACGTCCTCGTTGAGGTGCGGGCGACGCTGACGCGCCAAGCGCTGGAGGAGGACCCATCCTTCAGCGCGCCATTGTCCGAAGTCTTGAGATCATCGGCGAGGCGTCGAAGCGACTGCCGGCCGAGATGCGCGATGCAAATCCTGCGGTGGAGTGGCGCGCCATGGCCCGAATGCGAGACCGCCTGATCCACGACGACTTCGGCGTCGACCTCGATATTGTCTGGCGCGTACTGCACACGAACATTCCGGCGCTGCAAGAAGAAGTGCGTCGTATTCTGGGCGCAAGCTAACGGCGGTTGGTGACCGATGGCCGCGGTAGTGAAGCAGGTGAGCGGCCACGGCACAACCAAACGTTGTATACAGACGGCGCCTTGCTTCTAGCTGTATGGCGGTGCAATCCTTCGGTGTCCCCTTCAGGAGCCGCGGAATGGCCAGTGTCAGGCGGACGATGCGCCGCAAGAACATGCTTATGGACCAGCGAAAGCTCGACGCCGCTAAAGCCGCGCTCGGCGCATCGTCCGAGACCGCGGCCGTGGACGCCGCGCTGGATCTCGTGGTGTTCCGGACCGAGGTATTTCGAGGCCTGGATGAGCTCGCCGCCGCAGGGGGGCTCGCGACCATCGAGCCACTGCGTCGCACCGGGTGATCTACACGCTCGACACGAATGTCCTCGTGGACGCGCTGCGGCAGCCGTCTGAGCTTGACCGCCTGAAGACATTCCTCAGTTGGGCGCTGCCGTCGACGGTGCTCTCGAGCATCGTCGCCGCGGAGCTCACCGCCGGCGCTCGCACGGTCAAAGCGCGCCGGCTCCTCGACGACGCGTTGCTCGCGCCGTTCGAGCGCCGCGGCCGCATTCTCGCGCCGTCGTCAGCCGCCTGGCGACGCGGCGGGGCGGTGCTCGCGCGGACGGGCACGGGCAGCGTGAGTGCGAGCCGGCAGAATGATGTGCTCTTGGCAGCGCAGGCACGCGAGCATGGATGGGCCGTCGTCACCCGCGATGTCGATCTGCGTACGCTGCGCACCCGGGTGTCCGGCCTTCAGGTTGTCGCGCCGTTTCCGAAGCGGCCATAGAGTCGGATCGCACTGTATAACGAAAGTTGGGAACACCCCACGGCACACTTCCGTTCATCGACAACTTCAACACACTCTCCAAGCGACTCGGCGAGACGTTTGGGCAGGTGCTCACCGTCTACACAGCACCGATGGGCAACGACCAGATCGGCGATGTGCAGCTGTCCCCTACCGTCTCGGTCGACGTGATGGTCGTTCACGATTCAGCGGTTACGCTGCAGGTGCGGGTTGCTCATCCGACCCACTGGGTGCTGAGTCGGCAAACATTATCGGGCTCGCATTGACTACGCCGAGGGCGGGAGACGTGTATTTGCACGAGATCGTGCTTCCCGGTGAGTCGTCCGGCGGGAAGCATCTTTGTGTTTGTCTTTCACGTGCTGAGTATTCCGAAGAGACCGGCATGGCCGTGCTGGCCAGCATTCGCAAGGTGAGGTCCGGTTGGTGGCGGCCGCTTGTCGATCGCCTCGACTACGTGCCGAACGTGGGGTTTCAGCCACTCGACGAGCCCCGTGCAGTCGACACGTCACAGATGGTGTCCGTAAGCACCGCCACGCTCACTCGGGCGGCTGGAGTTGTCTCGTCGCGCGTGGTGACCGAGACACTGGCGGTCGTGCCTGCGCTCTTTCAGTTGAAGGGACCTTGGGAAGTGCGCGGCGCAGTGCACGACATCTTCGGCTGGCCGGAGGGGACCGCTGCCGTTCTAGTGCTGAATGACGGCGCGCTCGACAATCCCGAACTTCGTCACTATCTCGCGGTGCCATACGAGACTGGGCGTTGGCGCACAGAACTCGTACTGGTAGGTGCATCGGATCTCGGCGAAGAGATCAGGGTGCTCTCAGACGCCGAGCAGCGGCTGCTGAGCGACGACCTCCGACGCATCTTCCCGCTGACTGGCTAGCGGCGGTTGTTGACCGATGGCCGGCTGGGGTCGCGGGTTGACAGGTTCCGCTGACAGCGCCGGTCACGCCGGACCAGAAGGCGTCGCTCATGCGCTTCGTGAGCGTCGCGGATGGCATGCCGTTCCCCGGCGACTGGTTCAAGGCGCCGGACGGACTGAATCTCCTTGCCGGACTCGGGCTCAGCAGCTGGCTCGGGATCCACTGGAAGGCGACGATCGCCGGGAACTTCTATTGCGCGCATCTCGTGGCGGAGTCGTTCATGCGCATGGGCATGATGGCCATCGCGCCGAATCCGTCGAACTCATTTTCTCCTGCGAATTTCAACGCCGCGGGGTTGCCCCTCGTCGGGTGCGCACTCTCGCCCACGATGCCGGTGAGCTACCCGTAGGTAGGCGCATCGGTGCGCCCGACGCCCAGCGCGTCCGCCACCCGATTGATGTAGTTGAACCAGGCCGCGATGAGCGTGATCTGCAGGATCGCCGTGTCGTCGAACCCGACGCTGCGCAGGCGCGCATGGTCGTCCGGCCCGATGCGCGTCGCGTCGCGCGTGAGCTGCACGACATAGTCGAGCATCACGCGATCCCGTTCGCCGAGTGGAGCGGTGGCGTAGTCGTCCTTGAGCGCCGCCACCAGCTGTTCGTCCAGTGTCACCCGACGCAGAAACTCTGCGTGCGAGTCGATTCAGTACCGGCACCGGTTGGTGACCGAGACCATTGTGCTGATCATCTCGTGCTGTGTGCGGCTGAGCGGGAGCTCTGGCGACAGGAGCGCGCCGAAGGTCGAGAAGGCGTGCTCGAGCGCGCCGGGGATGAGACTGTGCGAGGCCACGATGTCCGAGGTGCCGTCGCCCGTGGGATGTACCGAGTCGGCGTACTCCCTGGGGTAGAGCGCGCGTTGCGCGTCGATCGCGCGTCGCAGCAGATCGTCCGCTTCGGCGAGCGACACGGTCCGGATCCAGGTCATCGTGCGGTCTCCGTCGGTGTGGTGCGGGTGCTGTCACGCGGGTGTGACGACCAGCGGGCGTGACGAGAAATAACGCACCGAGGGAGAGGAATGTCAGGGGGGCTCATGGCGGAGTGGGCAGCGAGCGCCGTCATTCACGAGCGCCGTCATTCGAGTAGCCGCTGACCGCCCGCGGCGGTAACTTCGCACCCAGCGTCATCCGCACCCAGCCCCATACTCCGAGCTCACCGATGCTACGCGTCCTCCTCGCGGTCGCCCTCCTCTCCGGCACCACAGACCTCGTCGCGCAGACCCCGCTCGCAGTGGGTCGCCCCGTCCGCGCCACGCTCGCTCGCGGCGACACGGCCCGCTACCAGGTGGAGGCCGACTCGGCGTTCATCATCCGCCTCACGGTCGACCAGCACACCGCGAACACGCTCGTTCGAGTGCTGAGCCCCAAAGGCCGCGTGATGCGCGGAGTGAATGACCTGCCGCGCGGCACCGAGCGGCTGCAGGTCGAAGCGACCGAGAAGGGCCTGCATCAGGTGCAGGTGATCCTCGTCGATTCCGTCGCGGGCGAGTTCGAGATCACGCTCACGGCGCGTGAAGCACTCGCGAGCGATCCGAAGAAGCTCGCCGACCAGCTCCTCACACCGTGGGATCGGCGCGATGGTCCCGGCGCCGCGGTCGCGGTCTGGCGCGGTGGACGCACGCTCTTCGCCAAGGGCTACGGCATGGCGAACCTCGCGTACGACATCCCCTTCACGCCGACCACGCCGACCAACATCGGCTCGACCTCAAAGCAGTTCACCGCCTTCGCGGTGATGCTGCTCGTCGAGCAGGGCAAGCTCTCGCTGGACGATGACGTGCGAAAGCACCTCCCTGAGCTGCCGGACCCGGGCCAGCGCGTGACGGTGCGCAACCTTGTCACGCATACGACCGGGTATCGCGAGGTCTACAACGCGATGCAACTTGCGGCGCGGCGCATGGATGAGGGCGACCACATCGGTCGCGACGAGATGATCGCGCTCGTGCAGCGGCAGCCGGCACTACAGAACGCGCCCGGCGCCGAGTTCAATTACAACAACACCGCCTTCGCGTTCGCCGCGATGATCGTCGAGCGCGTGAGTGGTCAGCCCTTCCCCGCGTTCATGGTGCAGCACGTCTTCACGCCGCTCGGCATGACGCAGAGCGTGGTGCGTGGTGACCGCCACGGCACGGTGCGCGGCGCGACGGTGGGATACTCGCGTGGCCCCGACGGCTCGTGGCGCGACCTCGGCGACCTCGCCGGCTCCATGGG
>JANOTB010000199.1:0-9784 GCA_031416115.1 Gemmatimonadota bacterium
GCCGGGCTGATCATCAGTCTGGCAACGTTCGTTGTTTCTCTGGGGATCGTCTTCGGCTTCCGCGATGCCGAGCCGTCGTTTCAATTCACTGAGATCCATCAGTGGATCCCGGAATGGGGCATCCGCTACGCGCTGGGTGTCGACGGGATCTCCCTCTGGCTGATTCTGTTGACCACTCTTCTCACGCCGGTGGTGCTGCTTTCTTCCTGGAACTCCATTCACTCGCGGGTGAAGGAGTACATCATGGCCATGCTCGTCCTGGAGTTCGGCATGCTGGGAGCATTCCTGGCAATCGACCTTCTGCTCTTCTACGTCTTCTTCGAGCTCATGCTCGTGCCGATGTACCTGATCATCGGAATCTGGGGTGGCCAGCGTCGCCTCTACGCGAGCCTCAAGTTCTTCCTCTATACGATGCTCGGCTCCCTGTTGATGCTCGTGGCGATCATCTCTCTCGGCCTGCAGGCGGGGCAGGGCGGACCGCCGGTCTTCAGCTATGACGCGATCCTCAACATGACGCGCTCGGCGCCGGTCGCCGGGAGCTTCTGGCTCTTCGGTGCCTTTGCGCTCGCCTTCGCGGTCAAGGTGCCGATGTTCCCGTTCCACACCTGGCTCCCCGATGCCCACGTTGAGGCGCCCACCGCCGGCTCGGTGATCCTGGCGGCGATCATGCTCAAGATGGGGACCTTCGGCTTCGTGCGATTCGCGGTGCCGCTCTTTCCCGCCGTTGCGATGCACCCCACCGTCCGCACGATCATGCTCGTGCTCGCGGTGATCGGCATCGTGTACGGCGCGCTGGTGGCGCTCGTGCAGCCCGACTTCAAGAAACTCGTCGCCTACTCATCAGTCTCCCACCTCGGCTTCGTCATGCTCGGCATCTTCGCGATGACCGTCGAGTCGATGCAGGGCGCGCTGATGGTCACCATCAGCCACGGCATCTCGACCGGCGCGCTCTTCCTGCTGATCGGCATGATCTACGAGCGGCGCCACACACGGCAGATCGAGGACTTCGGCGGGATCGCCAAGGTCATGCCGATCTTCGCTGTGTGCCTCACCGTCGTCTCGCTCAGTTCGATCGGCGTGCCCGGCACCAACGGGTTCGTAGGCGAGTTCCTCGTGCTCGTCGGGTCCTTCCCCACGCAGCCGTACTACACGGTCATCGCCGCGACCAGCGTGATCTTCGCCGCCGCCTACCTGCTCTGGGCGGTCCAGCGCATCATCTACAATCCTCTTGTGAAGCCCGAGAACGAAGCGCTCAAGGGGAACGACCTCAACTGGCGCGAGATCGGCCTGTTGACGCCGCTGCTATTCGCGATCCTCTGGCTCGGCGTCTATCCCAAGCCCGTGCTCAACAAGACCGAGGACGCCGCCGAGCGCATGGTCCGTGCCGTCGAGGCGAGCCACATGGCACCTGCTCCCCAGGCCGGCAGGGGGCGCTGAGATGACCTACGATCTGCTGAACCCTGCGGGCCTCACCGCCGCGCTACTGCCTGATCTCCTGCTCATGGGAGGCGCGATCGTCCTCATGCTGTTGGCCGCCTGGCGGCCCGACAGTGACGCGCACCAGCGCACGGTCGGACTCGCGTCGATCGGACTGCTCGTCGCCACCATGGCGGCGGTGGTCTGGATGTTCGTCCGCGGCGACACCGCGCCGAACACGGGCGTGATCGCGATGGACGGCTTCCGTTGGATGGTCGATCTCGTGATCCTGCTCGGCGCGATCGGCACCATCGCCCTCGCGATCGAACACAATGTGCGC
This sequence comes from Gemmatimonadota bacterium, assembly GCA_031416115.1. Taxonomy (GTDB): domain Bacteria; phylum Gemmatimonadota; class Gemmatimonadetes; order Gemmatimonadales; family Gemmatimonadaceae; genus Pseudogemmatithrix. The sequence continues at coordinate 1,757 of JANOTB010000199.1, forward strand.
GACGGCATCACGCAGGCCGAGTCGCACGTGCTGGTGCTCTTCGCGGCGTCCGGCATGATGATCATCGCCGGCGCACGTGACCTCATGGTGGTCTTTCTCGGCATCGAGATCATGTCGATCGCGGTCTACGTGCTGGCGGGGCTCAACCGCCGCAGCGCACGGTCGGCCGAGGCCACGCTCAAGTACTTCCTGCTCGGCGCCTTCGCGACCGGCTTCCTGCTGTACGGGATCGCGCTCGTCTATGGCGCCACCGGCCAGACACAGATCGTCGAGATCGGCAATGCGATCCGGCGGTACGACCTGCCGCGCAATCCGATGCTCCTCGTCGGCATCGGACTGATGCTGGTGGGCATGGCGTTCAAAGTCGCGGCCGTGCCGTTCCATATGTGGGCGCCTGATGTGTACGACGGCTCGCCCACGCCGATCAGCGCCTTCATGGCGGCCACGGTCAAGACGGCCGCCTTCGCCGCCTTCCTGCGCATCTGGTACGAGGCGTTCTACACCGTGTTCAGTGGCTGGGCGCATGCGGTGTGGTGGCTCGCCGTCGTCACGATGGTCGTCGGCAACGTGGTCGCGCTCTCGCAGAAGAACATCAAGCGCATGCTCGCGTACTCGAGCATCGTGCACACCGGCTACCTGTTGGTCGCGGTGACGGCGGCGTCGGTCCTCGCGAGTACGGCGTTCACGTTCTATGTGGTCGCGTACACGCTCGCGACCTTCGGCGCCTTCGCCGTCGTCGCCTCCATGCAGCCGGCGGGCCAGACTGACGCGCCGATCTCGGACTACGAAGGGCTCTGGCATGTGCGGCCCTGGCTCGCAACGGCCATGGCGGTCTACCTGCTCGCCCTGCTCGGCTTCCCGGTCTTCGGTGGGGTCGGCTTCTTCGCCAAGTGGTACATCATCCAGGCGGCGATCGCAGCGCCGGCCGGACTGACGATCCTCGCGGTGATCCTCGTGCTGACCTCGGTGATCTCCGCGGGTTATTACCTGCAGGTCGTCCGCGTGATGTTCATGAGTCCGCGTCCAGCAGGCGCGGTGGACCCGCTGCCGATCGGCGCGCTCACGCGCGCCGTTCTCGCCGTGACCGTGGTGCTCATCCTCGGGCTCGGGCTCTTTCCGTCGCGCCTCGTCGAGATCACGCAGGGCAGCGGCTTCCGTCCGTATCCGTACTCTCCCGCGCTCGAGATCGGGCTTCCGACCTTCGAGCGGTAGCGCCAGAGCGTCTCACCAGCCGTCCCCATGATCTCTCCCGGCATCTTCCGCCAGTACGACATCCGCGGCATCTACGGCAAGGACCTCACGGTCGAGGCGGCCGAGGCGATCGGTCGCGGCTACGCGATCATCCTCGCGGAACATGGTCTCACGGGTGCGGTCGCCGTGGGCCGCGACAACCGCCCGAGCGGCGACGCCCTGCGCGACGCGCTCGTGCGCGGGCTCACCGGGACCGGACTCGACGTGATCGACATCGGCGTGGTGCCGACGCCGCTGCTCTACTGGGCGTTGCACAACCTCCCGGTGGTCGCTGGCATCCAGATCACCGGCTCGCACAATCCGCCGGAGTACAACGGCTTCAAGTGCTGCGTCGGCACCGGCTCGTTGCACGGCGCGGGCATTCTTCACCTGCGCGACATCATCGCCACGGGCACCTTTCCCAAGGGCGCGGGCAAGGTCTCGCACGAAGCGGTGGTCGATCGCTACGTCAGCGACGTCGCGGCGCGGATCGGGCCGCTGCCCAAGGACATGAAGGTCGTGATCGACTGCGGCAACGGCGCCGGCGCGATCGTGGCGCCCGCACTCTTCAAGGCACTCGGTGTCGCGCCGACGATGCTCTTCGCCGAGAGCGACGGCACCTTCCCAAACCATCACCCCGATCCGACGGTCGTCGAGAATCTCCAGGACCTCATTCGTAGCGTCCGCGCGACCGGGAGCGAGGTGGGCATCGGCTTTGACGGCGATGCCGACCGGATCGGCATCGTCGACGGTGACGGGACGATCATCTGGGGCGACTACCTGCTGCTGATCTACGCGCGTGATGTGCTCGCGCGTACCGGGGCGGGGCAGGCGATCATCTTCGACGTGAAGTGCTCGCAGGCGCTCCCGGACGGCATCGAGAAGGCGGGCGGCAAGCCGATCATGTGGAAGACCGGTCACTCCCTCATCAAGGACAAGATGAAGGAGATGCACGCGCCGATCGCGGGCGAGATGTCGGGGCACATGTTCTTCGGCGAGGGCTTTTATGGCCACGACGATGCGCTCTACGGCGCCGCGCGGCTCCTGCGCATCTGCGCCGACGCCAAGCGCACCGTGAAGGATCTGCTCGCCGATGTGCCTCGCTTCGTCTCGACGCCCGAACTGCGCATCGACTGTGCGGATGACCGCAAGGAAGTCGTGGTGAGGGACGCGCTCAAGCACTTCGCCGCGCGCTACAAGGTCTCCGACGTCGACGGCGTCCGGATACTCTTCGAGGGCGGGTGGGGGCTCATCCGCAGTTCCAACACGCAGCCGATCCTCGTGATGCGCTTCGAGGCCGACAGTGAGGCGCGACTCACCGCGATCCGCAGTGAGGTCGAGGGCTGGCTCACCGCGCAGGGCGTGGACGTCACCCCGGGGACCGGCCACTGAGATGAAGGCGCGGCGCGGGCTCCTCTGGCTCCTGGCCGGGCTCGCACTCGCGCTCCTCGTGGGACGCTGGGTCGCCGGGCTCTACGGTGACTGGGCGTTCCACCATGCGCTCGGTGCCGACGCGCTCTGGCGCGAGCGTCTGGTCGATCTCGCCTTGCTCCGGTCCGGGGTGTTCGCCGTCGCATTCGCGTTCGCGTTGGCGCACTTCGTCGCCGTCCGGCAGTCGATCGTCTCGCTCGTCCTGCCGCGGACGATCGGAGGCGTGGAGATCGCCGAGGCGATCCCGACCCGTCGGCTCACCCTGCTCGCCTTCCTTGGCGCGCTGCTCGTCGCGCTGATCTTTGCGATCACAGAGCGCGACTGGACTCTGCTCGCTCAGGCGATGCACGGAGTGCCGTTCGCCGAGTATGAGCCATACCTCGATCGCGACCTCGGCTTTTACGTGAACTGGCTGCCGTTCGAGCGCCACCTGTACGAGAGCGCGTCGGTGTTGTTCGTCCTCACGTCCGCCACCGTCCTGCTTGCGTACGTCGTCACACCGAGCGTGCGCTGGGACGCGCGTGGCCTGTACGTGTCGACCTGGGTCCGCCGGCATTTGGGCGTGCTGACTGGCTTCGCGATCGCGCTGGTCGCGTGGAACTGGCGCCTCGATCGATTCGCCCTGCTCAGCTACGGGAGCGGCGACAATCTCGTCGTGTTCGAAGCGAGACCGTTCTCGGTATTCGATCACCGGATCCTCCTGCCGTATCTGGCCGTCATCTCATTCGTGGCGCTGCCGGTCGCGGTGGTGTTCGTCTGGACGGTCTGGCGCGCGAATCTCCGACTCGCGCTCATCCTTCTCAGTGCCGTCGTCATCGCTGGACCGGTGGCGCGCGTCGTGATCCTCCCGGCCGCGGCGCCGGCGCGTCTCAGTGGGCGCATCGGCGCCGAGCGCCGGCGCCCCTACGATGCGACGCGCATCCTGTTCACTCGTCGCGCGTTCGGCGTCGACCAGGTCGCCGTCCCTGATACGCTGCCACCCGAGCGGCTGACCGACGCCCAACTCGCGCGCTGGGTGACGAGTTGGGACCCCGCCGCGCTCGCGCGATTCATCGAACGTGATCGTCGGGGCGCTGACGTCGCCGCACTTTCGTGGAGCGCCGGCATCATGGGGCTCAACGCGGTGCTCTTACGGCGCGCGGCCGCGGACGCGCCACCTGGAGCCGCGTGGCCGGCAGACCTTTTGCGCACCAACGCGATCGACGCTGCCGGCCTGCCGCTCGCTGGGGTCGGACCGCACCCAAGCGGGATCGGAGGCGTGCTCGTATTCCCAGGAGCGCCGCGCTACGCGCTCGTCGCTGACACGCTCGGCCGTCTCGCGGCGGCGCCGTTCGAGACGGTACTGCAACGCGTGGCACAGTCATGGGATCAGCAGAACCCTCGTCTGCTCGCGCAAGACGCACCGACGCCGCGACCGCGCATCGTCACCGATCGCGATGCGGTCGCTCGGCTCGGTCGCCTCACTCCGTTCCTCCAACAGGGAGAGAGCGTCACCCCGGTCGTGCGCGGTGATTCGCTGTACTGGGTGATCGAACTCTTCTCGACCGCCGAGCACTACCCACTCACCGAGCGTCTGCTCGTCGACGGTAGGTTCGTGCACTATGCCCAGCACGCAGCAACAGCCGTGGTACAGGCACAGACGGGCCGAGTGCAACTGTTGCCGGTCGCGCGGCCCGATCCGGTGATGCGTGCGTGGATGGCGCAGCTGCCAACGCTCTTCACGGCGCGTGAGGACGCTCCCCGCTGGATGACCTCGGGCCTCCCACCAGCGACGGACTGGACGATGATCCAGGGGACCATGCTCGGGCGCACCGGTGTGCGTGGAGGGACGCTTCCCATAGGAGCGCTGGCGCGCGGGGACGACGCAGATGCCGATCTCACTCGCGGGCCGCCGACACTGCACCAGATCGACTCGACGGGCACGCTCGGCTGGGGGATACCGGTCGCGACGAAGGACCGCATCATCGGCATCCTCGTCTCCCGCGGCGGTCACGCACCGCGCACCACGCTGCTGCCGTACACCTCGGCCGCTAGTTGGACGGGCGTAGTCGAGTCATTGCAACGTGCGGCCGACGATGCGGGCATCGGTCGCGCGCTGAAGGACTCGCGCCGCGGCCGTGTCCAGGCGATCCCCACGACGGCCGGCGTTGCGTTCGTGCAGAGCTTCTACGAGTGGCCCGCAGAGGGCGCGCCGCGGCTCGCGGGAGTCGTCGTGTTGAAGGGAGAGCGCACGTCTGTGGGACGCACCGTCGCCGATGCACTCGGGCAGACGATCGATCCGTCGAGCAGGGGAGTCCCCGCGGATCAGTTCCGCGCGCAGGTCGCCCAATACTATGACGCGGCCGCGGCCGCGCTTCGCTCGGGCGACTGGCGGGCTTATGGAGAGGCCTGGGCGGCCCTGGGGCGCCTGCTCGGACGGCCGCAGCGCTAGCGATCCTTGATATCAGAGCGACAAAGGGGCCGCGTGAGTGGTGCAACCCAGCGGATGCGAGACGCCCACGGCGCGGTGAATGCCCGCCGCCAGCGGCGCGCAGGTCCGACTCGAAGACTCTGTTGCGATGGATAATAGGTATTGACAATATCGATTAGAGATACTAAATAGCTCTATTATGCAGCTCAGTGGGAGAGGTGTAATACACGACGCACTGCGGCGCGTGGGCGAACTCCTCGCCGTTGACGGCGACCCGCTTGCGGTCGCCATCATCGGCGGAGCGGCGCTCAACTTGCTGCATATCATCGAGCGCCCGACCGTGGACGTGGACATTTTGGCGTTTGCGGACGCGCGAGAGGGACGTGTCCCGAGCCCCGAGTCGCTCCGGCCGCCACCGGAACCGATGCCCGAGCGGCTGCGGCGCGCCGCGGCACAGGTCGGTCGCGATGCGGGACTGCCTGCCAACTGGCTGAACACGGGACCCGCACTGCAATGGCGTGCCGGACTGCCGCCCGGACTCGCGACGCGCGTCGCATGGCTCCAGTTCGGGGGACTCTGGGTCGGGCTCGTCGACCGACGCGACCTCATCTTCTTCAAACTCTTCGCGGCAGCCGACGCCGTTGGGCCGCGCAGCGTGCACTACCAAGATCTTCTGAAGCTGCGGCCGAATGCGGCTGAGCTCACGGCCGCCGCCACTTGGGTCAGGACGCAGGATGCCGCCGCGGTCTTCGGACAGGTGCTCGACCGCGTCGTCGCCCTCTGTCGCGCCGACCTCGCACTCGGGGGGGACTAGTCATGCGATCCGTCGGAATGGACGACTCCACATCGATACTCGAGACCGCGACCGGCGAGCTCCATGACGCGTTTGTCTCGTGCGTCTGGTCCCAGTGGATGCTCCTCGGCGGGACCGCGGACGCGGCTCGACCGGGCGGCGCAGTACCGCCGATCGATCCCGAAGCGCTGCTGCTCGCATCACTCGTGTTGCTGGAGGCGGAGCCCAGACTCGCGGATGTCCTGCATGGTTGGCTCCGCACGAACTCGGCGCTCGTCAGCGTCCAGCGCTTCCGCAACCTCGCGCCGCACTATGCGGGCCTCGCGGCGCCCGAGGGCGCGGCCCGACTCGCGTGGCTCGCACAGGTCGCGCGCGTGGACGCGAAGGACGCGCGCTGGCGCGGTTTTCCGATGCCGGCCGCTGTATCGACCCTCCGCGCACCTTCCGCGCGCGCGCGCGAGAAGGCTCCGCCCCCGGTACTTCGCCCGTCAGCGCCGCACCAACTGCTGCTCCGAGTGCGACTCGGGTTCGGCGTGAGCATCAAGGCGGACGTCATCACGTATCTGCTCGAGCAGGGCGCCGACTGGCGGACCATCCGCGAGATTGCAGCGGCACTGACGTACACCGTGGCCCCGGTGCGGCGCGCGCTCGAGGACCTCGCGAACGCGGCATTCCTCGAGCGGCGCACGGGGCACCCGGTCCACTATCGCGCGGACGCGGCACGGTGGCGCTCATTCCTCGGGACGAGCGGCGACGTCCCGCGCTGGGGTGACTGGGATGCACGGTTCCGCTTCGCCGCGGAGTGGCTGACCTGGGCGCGCGCGCCGCGCCGGACGCCGTTCACATGCTATGTCCTGTCGGTCGAAGCGCGCGAGCGGTTCGCGCGGTACCCGGAGGTCTTCGAAGCCTCGGCGGCGCTCGTGGACGGCGGCGACCCGATGCGCACGCTGGCGGAGATGGAACGACAGCTCGAGCGGTTCACTGGCGCGCTGCGATCGATTGGCGGCGGTGCGTAGCCGCGGCGATCCACCACGAATTGCCGACTTCGTCACGAAAGTCGACGCTAGCACGCGGCCACCCGTCAGCGTCTGCCAATCGCCACGGCGGTCCGCTAAGTTTCGGGACTCTCTTCCAAACCCCCCGGAGCTTTTGTGAATCTCCACGAATACCAAGCGAAGGACATCCTCCGCGGCTACGGCGTGAACATCCCGCCAGGCAAGGTCGCGACCACTCCCGCCGAGGCCGAAGCGATCGCCAAGGAGTACGGGACCGCAGTGATGGTGAAGGCGCAGGTCCACGTCGGCGGCCGCGGAAAGGCCGGTGGTGTGAAGTTCTGCAAGACGCCTGCCGACGCGAAGGAGAAGGCGACCGCGATCCTTGGGATGGACATCAAGGGGCTCACCGTCGAGAAGGTGCTTGTGACCGTCGCCGCCGACATCGGCAGTGAGGCGTACGTCGGCATCATCGTCGACCGCGCGACCAAGAAGCCGGTGTTCATGGTGTCTGCCGCCGGTGGCATCGACATCGAGCAGGTGGCGGCCGAGACGCCGGAGAAGATCCTCTACGTCCCGGTCGATCCACGCTACGGCCTGCCGACGTACGATGCGATGCGTATGGGCTTCTTCCTGTTCGGGGAGGTCAAGCTCGCGCGAGGTGCCGCGAAGATCATGCAGCAGCTCTACGCCGCGTTCATGGCGAGCGGCTGCTCGCTGGCGGAGATCAACCCGCTCGTCGTGACCCCGACCGGGGAGCTGGTCGCAGTCGACGGCAAGATGGTGATCGACGATAACGAGCTCGATCGCCTGCCCGCTATTGCGGCCCTGCGCGACGAGAGCAGCGAAGAGCCGAGCGAAGTAGATGCGCGCAAGGCGAACCTCACCTTCATCAAGCTCGACGGCGACGTCGGCTGCGTGGTGAACGGCGCTGGGCTCGCGATGGCGACGATGGACCTGGTGAAGTATTACGGCGGCGAGCCGGCGAACTTCCTCGACATCGGCGGCTCGTCGAACCCGGAGAAGGTCGTCAACGCGCTCAAGATCATCACGAGCGACAAGAACGTGAAAGCAATCCTCTTCAACATCTTCGGCGGCATCACGCGCACGGACGACGTGGCGAACGGAATCGTCACCGCGACAAGGGCGAATCCGCTCAAGATTCCCATCGT
>JANOTB010000200.1:0-2028 GCA_031416115.1 Gemmatimonadota bacterium
CTGCGACTTCCCCGTATAGTCGAGCATCTGCCGCGTGAGCTCCGCCGCACGGCGCGCCGCGATCTCGATCTGGTCGAGCGACTCGAACACCGCATGTCCCGGCTCGAGGTCGAAGCGGGCCAACTCCGTGTTGCCGAGGATCCCGACCAGCAAGTTGTTGAAGTCGTGCGCGATCCCTCCGGCGAGCACGCTGAGGCTCTCGAGTTTCTGCGCGTGCCGCAACTGCGACTCCGTACGTCGCCGGTCGGTGACGTCGCGCGAGATGCCCGTCATGCCGACCACCGCGTCCTCGGCGTCGAACACGGGGCTCACGCTCCGCTCCACCACGAGCGCGACACCGTTCACGACGACCTCGTGCTCCTGGCGGACCGTCTGGCGGGACTCGACCACGCGTGCTTCCTGCGCGAGCAGCGCCAGCAACGCATCGGCGGCATGGATGTCGGCGGCAGTACGGCCCTCGAGGTCGGTGATCGAGCGCCCGAACCGACGGCCGAAGGCCGCGTTCACCGCGGTGAAGCGACCGTTGCTGTCCTTCACCCACATCGCGTCGGAGCTGTTGTCAAGGATCGCGCGCTGACGGCGCCACCTCTCCGAGAGCGCCGCCTCCGAAGCTTTGATCCGTGCGAGCTGCTCCTCCAGCGTCCGGTTCACCCGGTCCTGTCTCCGTCGGTGCGAGAACAACGAGACCAGGAGGAAGGCCGAGAGCAACAGGATCGCCCCGATGGCGGCGACGAGGTAGCGCGTGAGCCGCAGCCCGTCGCGCAGCACCGCGTTCTCCTCGTCCTTCTGCATGGTCTCGTAGCTGATCTGCAGCTTCTTCAACTGCGTGGACCGTTCCTCTTTCGCCACGCTGTCCCGCACCGCCGTCTCGCGCTTGGCGTAGGCGTACGCGGTCGCCCAGTCCCGTTGGCGCGCGTATGCCTCCGCGAGATGCCCCAGGATCTCTGCGTCGGCCTCACCGTCACGCAACTTCCTGAGACCGATCTCGATCACCTTCTCCGGCTGTCCCAAGCGTAGGTGGATCCGGGCCAGATCGGTGTAGTTGTGCAGCCGCGTCGTCGCGGGGAGCGAGTCGGACGCATCGATCTCCAGCAGTTCGCGCAGCGCCAGCGCATACTGGCGCCGCCCCTCGTACGCGATCGCCACGTTGCGCTGCGCGGACACGCTGGTCGACACCTCACCGAAGCTGGCGCCGGAGGATTACCGGGCCGCCCGAGCGGCGACCTATCGCGCGGCGATCAGCTTCTCGCGCAGCCGCACCAAACGACGGCGCACCGACCCGTCCATCACCGTGTCGCCCACACGAACCACCACGCCACCGAGGATCCGCTCATCCACCGTCATGTGCGGCACCACGGTCTTCCCCAGCGCCCTCGCGAGCGCGGCCGTGATCGCATCCGTCCCCGCCTGGTCGACCACGCGGCTCACCGTCACACGCGCATGCACGCGGCCCTCGGCCTCGTCGAGCAGGTTGTGGTACTCCACCGCGACCGCGGGCAGCAGCATCTGCCGGCGGTTCGAGACCAACTTCTGGACGAACCGCACGAAGTTCGGCGCAGTCCTCTCGGCGAGTGCCTTGCCGAGCACGGCGTTCTTCTGAGACGCGCTCACCTGCGGCGCCTCGAGGAAGTGGCGCAACGTGACATCCTGCGCGACCGCGTCGCCGAGCGCGCTCACCGCAACGCCCCAACCCGCCGTGTCGTTCGCCTTGCGCGCCAGTGCCAGCAGCGCCTCGGCGTAGTTGCGGGCGATCGAGGTGTCGCGCATCACTTGGTCCCGAGCGAGGCCAGGTACTGCTCGACGAGAACACGATCAGCGGCCGCGTCGAGCTTCTGCCCGATCAGTTTGCCGGCCCCGGCGAGCGCGAGGTCGACCGCTTCGCGGCGGAGCTCGTCGATCGCCTTCACCTTCTCGCTCTCGATCTCCTTGCGCGCGCGATCGAGGAGCTCGGCCTGCTGCAGCCGCGTCTGCTCGAGCATCTCGCCTCGCAGCGACTCGGCGGTCGCGCGGCCTTCGGCGATGTAGCGC
>JANOTB010000201.1:0-24283 GCA_031416115.1 Gemmatimonadota bacterium
AAGGGCTGCCACGCGCAGTCCCCTGTGTCCCCGGTGCCCCTGTGGTGAGAGTGGTTGCAGTTCTCGGCTTATCAGGACCAGCCTGCCCCTGATGCTTACCGCACTCCGCGCTCATATTCCGCCCTCATGCCACTCTTCCCGGACACCACGCGCGACGCCCGTCGTGTGATCCTTGCGTCATCACTCGGCACGGTCTTCGAGTGGTACGACTTCTATCTGTACGGCTCTCTCGCGGCGATCATCAGCCGGCAGTTCTTCTCCGGCGTGAATCCCACGGCGGCGTTCATCTTCGCGCTCCTCGCGTTCGCGGCCGGTTTCGCGGTGCGTCCCTTCGGTGCGCTCGTCTTCGGACGCCTGGGCGACCTCGTCGGGCGCAAGCACACCTTCCTCGTCACCATCGTCCTCATGGGTGTGTCGACCTTCATCGTCGGCATCCTCCCGTCGTACGCGACGATCGGCATCGCGGCGCCCGTGACGCTCATCCTCCTCCGACTCCTGCAGGGGCTCGCGCTCGGTGGCGAGTACGGTGGTGCGGCCACGTATGTCGCCGAGCATGCACCACATGGCTCGCGCGGTGCGTACACCTCATGGATCCAGACCACCGCGACGCTCGGGCTCTTCCTGTCGCTGCTCGTCATCACGACCTGCCGGATCGTGCTCGGGACCGAGGCGTTCGAATCGTGGGGCTGGCGCATCCCGTTCCTGGTCTCACTCCTGCTGCTCGGCATCTCGGTGTGGATCCGCCTCAAGCTCGACGAGTCGCCCGTTTTCAAGGCGATGAAGGCCGAGGGGACGCTGTCCAAGGCGCCGCTCACCGAATCATTCGCCAAGTGGCCGAACCTCAAGATCGTCCTGCTCGCGCTGTTCGGCCTCACCGCAGGCCAAGCCGTGGTCTGGTACACGGGGCAGTTCTACACGCTCTTCTTCCTCACGCAGACGCTCAAGGTCGACCCGCAGACGGCGAACATCCTCGTCGCGGTCTCGCTGCTGCTCGGCACGCCGTTCTTCGTCGTGTTCGGTACGCTGTCCGACCGCATCGGGCGCAAGCCGATCATCCTGGCGGGATGCGCGCTCGCGGCGCTCACGTACTTCCCGCTGTTCAAGGCGCTCACGCATTACGCGAATCCTGCACTTGAGTCGGCGCAGGCGCGCGCGCCGGTCGTCGTCGCGGCCGATCCGGCCGACTGCTCGGTGCAGTTCAATCCGGTCGGCACGAGCAAGTTCACGTCGAGCTGTGACGTGGCCAAGGCCGCACTCGTGGCACGCGGCGTGCCCTACCGCAACGAGGTGAGTGCGGCGGGGAGCATCGCCGAGGTCCGCGTGGGCGCAGTGCCCGTCGTCTCGTTCGACGCCACGGCCCAGGACGCGACCGAGCGACGGGTGTCGTTCAACGCGGCGCTTGGGACGGCGCTCGTCGATGCCGCCTACCCCGCCGCGGCCGACCCTGCAGGCATCGACAAGCCGATGGTCGTCTTCGTCCTCTGGATCCTTGTGATCTATGTGACGCTCGTCTACGGACCGATCGCCGCGATGCTCGTCGAGATGTTCCCCACCCGCATCCGCTACACGTCCATGTCGTTGCCGTACCACATCGGCAACGGATGGTTCGGTGGGTTCCTGCCGACGACCGCGTTCGCCATCGTCGCGGCCAAGGGAAACATCTATGCCGGCCTCTGGTACCCCGTCATCATCGCGAGCATGACGTTCGTGGTGGGCGCGCTCTTCCTGCGGGAGACCAAGGATGTGGACATCATCGGGGATCAGGTGCCGCGCGGAACGTGACCCGGCCGCCCATCACCGTGAGTACCGGCTTCGTGCGGAGCAACGCCGCCGCCTCCACGCCGATGATCTCCTCCGAGAGCACGACGAAGTCGGCGAGCATTCCCGGCGCGAGCACACCAAGCTCCTGTTCCCGGAACGCCGCGTACGCCGCATCGCGCGTGTAGTGCCGCAATGCGGCCTCGAGCCCGATCCGATGTTCGGGGAACCATCCGCCGGGTGGTGTGCCGTCGGGCATCTGCCGTGTCACGGCGATGTGGATGCCAAGCATCGGGTCCATGGAGAAGACAGGGTAGTCGCTCCCGAACGCCTGCACCGCGCCCGCATCGTCGAGTGCGCGGAACGGCATCGCGTGCGAGGCCCGCACCGGGCCGAGGAGCGGGGCGTAGTTGGTGAGCGTCGTCTCGTCGGGGCCGGCGAAGATCGCCTGCGACGACGCGATCACACCCAACTGCGCGAAACGCGGGATGTCGGCGGGGTCCGGCACCTCGAGGTGCTCGACTCTGTGCCTCCGATCGCGCGCACCGTTCCGCGCGGCGGCCGCGCCGAACGCGTCGAGCGACATGCGGATCGCGAGGTCCCCGATCGCGTGCAGCGCTACCTGGATCCCTGCGCTGTCGTAGCGCGTGACGGCCTCGGTGAGCTCGGTGGCGGTGAAGCGCGGCAGTCCGGTGCCGCCACCGATCGAGTACGGTGCGAGCATCGCTGCCGTGCCGGCGTCCACTGTGCCGTCGAGCATCCCCTTCGCGATCCCATACCGGAGCAACGGACTGCGCGCGCCGTCGCGCAGCGCCACGTAGGCGCGCAGCGCGGAGTCGCTCACGTCCTTGCCGAACGGCACTGCGACACGAAAGCGGACCAACATCGAGTCCTCGGCGACAGCGCGCTCGAACGCGTTCGTCTCGGCGGTACTGAGTCCGTTGGCGACCTGGAGCGCCGTCAGGCCGAACGCGGCGGCGCGATGCATCTCGTACCGCAGTGCGGCGTAGATCTCATCTTCCGACGGCTCGGGCAGTTCTCTGCGCACGAGTGCGCTCGCGGTCTCTTGGAGCAGACCGGTCGGCGTGCCGTCAGCGTCGCGGATGATCGCACCTCCGGCCGGCTCGCGCGTCTCGGCGCTCACCGCCGCCAGAGAGAGGGCGCGGGAGTTGGCGAGCGTCTGGTGTCCGTCGCGGTCGGTGATGACCACCGGCCGGTCATCGAACGCGCCGTCGAGGTAGCGGCGATGCGCGACGTTGCGCGGGAACATGTCGGGGGTCCAGCCTCGCCCGGTGATCCAGGCGTCGGCGGGGAGCGTCGTCGCGAAGACTTGCAGTCGACGCACGACCTCACGCTCGTCCGCGGCGCCCACGAGGTCGGCGGTGCGGCGTGTGGGGAGATGCCAATGCGCATCGTGGAAGCCGGGAACAACGCGTCGTCCGCCGATGTCCTCGACGACGGTGACCTCCGCGGCAAGCGCCCGGATCGTCGCGTCGTCACCGACGGCGATGATGCGGTCGCCACGGATCGCGAGTGCCGTGGCCGCGGGACGCGCGGAGTCGCCGGTCCAGATCAACGCGTTCACGAGAATGCGATCAGGCGGCGCCTCGCCGGTGCACGCGAGCGTGAGTGCGGCGATGAACGAAACGACGACCTTCAGTGGACCGCTGCGGCCTGCGCGATGAGTGGGCATGGTGGAGAGTTATCGCCATCCGACCCTCGGTGGAAAGGGGGGCGGGGCATCGACGAACGTCGGCCCGCGACGTATCGTCAATCAACCGCTCACCGAGCTCTGAATGCGTCCCTCGCCTCTGCTGTTCTCCCTCGCGACCCTCGTGGTCGCCTGTGCGCGTCCCCCAGCGCGTGCCGACCGGCCCGACATCGCCTCGCCTCAGCCGGCATCGACCGAGGGCGTGGTGCGCGCAGAGTCCTACGCGACGGGGCTCGTGCATCCGTGGGCACTCGCGTTCATGCCCGACGGCCGGTTACTCGTCACCGAACGGCCGGGCCGCCTGCGCATCGTCGGCACCGACGGCGCACTCTCAGCGCCGCTCACTGGAGTGCCTGCCGTGAGCGCGGTGGGGCAGGGCGGCCTGCTCGACGTCGCGCTCGACCCAGCGTTCGGGACCAACCGACTCGTGTACCTCTCCTTCGCCGAGGCTGATGGCGATCTCGTCGGTACCGCGGTCGCGCGCGGTGCACTCGGCGCGACGGGGCTCGAGAACGTGACGGTGATCTACCGCCAACGGCCCAAGGTGAAAGGCAACGGACACTTCGGCTCGCGTCTGGTCTTCGCCGGCGACGGCAAGCTCTTCATCACGCAGGGCGAGCGGCAGAACTACCGCGATCGTGCGCAGGATCTCATGCAGGGGATGGGGAAGTACATGCGGCTGAACGCCGATGGCTCGATCCCCGCTGACAACCCGTTCGTGGGGCGCGACGATGCGCAGCCGGAGATCTGGTCGTACGGACATCGCAATGGGCAGGCGGCGGCACTCGATCCCGCGACCGGCCAGCTCTGGGCGGTCGAGCATGGTGCGCGCGGTGGCGACGAGCTCAATCACCCCGAGAAGGGGAAGAACTACGGCTGGCCGGTGATCACCTATGGCCGGGACTACTCCGGCGCGTCGATCGGTGAGGGCACCGCGAAGGATGGCATGGAGCAGCCCGTCTACTATTGGGACCCGGTCATCGCGCCGTCGGGCATGATCTTCTATACGGGAGACGCGATCCCTGGCTGGAAGGGGAGCATCCTGATCGGCTCACTGACGCCGGGCGCGCTCGTGCGGCTCGAGCTTCGCGAGGGACGCGTCGTGAAGGAGGAGCGCTATCTGGGTGATCTGCGGGAACGCATTCGCGATGTGCAGCAGGGGCCGGACGGGTTGGTCTATGTGGTGACCGACAGTCCGAGCGGACGCGTGCTACGCGTCAGGCCGGTGGCGCCGTGAAGGTCGCCACGCGCCGCTGACCGCACGCCGCGCTGCCACCTACGTGAGCAGCGCCGTCGCCAGCCCGAGAAAGAGCCCCATGCTCGCCACATCCGTCGCCGTGGTGAGAAAGATGCTCGACGCCGTCGCCGGGTCCGCGCCCGCCCGGCGCAACGTCAACGGAATGAGCGCACCGGCGATGCCGCTCACCACGCAGCTCGCCGTCATCGCGAGCGCGACGATCCCGGCGAGCGCGAGCGCATCGCCGTTCCCCTGCGAACGTGCGACGACGTACATCCCCCCGCCGGCGGTGAGACCCACGAGCGCGCCGTTCAGCAGACCGAGCAACGCCTCCTTGGCCACGAGCGCGCGCTCCGTGCCTGGCTTGAGCTCGCCGAGCGTCAGTCCGCGGAGGGTCACGGCGAGCGCCTGGCACCCGGTGTTCCCCGACTGGCCGGCGAGGACCGGCAGGAAGAGCGCGAGGATCACCATCTGGTCAAGCGTCTGCTGGAAGATGCCGACCACACCGGCGGCCGCGAACGCGGTGACCAGGTTGAGCTGCAGCCAGGGGTGACGGAACTTCAGGCTCCGCGACCAGGGTGTGAGCAGGCGCTCCTCCTCGGCAACACCGACCATGCGGCCGGGTTGGGCACTGAACTCGAAGGCCTGTTCTTCGAACATCGCGCTGCCGCGCACCTGACCGACCAGCAGTCCCGCGTCGTCGGTGACCGGATACACCGGGAAGTGCCGGTGCACGACGAGGCGCATGGCCTCGTCGAGCGGGGTCGACGCCTTGAGCGCGAAGACGTCGCGCAACATGAGGCTCTCGAGTGTCGCGTCGTCGTTGTCCGAGACCACGAGGTCCCGCATGGTGACGACGCCGGCGATGCGCCCCGAGTCGTCGAGTACGAAGAGGTAGGTGAGCATCACCCGCGTGGCGAGCTCCCGCACGCGCTGCGTCGCCTCGCGCACGGTCTCCCGCGGACGGAAGATCGCCGGAGTCGGCTCCATGAGCCGGCCGATGCTGTCTTCCTTGAACGAGAGGTTCCGCGACCACTGTGCGGTGACCTCGTGCGGCGCGACCGCGAACATCGAGGTGCGGCGGTCCGGATCGAGTTCGGGGATGATGTCGCTCGCGATCGATGGATTGATCTGCTGCAGCACCTCGGCCATGAGCGCGTCGGGGTACTGCTCAAGGGCATCGGCCGCCTCGGCGGGACCGAGCTTCACGATCTGCGAGGCGAGGCGGTCCGCCTCGCCGGGGTTCGCGGACTTCACACCGCGCGGTTTCCCTTCGTTCACAGCCCTGCTCCGGTAAGGGGTCGTCTGCCGCAGGAAGATGCCTTATGCGACCGAGTGACGACAGGGGAGCGGCTCGCAGATCGTGACTCGCCATTCGCCTCACGATCGCCGAGATTACCGCCATGCGTCGTGTCGCGTTGATCGTCCCTGCCGTGCTGGTCAGCATGCTGGCGTACCTCGCACTGTGGCCCGTGCCGATCGCGCCGGTCGCGTGGATCGCGCCGCCCGATCAGGGGCACAGTGGCCTGTTCGCGGCGGACTCCTCACTCGCCGACTTCGAGTCGCTCCCGCTCGGCGGCCGCGAGGGTCCTGAGAGCGTCGCGCAGGATCGTGCCGGTCGCATCTACGTCTCGACACGCGAAGGTGCGATCCTGCGGTTCCCCGCCGATGCCGGAGCGGGCTCGGTGCCTGAGGAGTGGGCCAACACTGGCGGGCGGCCGTTGGGTCTCGCGTTCGATCCGGCCGGAACGCTCTTCGTCACCGACGGCCAACGGGGGCTCCTCGCCGTCGACAGTGGGGGAACGGTGCGACTCCTCGCCGACTCGGCCGACGGCACGCGGATCGAGTTCGCCGACGATCTCGCCGTCGCCGCGAACGGCAAGATCTACTTCTCCGACGCCTCGACCAAGTTCGGCGTGCGCGCGCAGAGTGACGAGGACGCGAGTCTCCTCGACGTGATCGAGCATGGCGGGCATGGCCGGCTCATCGAGTGGGACCCAGCGACGGGGCGGGCGACCGTGGTGGTGGCGGGGATCGACTTCGCGAACGGCGTCGCGATGACTCCCGACCAGCAGTCGGTGTTGCTCTGCGAGACGGGGCACTACCGCATCCTTCGTGTGGGCGTCACTGGCGAGGCGCGTGGCCGCGTCACTCCGGTGCTCGAGTCGCTCCCTGGCTTTCCCGACAACATCTCGCGCGCAGGCGACGACATGTACTGGGTCGCGCTCTTCGCGCCGCGCAATGCACTGCTCGACCGACTCGCTGGGTCACCGCACCTGCGCAAGGTCCTGCTGCGCATTCCGCGCGCCCTGCGCCCCAAGGCCGAACAGTACGGCCACATCATCGCGATCGATGCCAACGGCAAGGTGCTCGACGACCGTCAGGATCCCACAGGGAGGTATCCCAAGATGACCGACGTACTCGAGACCGAGCGCTATCTCTACATCGGGAGCCTGCAAGGCGGCGTGCTCGCGCGCGTGGCGCGATGAACCTGCCCGACACCAGCGCCTACGACGGCGGATTCTACGACGACCACGCCGAGAGTTCTCGGCGCTCGGCCGCCGCAGTGCTGCCGGTCGTGTACCGCGTGTTCAAGCCCGACAGCGTGATCGACGTCGGCTGCGGCCAAGGCTCGTGGCTCGCCGCCGCCGAAGCGCTGGGGAGCACCACGCTCACCGGTCTCGATGGCCCGTGGGTCGACCGCGCGAAGCTGCGCAGCGCACGCATCGACTTCCGATCCACCGACCTGGCTGGGGCGATCGCGATCGACAAGCGCCACGACCTGTGCATCTCGGTCGAGGTCGCTGAGCATCTGCCCGCCACGAGTGCCGACGCGTTCGTTGTCGCACTCTGCCGCGCCGCCGATGTGGTGCTCTTCAGCGCTGCGGTGCCCCAGCAGGGGGGGACCGAGCATGTCAATGAAGAACGCGCGTCGCGCTGGGCGGCGCGGTTCGACGCGAACGGGTACGCCTGCTTCGACCTCGTGCGGGGCGCGGTCTGGGATGACGAGCGCGTGGCCTGGTGGTACCGGCAGAATGCTTTCGTGTACGTGGCGCGCTCGTCGCCGCGATTCGCCACGTTCGCGGCGGCGACGCTCCCGAGCGCGCCGCGCGACCTCGTGCATCCGGTGGCGTTCGAGGAGAAGGTCGCGTGGCTCACCGCCGAGCGGGCGCGGCTCCGGCACGCGACCGAGCATCCCACGCTCGTGCAGGCAGCGCGGTCCGTCTGGCGAGCGATCACCGGCCGCTGAGATCGGCCGTCACGACAGGGCGCAGGCGCGCTTGAAGGCGCGCGTCGCGCCGGGCGGTCAGCCGGTACGCCGCGGGTCGAGCCAGGCGTCGAGCGCCGCGAACACCGGAGCGGCGTCACGTTCGTTCAGGATCTCATGGTAGAGCCCGTCGAAACACTTCGCGCTCAGCGCCGCCCTCGGTGCGGCGGCAGCGAATGCCGCGCTTCCGCGCGGGGAGACCAGCTTGTCCTCGCCTGCCCAGAGCAGGAGTGTCGGCACCGGCCACCGGCCGGCGCGCCCGAGCACGATCGGTCCTCCTTTGATCAGCGCGTGCGCGAGTCGAGCCGTCACGCGGTCGTGCACGAGCGGGTCGTCCAGGTAGGCGCGCACCACTGCGGGGTCGTGCGAGATCATGTTCGCATCGAGTTGATTGCTCATCGCGAGGTCAGGGACGAGCGCGTATCCCACAGCGAGTTGCAGCCGCTGGGCGAGTCCGAGACCGGCGTCGAGCGCTGGCGACGAGAGCACGAGCGCATCGACCGCGCCACGCGACTCGGCGACGAACTGCGCGGCAACGAGACCTCCCATGCTGTGTCCCAGCAGGACGAATGGCCGGGTGGGGGAGGCGGTTCGCACGGCACCGATCACGCGCGTCAGGTCGTCGAGCAGGTCGTCACCGGCTCGGAGGGCGCCGCGCTTGCCGGGCGAGGCGCCATGCCCACGCTGGTCGTAGCCGGCCACGTCCCAGCCGCGCGCGGTGAGGTGCGCCGCGACGTGGGCGTAGCGCCCAGTGTGCTCGCCGAGCCCATGTACGATCAGCAGGGTGCCGCGGGCTGGCACCGGGGCCGGCCAATGACGCAGGACGAGATCGAGGCCGTCACGGGTACGGACGGTCGCCGGGCGCGCGGTGGGAACGGTCATATGCTTCACGGCTGGCGCCCACGGGGGACGCTGGTGAGTTTGCGGGGTAGCACTCTTGAGAAAGATGGGGCGCCCGGCGCCCGGAGGAACAGGTGCCCGACCGAGAGGAGCAATGATCACATACGAGGTGACCGCCACCCTGCGCGACGACCTTCGGTCGCGCTACGAGGTGTTCATGCGTGAGCGCCATATCCCGGACGTGCTCCTCACGGGGCTCTTCGTGGGCGCGCACTTCCTCCGTGGTGACGACGGGCGCTACCGCATTCGCTACGATCTGGTCGACCGGCCAGCGCTCGAACGGTATCTCGCCACGCACGCCGCGCGGTTGCGCGCCGATTTCATGGCCCACTTTCCAGAAGGCGTTGAACTCGGACGTGACGTCTGGAGCGAGTTGCTCGCGTGGCCGCATTGACCGCGACGACCCGCCACGTGGGCGTGCTACGCGCGGCAGTCCGCCGCGCGGCGCTGCTCCTCGCCCTCGCGACCCCAGCACTGTTCGCGCAGGCGACGGCGGACTCGTCGCGCGCCGCGCGTCGTGCGGCCGCGCGCGTCGCACCCCACGAACTCGTCGTACTCGTGCATGGCATGGGACGCACACCGGTCTCCATGGCGCCGCTCCGCCGAGCGCTCGAGGCCGAAGGCTATGAGGTGATGAGTTTCCGCTACTCCAGCTACTGCTGCACGATCGCGGAGATCGGCGAGGATCTGCGGCGCGAGCTCGCGGCCACCATCGGGCCCCAGCACACCCGCATCCATTTCGTCGGGCACAGCTTGGGCAACATCGTCATTCGCTACGTCCTCACGCGCGACACCCCGCCGCCGCGCGTGGGCAGGGTCGTGATGCTCGCGCCGCCCAACCAGGGCGCGCACGCGGCGAACACCTTCGCCCCGATCGTCGGGTGGCTCCTCCGGCCCGTCTCCGAGCTCGGCTCCGACAGCGCCTCGACCGTTCGACTCCTGCCTCGCGTGCAGAACGTGTCGATCGGCGTGATTGCGGCCCGCGACGATCGCACGGTGAAGATCCCCGAGACCCACTTGGCCGAGGAATCGGCGCATCTCGTGGTGGGCGGCGGTCACTCGTTCATTATGAGCCGGCGCGACGTGAAGCAGCAGGTGATCGTGTTCCTCCGGAGCGGCGCTTTCGCGATGGGCACGGAAGTGCCCGTGGCCGTCACCCACGCGCCCTGAGCACGCGGTGACCCTCGCCGTGACCCCCGCCGCGCCGCACGCGCTTGTTGCCGCGCCGATCCTCGTGTATGACGGCGACTGCGCCTTCTGCTCGCGCAGTGTGCAGTTCATCCTGCGCCACGACCGGCAGCGGGCCGTGCGATTCGCCGCGCGCGACGGCGTGGCTGGACGCGCGGTCCGCCAACGGCACCCGGCGCTCCTACAGGTCGACTCGCTGATCTGGGTCGTGACGCACGACGGTCAGGAACGGCCGCTGGTGCGGTCCGACTCCGTGCTCGCGATCGCCGAGTATCTGGGCGGCGGATTCGGGCTGCTCGGGCGCATCGGGCACCTGGTCCCGCGCGCACTGCGCGATGTGGGCTACGACATCATCGCGCGGTTCCGCCGCCGCCTCGCGTTCGGCGGCGAGGCCTGCGTGATCTTCACGCCCGACGAGCGTGCGCGCGTTCTGGATTGAGGCCGCCGACTGAGGCCGCCGAGTTGACGGCGCCGGTACTGGACTCCATAATCGCGAGCACAACGGCGCGCCCGTCGAACAGGGGCGCCCCCCTCTCTCTCGAGGCTCCGCCATGCGAGTAGTCATGCTGTTGGCCGCGGCCTGCCTGGCCGCACCCTGCGCCGGTGCACAGGGCCGATTGGGTACAGTGGAGAAGCGGCCAAAGCTCGCCGCGGGCGCCGATACGAATGACGCCTCCCCCTACTTCGCACTCGGCGCGCGGAGTCTCGCCGATCGTCCCGACGAGGCGGCGGCAGCCTTCTACTGGGCCGCACGTCTCGACCCGAGTTCCGCCGAGGCGCTCGGCGGACGTCGCGCGGCGCTTCTCATGCGCAAGGTCCCCGTCCTCAAGCTGTACATGGAAGGCAGTCGTCGTGCGCGGACCTCGAAAGAACTCATCGCGATCGACACGATGCAGCTGCGCGCGCTCCGGCTCGATCCGCTCTATTACCGCAAGTACGACTGGACGATGTTGATGGCGTACTATCGCGCTGAGTACCGGATCGACTATCCGACGGCTTCTGTGCAGAACATCGATTTTGCCATCCGCAGCGACTTCGACAAGGCGTCACCCTACACGCGAGGCTGGGTGGCGTACTCCGAGGGCAAGATGGCGGATGCGCTCGAGTTCTACGATCTCGCGATGCAGCGCGCGAAGAACACGGGCTATATCCGCATCGAACGCGCGCGCGCTCTAACGATGCAGGGGCTATTCCCGAGGGCGATCGAGGAACTGCGCCTCGCAAGCGTCGACCTCAAGAAGCTCGAGGCGGACAAGGAGGAGAACGTCGTCTTTTACAACTCGAGCGCGCTCGTGGAGCACTCGGTCGGCGTGCTCTACGCACGGATCGGCCAGGTCGACTCGGCCAAAGCGGCGCTCGGGCGTGCGATCACCGAAGACCTCTCGTACTTCGCCGCGCACTTGGAGCTGGGGCGGATCGCGCTCGCGGAGAAGGACACGGCGACCGCCATCAGCGAACTCGGCCTCGCGGCGGAGCTCGCGGTCGATGAACCGTGGGTGCACTACCTGCACGGCAGCACCCTACTCAGCGCCGGTCAGCACGCCGATGCGGTGGTGGCGCTCAAGAAGGCGATCGATCTCGAGCCGTTGCATGCCGAGTCGCACTTTGCACTCGCGCAGGCGCTGGAGAAGAACGGTGACCGACCCGGTGCGCTCGCGGCGTACACACAGTACCTCGTGATCTCACCGCGACGAGATCAGCAGCGGCGCAGCGTCGCCACGGAGCGTGCCGCCGGACTGCGGCCATGAGCGGGCGCGACGCGGGCGCGGCGGCGCTCTCGGCGGCACTTATAGCGGCACTCACGGCGGCACTCACGGCGGCACTCACGGCCGTGGTCCCAGCTGCGACACGAGGACTGGCGGCGCAGGCTCCCACCGCAGCGCCCACACCCGTCACGCGTCCACGCACTGCCGCCGAGGACCTCCAGCTCTTCAGCCAGGTCTTCAATCAGATCCGCGTGAATCACCCTGATTCGCTCGACACGCACCGGCTGTTCATGTCGGCCATCCAAGCGATGGTGCAGGCCACCGATCCGCACTCCTATGTGATCCCGGCTCTGCGGCTTGTGCCGGGCAAGCAGGAGGCACTGCGCAACGGCAAACTGCACCCGGTGCCGGTCGACTTCACCATGGTCGGCGGCACGGCGATCGTCGCGAACGTGGCCGCCGGCACACAGGCGAGTCGGCAGGACATCCTTCCCGGCGACGAACTCGTCGCGATCGACGGCGCGCCGATGCGCGCAGAGAGCCCGGTCGAACTCGATATCCTGCTCGCCGGTCCGCGGGGCAGCACTGTCACGCTCACAGTCGAGCGGCGCCGGAGCGACGGCACCTACGCGAGTCTCACCCGCGTGGTGAAGCGAGAGCGCTACGACGAAGAGACCGCCGTACCCGCCGCGCTCATGCTCGACGCGGCCGTCGGCTACATCCGCATCACCACCTTCGTGGGCGCGAAGGTCGCTGAGGACCTTCGCGCGGCGGTGCAGAAGCTCGAAAAGGAGGGCATGCGCTCGCTTCTGCTCGACCTGCGCGACAACGGAGGCGGCAGCGTGGCCGAAGCAGCCGCCGTCGCCGGCGAGTTCCTGCCCGCGGGGACGATCGTCTACACCTCCGAGGGTCGCCGCGCCGCGGCGATCGACACCGGGCGCGTCAAGCGCTCCTTCTTCCGCAGCGAGCGCAACTATCCGATCGTCGTCCTGATCGACGACGGCACGGCGAGCGCATCCGAGCTCGTCGCCGGTGCACTGCAGGATCATGACCGCGCGGTGATCGTCGGTCAGCCGTCGTTCGGCAAGTCGCTCATGATGCAGGGCTTCCCACTCTCTGACGGCTCGGTGATCGTGCTCGTGATCGGACAGGTGCGCACGCCCTGCGGACGCGCGGTACAGCGGCAGTACCGCGACCTCTCGAGCCGCGAGTACTACCGCGCCGCGCGCGCCGAGCGCGACACCATCGGGCGTCCCAGCTGCAAGTCGGGGAGCGGGCGTACGCTCTACGGTGGCGGCGGCATCTATCCCGATGTGCGCACGCCGCGACCGGCCGACGCACCGCGCTGGGTCCTGCGCGTGAACGAAGCCGACCTGCCGCTGACCTGGGCCGGCGGATACATCACGGATCACGCGGCCACACTCGGCACACTCGACGCCTTTGCGCGCGCCCACACGTTGCCCGACGATGCGTTGGTCGCGTTCCGTGCGTTCTCCACTCAGCGCGGGATCGAGATCCCCGCCGGTGCGGACGAGGACGCGCGGCTACGCACACTGCTCGTGCGGACCGTCGCTGGGGTGAAGTGGGGGAGCGCCGGTCTCTACCAGGTGGACGCGCGGCTCGATCCGGCGGTGATGGAGGCGACGCAGCAGTTCGGGAAGTTCTCGGGTCGTCCCTGACCGGCGGAGTCAGCGCGTCAGCACGTCAGCGCGTCGTAATCACTCGGCGTATCGATGTCCCGCAGTGCACTCGCCGGCCAGTCGTGCAGGCCGGCCTCGGCCTCGTGCGCGCGCACGACCGCCTTGCCGCACCCTTCGCCATGCCACGCGAGCAGCTCGGGCCAGAGTACGCGCCGAAAGAGCAATGGCGGTGCGAGCACCTGTCCGTAGCGCGAGACCTCGAGCGGCGCGTCACCGCTCGCCGATGCGCTCACGATCGTGCGGAGCATCTCCTCGGTGACCTGTACCATGTCGGAGAGCATCACCACCGTGGCCGCGACCTTCGTGCCGAGCGCGGCGAGCCCGGCGTGCAGTGACACGCTGGTGGGGCCAGTGGAGTCCGGGCTCGTCGCGAACGTGACGTCGAGATCCGCGAGCGCCGCGCGCACGCGCTCGCTCTCATGACCGAGCACGACGACCACCGGTGCGAGCCCTGCTGCGAGCGCGCGCCGCGCGGCGCGGTGCACCATGGCTTCGCCATCGACGGGCAACAGCAGTTTGTTGCGGCCCATACGCGTGGAGGCACCGGCGGCGAGGATCACCGCCGCGACCTGGTGGTCGAGCTGATCGTCGACCTGATCGTCGACCTGATCGTCGAGCTGATCGTCGAGCCGCCCCTCCATTCCTTGGTCGCTCATTCCCCGGTCGCGTGGATCGGCGCGCTGCGCTCGCGCAACGACCGTGGCCGGCGCCCGCTGCGCACCGCGAGGACCTCCGCGAGCACCGCGAGCGCGACCTGTTCTGCGCCGTCGGTGCCGATGTCGAGCCCGACCGGTCCGAAGATCCGCGACTCGTCCACAGGGCCGTCGGCGCGCAGGATCCCGAGAATGCGATCGGTACGTTGGCGCGGACCGAGCACGCCGAGGTAACGCACCGGGCTCTGCAGCAGCGCGCGCAGGTAGTCGGTGTCGTCGGCGAAGTGATGCGTCATCACGACCGCGAAGCTGTCCACGTCGAGCACGACACGCTCACCCAGGCGAGCGGCATCGGTCTCGACGATCCGCGTGCCCGTCGGAAAGCGCTCGGGTGCGAGCAGTCCGGGACGACGGTCGGCGACGACCACGCGGAAACCCACCGCGTCGGCGAACCGCGCCAGGTGCCGCGCATCCTCGCCGCCACTCACGATCAGCAGGCGAGGCGGAGGCACGAGCACGTCCACGAACAGCTCGCGACCATCGCGGGTCTCGAGGCGCGACAGGCCGTCGCCGATCCAGGTCGTGGCGTCCGCGCCGGCGAACACGCGACGACCGCTGTCGTGCACGTCCGTGACCACCACGAACGATTCCTCGGCGGCGACGAGCGCCCGTTCTGCCGCATGATCGCCCACGACCCGTTCGATGAGGATCTCCACCTCGCCTTCGCAGCCCACGCCGAGGTCCCAGGCCGCGATCTCGTTCGCGCCGCCGCAGTACGACCGGCGCTCGGCCCTGCCACTCGCGATCACGCGTCGTGCGACCTCACGCACGTCCTCCTCGAGGCACCCACCGCTCACGTTCCCGGTGATCGCGTCGTCCTCGCCGACGACGAGCTTCGCGCCTTCGTGTCGGTACGCCGACCCGCGCACGCGGATGACCGTCGCGACCGCGGCGCGCTTTCCCTCGCGGGAGAGCGCGCCGATCGCGTCGAGCACCTGTCGTGTCTCCAGCCACTGCTTCACCGCGTCAGCTCCAGCTCAGGTCGTGGCGCGTGAGAGGGAGTGAACGCACGCGCGTGCCGGTCGCGGCGAAGATCGCGTTGGTCAGCGCCGGGATCACTGGCGGCAGCGCCGGCTCGCCCATGCCCGTCGGCGGGAACTCGGTCATGCGGAAGTGCACCTCGACCGGCGGCGCCTCGGTGATGCGGAGCAACTCGAAGTCGTCGAAGTTGCTCTGCATCGCGCGGCCACCCTCGATCGTGATCTCCTGCTTGAATGCCTGCGCGAGGCCGTCGAGCACCGAGCCCTGCACCTGCTGCATCGCACCGCTCGGGTTGATGATCTGACTGCCGACGTCGCCGGCCACCCAGACCTTCACGACCTTCGCTTCACCGGACTTGCTCACCGTCACCTCGACCACTTCGGCGAAGTAGCCGCGGTGACTGTAGTGCATACCGACGCCCATGCCCGAGCCCTTGGGCAGTCGGCGCTTGCCCCACCCCGACTTCTCGGCGACGAGTTGCAGCACGCCGCGCATCCGCTCGGCATTCACCGCGACCGGTGGCGCACCGGCCGCCGGCGTGATCGTCGCCGCCTGCGCGAGCAGGTCCAACCGGAACTGCACCGGGTCCTTCCCCGCGGCGAGCGCGAGCTCGTCGATGAACGACTGGTACACGAACGCGATCGCATTGCTCGTCGGCGCGCGCAGGAATCCGGTCGGCACACCGAGCGGCATCGTCGAGACGCCGAAGCTCAGGTTGGGAATGAAGCCGATCGGGAACTCGGTGCCGCCGATCGACGCGGCGGGCGCGAAGCGTGTCCCCTCGCCAAAGGTCACGAAGTGGTTCTCCCACGCGACGACCTTTCCCTGCGCATCCACGGCGGCCTTGAGGTGGTGGAACCCCGCAGGACGATAGAAGTCGTGCGTCATGTCGTCCTCGCGCGACCAGGTGAGCTTCACCGGAACGCCCGCCTGCTTTGCGATGAACGCGGCTTCGACCATGTAGTCGTTGTTGAGCCGCCGGCCGAAGCCGCCACCACCGCGCACCATGTGGATGGCGATGTCGGCTTCCGCGATCCCCATGGTGGTGGCGACGAGTTGACGTCCCCCCTGCGGAGCCTGCGTCGGCGCCCAGATCTCCATCTTGCCGTCGGCGAAGTGCGCGGTGCAGTTCTGCGGTTCGAGCGGCGCATGGGCGATGAACGGATACTCGTACCTGGCCTCGACCACCTTGGCCGCCCCAACGAACGCCGCCGTGACGTCCCCGTCCTTGCGCGCGACCGTCTGCGGCGCCGCCGCCATGAGCTCCGCTGCCTTGGCCGCGAATCCGGCGCTCGACTGCTGCGCGGTCGGGTGGTCGGCCCACGTCACGCGCAGACGACGGCGCGCCGAACGCGCATGCCACCAGGTCTCAGCGAGGATCGCGACACCGGGCATGAGGCCGGCGAGATTCGCAGTGCCTTCGACGATGAAGACCTGCTTCACACCAGGCAGCTTGAGGACCTCGTCGATGTTCGCACTCGCGACCTTTGCACCGAAGACCGGCGCCTTCTCGAACACCGCGTGCACCATGCCGGGCACGGTGACGTCGATGCCGAACAGCGGCTGCCCAGTGACGATCTTCTTGTTGTCCACGCCGGCCGTGAACTTGCCGATGATCTTGAAGTCCTTCGGGTCCTTGAGTGTGACCGTGTCGAGTGCGGGCGGCGTGAGCGTTGCCGCCTTGGCCGCGAGTTCGCCGTAGGTCGCCTTGCGGCCCGAGGCCCGGTGCATCACCACGCCGGCCGCAGTGGTGCAGTCGGCCGCGGGCACGCCCCACGTCCCTGCGGCAGCCGCGACGAGCATCTGGCGACCGGCCGCACCGGCGCGGCGCAGTGGCTCCCAGTTGGTCGGCGTCGCGGTGCTTCCGCCGGCGACCTGCCTGCCGTACGCCGCCTCGTTCGACATCGCCTGCTCGATCGTGATGCTCTCCCACGTCACGTCGAGCTCCTCGGCGATGATCATCGGGAGCATGGTGCGGATGCCCTGACCCACTTCGGGATTCTTGGCCATGATCGTGATCGTGCCGTTGGCCGCGATCTTGATGAACGCGTTCGGCATGAACTCACCCGCGAGCGCACCCGCCGAGGCGCCATTGAGTTCGGCGGCGCCGAGCAGGGCAGGGCCGTCGAAGTCGAGGAACGTGCCGAGGAGGATGCCGCCGCCGGCGAGCGACGAGACGCGAAGGAAGTCGCGACGGTCGAATCGCGTCGTCTGCGGAGTGTCGGCGCTCGCGGGCAGCGCGCCGTCGGTGTGGCGAGTGTCAGTGGTCATGGCGGCCCCTACTCGTTGTTCGCGGCGATGGCCGCGGCGCGGTGGATGCCGGCGCGGATGCGCAGGTAGGTCGTGCAGCGGCAGAGGTTGCCGTACATCGCCGAATCGATGTCCTCGTCGGTCGGCTTGGGATTCTTCGCGAGGAGGTCGGCGGCCTGCATGATCTGGCCGGCCTGGCAATAGCCGCACTGTGGCACGTCGAGTTCCTGCCACGCGACCTGCAGCGGGTGCGACGCCTGCGCGTCGAGACCTTCGATAGTGGTGACCTTGCGGCCGTTCATGGTGCTCGCCGGCAGCTGGCAGCTGCGCACCGCCTCGCCGTTCACGTGCATCGTGCAGGCGCCGCAGAGGGCTTGGCCACAGCCGTATTTGGTGCCCTTGAGGTCCATGACGTCGCGCAGGACCCAGAGGAGGGGCATGTCGGCGGGTACGTCGACCGTGCGCGACGTCCCGTTGACCGAGAAGGTGACCTTCATTTGGAACGGCTCCGGAGAGGGGTCTCCCACCAAGTTCGCGTGTCGGCGCTGGGGCCGCAATGCGAGGGGTGGCTCTCGTCTACGGGCGCGAGAGCTTGTAGGTGCCGGTCGTCATCGGTGGGCTGTTCACGAAGAACACCATCTGCTCGGTCGTCGTGAGGTTGCCAAGCGATGGCACGACCATGGTGAATTCGCGCGCGCGGACGCTCGACGTCAATCGGAATCCCCGACCTTCTGAGCCGAACGTTCCGTTGTCGATCACGACGTCGACCCGATCGAGAGTGCCGGTCACCAAGACACGGGTCCAGAACCGCTGCTCGTACGTGAGGTCGGAGTTGACGAGCAGCCGGGCGGAGTCGAGCATCGTCGTCTCACTCGCGACGCCGACGATGCGCTGAGAGATCTGCGCTGGGAGCGTGTCTCCGTTCGCCTCATGTAGATACCACGTGCCCGGGATCAGCGGCCCGCCGGTGCTGGGCGGTACGATGACCCCGCCCTGATCGCTGCACGCCGCGAGACCGGCGGCCAGGACGACGGCGAATAGGAGGCGCGAACGGAGGAGGCTCATGATCTGACGGATGTAGGGGGCGCCCCGTGACCTGCGCGGACCAGCGCCCGTGACGCCTACGAAGGTCGCCTTCGGGAACACAAACGGCAATTCAGTGACGACCGTGACCCCGCTGGGGTCTCGCGGGGGGCTTGCCGGGGGGCTTGCCGGGGTCTTGCCGCCGTCTCGCCGGGGTCTTGCCGAGTCCTAGCCCGCCGCCATTCCCGTCGCCCCCCGCCGTCACCCGTCTTAGCTTCCACTGTGAGTATGTGGTCCTCCTTCGTGAAATCGCTCCCCGTCTGGTGGCCCTACGCCGCCGGCACCTTCGTCGCCGTGATCCACCTCGTCGCCACCGCCCACGTGGTGGTGCGCAAGCGCGACGTGCGGGCGGCGATCGGTTGGGTGGGGCTCGTCTGGCTGGTCCCGATTTTCGGGCCACTCCTGTACGCCGCCTTTGGCCTCAATCGGATCCAACTCCGCGCCTCGGCACTGCACGTCATCAGGCGCCGGCTCCCGATCGCGACCCCCGCCGCGCTCAGCATCGCGCGGATCGGCACCTCGACCGACGTCTCGGCCGACCTCGCGCCGCTGGCCCGCCTGAGTGAGAAGCTCTCGGGGCGTCCGCTCCTGCGAGGCAACCGTGTCTCGTTCCTGCAGAACGGTGACGAGGCCTACCCGGCGATGCTTGAGGCGATCACGGGCGCGCGCCGCACGGTCGCGCTCGCGAGCTACATCTTCGGCGACGACCGCGCCGGCAAACAGTTCGTGGAGGCGCTCGCGGCCGCCACCAAGCGCGGCGTCGACGTGCGCGTGCTCGTGGACGGATTCGGCGCGCGGTACACCTGGCCACCAGTGCACAAGGCGCTCCGACGCGCCGGCGTGAAGACTGAGCTCTTCCTGCCGCGCATCCGGGAAGCCGGTCTCGCGTTCTTCAACCTGCGCAATCATCGCAAGGTCCTCGCCGTCGACGGGCGCGTCGCCTTCACCGGCGGCATGAACATCCAGGCGCGCAACATCCACGCCGACAACCCGCCACACCGGGTGCGCGACCTGCATTTTCGCATCGAAGGTCCTCTCGTCGGACAGCTGCAAGAGGCGTTCGCCGAGGACTGGGCGTTCACCACGCGCGAGGTGCTCGAGGGTCCCGGCTGGTTCCCGTCGCTCACGGAGGTCGGGGACACAACCGCGCGCGTGATCAGCGACGGCCCGGACGGCGACATCGAGATCATGCGCACCGTTCTCCTCGGCGCACTGAGCTCGGCGCGCGAGTCGGTGCGCATCGTGACGCCCTACTTCCTCCCGGATCCCGGGATGATATCCGCGCTCGGCGTCGCGGCACTGCGCGGCGTGCGAGTCGACATCGTGCTGCCGGAGCACGTGAACATCTGGGTGGCGGGGTGGGCCGCGACCGCGCAGTTCTGGCAGGTCCTGCAACCGGGCTGTCGCGTACATCTCACCCCGCTGCCGTTCGACCACGCCAAGATCATGGTCATCGACCGAAAGTGGGCCGCAGTCGGGTCGAGCAACTGGGACCCGCGGAGCCTGCGCCTCAACTTCGAACTCGACGTCGAGGTGTATTGCACCAAAGTGGCCGTGGCGCTCGACGAGATGGTCGCGGCGCGGATCGCCGAGGCGCGGGAGATCACGCTGGCGGAGGTCGACGCTCGTGCCCTGCCGATCAAGATCCGCGACGGCGTGGCGCGGCTACTCTCGCCCTATCTCTGACCGTCGGTCGATCGCCGTGCCCAGAGCCCGACGCCGGCAAGGAACGCCCAGGTGCCGGGGAGGCCGACGGCCGTGAGCGGGAGGCTCAGGACGGCGCCGACGATCAGCAGTGTGAGGGGAAGCATCAACGGAAGATGTGAGAGGGGAGAGGGGAGAGGGGAGAGGTGAGATGCGAGGGACTACGGTCTCGCGCGAGATTCGGTTCCGCAGGACCCCACATCTCCCATCTCCCCTCTCCCATCTGTAGTCTTGTGTCATGTCACTCCGCGTCCGCCAGACCCTCACCCGCGTCCTCGTGATCCAGCTCATCACGCTGGCCGTCCTTTGGCTGCTCCAGCAGCGCTACGCGGGCTGATCGCGCATGCACTGGATCAACTGGCTGATCGTCGTCGTGTACCTCGTCTTCGTCGTCGGGGACGGCCTGCGTCGTTCGCGCGGCGCCAAGGACATCGAGGCGTACTTCCTCGCCAATCGCTCGCTGCCCTGGTGGGCGGTCGGCCTCTCGGTGATGGCCACCCAACTCTCGGCGATCACGCTGATCGGTACCACAGGGCAGGGTGCCACCGACGGCCTCAAGTTCGTGCAGTTCTACTTTGGCCTGCCGATCGCGATGGTGATCCTCGGCGTCACGATCGTGCCGTTCCTGCACGGCGCCAAGGTCTTCACCGCGTACGAGTATCTCGAGCGGCGGTTCGACGCGCGGACGCGCACGCTCACCAGCCTCCTCTTCCTCGTCTCGCGCGGCATGTCGTGCGGCGTCATCATCTCGGCGCCGGCCGTCGTCCTCTCGGCGATCTTCGGTTGGTCGCTCACCTGGTGCGTCGTGCTGATCGGCGCGCCGACGGTGCTTTACACGGTGGTCGGGGGCGTACAGGCCGTCACCTGGGCCGACGTGAAGCAGATGTTCGTGATCGTCGGAGCCGTGCTCGCCATGCTCTACGTACTCGTGACGCGGATGCCCGTCCCGATCGACGACGCCTTCGCGATCGCCGGGGCGGCTGGGCGGATGCAGGTCTTCGACTTCTCGTTCGACCTCACCAACCCGTACACCTTCTGGTCCGGGATCATCGGCGGCACCTTCCTCATGCTGTCGTACTTCGGTACCGATCAGAGCCAGGTGCAGCGGTACCTCACGGCCAAGTCGGTCGACGAAGCGCGCAGTTCGCTGCTCATGAGCGCGTACTGGAAGATCCCGCTTCAGGCGATGATCCTGTTGCTCGGCGTGCTGGTGTTCCTCTACTACACGTTCCAGCCCACGCCCCTCTTCTTCAACCCGACGCATGAGCAGGCGATGCGCGCGTCGGCGCCGGCGACCTACGACTCGCTCTCCGCGCGCTACGCGATCGTCACGCAGGCGCGTGCCGACGCGGCGCGAGCGGCGGTCGCGGCCCGACAGTCCGGTGACGCGGCGGCCACGACGGCGGCGCTCGACGCGTACCGGGCACAAGAGAGCGCTGCGGGTGTTGTGCGCACCGCTGCCCTCGCGGAGGTCGGGAAGCTCACGGGCACGTCCACTCGCGACGTCAACTACATCATCCCACGATTCGTGCTCGACAACCTGCCGCTTGGCTTTGCCGGCGTCTTTCTCGCCGCGGTGCTCGCCGCCGCGATGTCGAGCATCGCCGCCGAACTCAA
Organism: Gemmatimonadota bacterium; assembly: GCA_031416115.1. Lineage (GTDB taxonomy): Bacteria > Gemmatimonadota > Gemmatimonadetes > Gemmatimonadales > Gemmatimonadaceae > Pseudogemmatithrix. The sequence continues at coordinate 21,817 of JANOTB010000201.1, forward strand.
CTCGCTGTCCACCGCGACGGTCGTGGACTTCTACCAGCGCCACTACAAGCGCGAGGGGAGCGATGCGCACTTCCTCTCCGTCTCCAAGTGGGCGACCGCGATCTGGGGTCTGTTCGCGTGTATCGTCGCGACCTATGCGGCGACCCTCGGCTCGCTGATCGAGGTGGTGAACCGGTTCGGGTCGTTCTTCTATGGGTCGATCCTCGGGGTGTTCATCCTCGCGATGATCCCGCGTGCCCGCGCGCTCGGGGCGTTCGTGGGCCTCATCTCCGGGATGGCGACGGTGGGGCTGATCAGCTGGCAGGTGCCGAGCATCGCGTTCCTCTGGCACAATGTCACCGGCGCGGTCACGGTGGTCACCGTGGGTCTGCTGCTGAGCATGGCACCCGCGCCCAAGTCGGAGTGAGGTAGCACCCGCGCGGTGGCAGGTTATGCTCGCCGTCGCGCATACGTCATGCATCCGCTGCATGTGCATGCGTCCGTGCGCCCGCGACGGGCCCGCCGCTTAAGCTCCGGCCCATGACCTCCATACGACTGATCGGCGTCCCCATGGACCTCGGCGCCTCGCGACGCGGCGTCGACATGGGCCCCTCCGCCGTCCGCTACACTGACCTGCGCGCCCGACTCGAGAAGCTCGGCGCTCAGGTGGAGGACACGGGCAACGTGCCGGTACCGTTCCGCGAGGATGCCGCCAAGGGCGCGCAGCGTGGCGCCCGCTACCTCGGTGCGATCACCGAGGTGTGCGCCGAGGTCGCGGCACGCACGCGCGCCGCGCTTGAGGCGGGGCAGTTCCCGATCGTGCTCGGCGGCGACCATGCGCTCGCCGCAGGGAGCATTGCCGGAGCGGCAGCACATCTCGCGGCGAAGGGCGCGCAGCTCGGCGCGATCTGGGTGGACGCGCACGGCGATCTCAATACGCCGGCGTCGTCGAGCTCCGGCAACGTGCACGGGATGCCGCTCGCCGCACTGCTCGGCCATGGTGACAAGGCCATGTCGGGCATTGCGGGTGTGCAGCCCGCGCTGCGCGGGAGCGATGTTGCGCTCGTGGGTCTGCGCGATCTCGACGGCCCCGAGCGCTCGCACATCAAGAAGTGGGGGCTCTCGGCCTTCTCCATGCGCGCGCTCGATGAGCGCGGGATCTACAAGGTCATGGAAGAAGCGATCGCCGTCGCCACGCGCGAGACCGAGGGCATCTGGCTCTCGTTCGACATGGACGTGATCGATCCGCGCGAGGCACCCGGCGTGGGCACGGCGGTCCCCGGTGGGATGACGTACCGTGAAGCGCACCTCGCGATGGAGATGCTTGCCGACTCGGGCAAGCTCATCGGGCTCGACATGGTCGAGGTGAATCCCGTGCTCGACGAACGCAACAGGACCGCCGAGATCGCCTGTGAGCTCATCCTGAGCGCGATCGGCAAGCGGATCCTCTGACCGACCTCACCAGACCACTCATGTCCGAGCCGACCCGCTACCGGGCGCCTGATTTCACTGCGCCGCATCTCCTGAAGGCACCGGCCGCGCGCACCGTCGCTGCTGAGCGCGACGGCGTGCTGCCGGACGGCTTCTTCGCGACGACCAACCTCCCGACCTACGTGAAGGGCGCGGACGGGACGTGGACGCTGCCCAACGAGCCTCGCATGGACGGCGTGCTCGTGCGCGATGCACAGGGCGCGTGGTGGGTGCGCGAAGGACGCCGCGTGAAGCAGGGCGACGCGGTCGTGGTCGGCGCGGCGGAAGATGGGAGCGAAGGCATGCTCGTTCACGCCAGCGGATTCGCCGGCGAAGCGGGCGCGCACGGCGACTTCCACTTCATGAGCAGCCAGGTCTCGCGCGAGAAGCCGATCGACTACCGGTCGATCGCACGGATGCTCGTCGAGGAGAAGCGCCGCGGTGGGTACACGCTCTGGGTGACCGGCCCCGCGCTCGTGCACTCGCGTGCGCGCGACAACCTCGTCTGGTTCATCCGTAACGGCTATGTGCAGGCGCTGCTCGCGGGGAACGCGGTCGCGGTGCATGACATCGAAGCCGCGATCGTCGGCACGACGCTCGGCATGACCAGCGAAGGCGAGCCCACGCTCGGCGGCCACGCGGCACACATGCGGGCGATCAATGCCGTGCGGCGCGCGGGGTCGATCGCGAATGCGGTGAAGGCGGGCGTGATCACCGGCGGCATCATGCACGCCTGCACGGTGGAGGAGGTCCCGTACGTGCTCGGTGGTTCGATCCGCGACGACGGACCGCTGCCCGATGTGTACACCGACGCGGTGGCGGCCCAAGAAGCGACTCGCGAGCACACGATCAAGGCCACCATGGCCGTCATGATCGCCACGGCGTTGCACTCGATCGCGGTGGGGAACATGCTGCCGGCCTACTACACCGACGCGACTGGCGAACTCCGTGAACTGCCGACGATCTGCGTGGACGCGAGCGAGTTCGTTGTGAGCAAGCTCAAGGACCGCGGGACGCA
>JANOTB010000202.1:0-1989 GCA_031416115.1 Gemmatimonadota bacterium
CACCGACGGCGGCGTGACCTTCACGCACATGGGGCTGCGCGACACCAAGCACATCAATCGCATCATCATCGATCCGACGAACAATGACATCGTCTACGTCGCTGCGACCGGTCCGCTCTGGGGCCCCGGTGGCGGGCGCGGTGTGTACAAGACCACCGACGGCGGTCGCAACTGGCGCCTCGTGCTCAAGGGCGACGACGACACCGGCGCGAACGACCTTGTGATCTCGCCGTCCGACCCGCGCGTGCTCTACGCCTCCATGTACCAGCGCCGCCGCACCAACTGCTGCATGAACGGTGGCGGCCCCGGCAGTGGCATCTTCAAGTCCACTGACGGTGGAGAGAGCTGGAACAGACTTGCCGGCGGACTCCCCACCGCGTCGCTCGGCCGCATCGGCATGGACGTCTTCCGGGGCAACGCCTCGATCCTCTACGCAAGCATCGAAGCGCCGAGCGCGGTGCCGCTCGACTCGGGCAAGACCGGACTCTGGCGCTCCGACGACGCGGGCGCGACCTGGCGCAAGACGAATAGCACCAACCCGCGCCCCATGTACTTCTCGCAGGTCCGCATCGATCCCACGAACGCCGACATCGTCTACATGGGCGGCGTCGGCATGCAGATGACGATCGACGGCGGCAAGACAATAGAGACCGACGCCGCACGCGTCACGCACGACGACGTGCACGCCATCTGGATCAACCCCGCCAATACCGAACACATCCTCACCGGCAACGACGGTGGCATCGCGCTCTCGTATGACCGGTCCAGGACCTGGACCTTCATTCCCAATCTTCCCGTCGGCCTGTTCTACCACGTGGGCTTCGACATGGAGATGCCGTACAACATCTGCGGCGGCATGCAGGACAACTACAACTGGTGCGGACCCAGCGCGTCGCGCCACAGCGCCGGCATCTACAACTACGACTGGTTCCAGATCCTCGGCGGTGACGGCTTCGTGGCCATCCCCGATCCGCGCGACTCGCGTTGGGTCTACACCGAATCGCAGGACGGCAACCTGATCCGCCGCAACATCGTCACCGGCGAGTCGCGCAGCATCCGCCCCAACCCGACGAACGTCTCGCCGGCACCGGCGACGGGCGATCCCGCGTACCGTTTCCATTGGGACACGCCGCTCATCCACGGCACACAGGTCGGCACACTGCTCGTCGCCGCCAACAAGGTCTTCCGCTCCACCGATCGCGGCGACTCGTGGGCCGTGATCTCGCCCGACCTCACACGGAACGGCAACCGCAACGACTCCACGCTGTTCGGCGTGAAGAACACCGCGATCACCATCGCCCGCAATGACGGCATCCAGGTCTGGCCGACGATCGTCTCGCTCGCCGAGTCGCCGAAGCAGGTCGGCGTGATCTGGAGCGGCTCGGACGATGGTGTGGTGCAAGTGACGCGCGACGGCGGCGCTACCTGGACTGACGTGACGAGCCGTCTCGCTGGCTTCCCGGGTGGTGCCTTCGTTTCCGAAGTGGTCCCCTCCCGCTTCGATGCAGCCACCGCGTACGTGACCGTGGATGATCACCGTCAGAACAACTACGGCGCATACGTTTGGAGCACGACTGACTTCGGCGCGACCTTCCGCCGCATCGACGGCAGCCTCACCGGTGAGGTCGTGCACACACTCACCGAGGACACGCGCAACCCCGACGTGCTCTACGTCGGCACCGAGTCGGGGATCTTCCTCACGCTCGACCGCGGTGCGAGCTGGCGCCGGTTGCGCGCCAACTTCCCCACCGTGCGCGTGGACGAGATCACCATTCACCCGCGCGACAACGCGATGCTCGTCGCGTCGCACGGCAGAGCGATCTGGGTGCTCGACCATCTCGAGCCCATCCAGGAGTATGCCGCGGCGCAGGCCGCGAGCGCACGACTCTTCTCCGTGCCGACCGCGCTGCAGTGGAAGGCGATGGATAACCGCAACGATGAGTTCTGGGGCCACCAGACGTTCATCGGCGAGAACCCGCCCACAGAGGC
>JANOTB010000203.1:0-10282 GCA_031416115.1 Gemmatimonadota bacterium
GAGATCGCGTTCGGCGAGTCGAGGATCTTCTCCGGCTCGGCGCCGCGCGTCCCAGTGACCACGACCCCGCCGAGCAGCGACGCGAGCTCGGTCAGCGCGACGTTCACCGTGGCGGTGCCGCCGGCGACGACCTGCACACTCTCCGTCCGCTTGGCCGCGAACCCGATCCGGGTCACGACGACCACGTACATGCCGGCCGGCACGCTCGCGATCCGGTAGGTGCCATCATCGCCCGACTGGCCGGTCGCGACGGCGGTGGATCCGGAGAGCACCCGCACCTGCGCGGCGCTGATCGGGTTCCCACCCTCTGCCTGCGTGACGCGACCGGCGACGGTTCCGGACTGGGCGGCGGCGGCACTCGCTACAGCGAAGAAGCCGAGGACTGCGAGTGCCGTGCTGACGAAACGAATGCGCATGTGAATGACACCTCGAATTACATGGGGTGTGTGGGGCCGCGGGAGCCGCGACCCACCCGGGCGAACGTGACCAAGGTCACTGAACGTCCGGACCGGCTCAAAGTTCCTCCCGTAGGGGGCGTACGTCAATACGTGGGGCGAGGCGAAATTCGGTGGCGGGAGCCGTTCCGAGGGGTCAGCGTATCCCTGTGACCTTGTGCGTCTGGACCGAGAGGCGCCACTGCGGGTGGGCAAGGCAGTAGGCGATCGCCGCGCGCGTGGTCTGCTCGCGGTCGGGTCCGTCCAGGGGCTGGAGCAGCCAGTGCTGGAAGTCGAGCCCAAGGAAACGCTCCGGCAGGGCCTTCGCCTGCGGGTACACGAGCTTGAGCTCGTCCCCACCTGTCACGACCAGCGCGGCATCGGCTTTGGGGCTCACGCAGACCCAGTCGAGCCCGCGCGGGATCGGCTGAGTGCCGTTGGTCTCCACCGCCACCTCGAAGCCGCGCGCGTGCAGCGCGTCGATCGCGGCCTCGTCCAGTTGCAGGAGCGGCTCTCCGCCGGTGCAGACAACGAATCGCCGGCCACCGGCCGTACCCTCCGTACCGGCCGCACCGGCCGAGTCAGGCCACCGGCTCGCCACGGCCTCCGCGAGCGCGTCCGCGGTGGCGAACTTCCCGCCGTCCGGACCGACCCCGACGAAGTCGGTGTCGCAGAAGTCGCAGACCGCCTTGTGCCGGTCCGCCTCACGCCCGGTCCAGAGGTTGCAGCCCGAGAAGCGACAGAACACAGCCGGTCGACCGGCATGGATCCCTTCGCCCTGCAGTGTATAGAAGATCTCTTTGACGATGTACACGGGGCGACTCAAGCGACTGACGGAGATGAAAGTTCAAGGATGACGGAGGAAAGATGCACTGCGGCCGTGTGCGCCCGCATCTGTCAACCTCCAACCTTTACCCGTCATCCGATCTCAGCAAACCCCTTCGCCCTCAGCACACACGCGTCGCAGTGCCCGCACGCGACGCCCGCCGGCGACGGGTCGTAGCAACTGATCGTCTCGTCGTAGTCCACGCCCAGCGCGAGGCCGGTGCGGATGATGTCCGCCTTGCTCAGCGCGATCAACGGCGTGACGATCCGCGTCCGTGCCGTGCCTTCCACCCCGGCACGGGTCGCGAGATTCGCCATCGCTTCGTACGCGGCGACGTACTCAGGGCGGCAATCGGGATACCCGCTGTAGTCGAGCGCGTTCACGCCGATCAGCAGGTCGGTGGCGCCGAGGACCTCGGCCCACGCGAGCGCGAACGAGAGGAAGATCGTGTTGCGCGCTGGCACGTACGTGACCGGGATCCCCTCCGCCATCGACGCCGCGTCACGGTCCTTCGGTACCGCGAGATCCGACGTGAGCGCTGACCCGCCGAACAGACGCAGGTCGATGTCAGCCACCACGTGTCGCGCCACCTGCCAGCGCGCAGCGACCGTGCGTGCCCGCTCGATCTCGATGTCGTGCCGTTGTCCGTACCGGAACGTGAGCGCGTTGACCGCGTAGCCCGCGCGCGTCGCGAGGGCCAGCAACGTCGAGGAATCGAGCCCGCCCGAGAGCAGGAGCACACCCGGAGTGCCGGCGGCGACGGTCGCGAGCGTGGCGAGCGGCACGCGACTCAGCCCGTCCGGAGACCGGCGACGATCTCCTTGAGACGCACCGAGCCCTGCAACAACGCGGTCGCCGCACTCGACATCTCCTCGCACGCGGCGCTCTGTTCCTCGGTCGACGCACTCACCTGCTGGGCGGCCGCCGCATGTCCCTCGGCGGTGCGTGCCGCGATCGAGATGCCCGCGGCCGCGTCATTGACTGCGGCGACGTTCGCCCCCGCCGCCGCGCCGAGCCCCTCGGCTGCGGCGCGCGTCATCTCCGCCGACGTGCTGATCGTCTCGAGCGCGACGTCGATCCCCTCCGACACGCTCTCGATCTCGGCCACGCGCGACGCCCCTGTTTCCATCGCGGCCGTCGTCGTGCCCACGCGGCGCGTCACCACCGCGGTGAGTTGCACCACGTCGTCCGCCGCCTGCTGGGCCTGATCGGCCAGCTTGCGCACTTCGTCGGCCACCACCGCGAATCCGCGCCCAGCCACGCCGGCCCGCGCGGCCTCGATCGCGGCGTTGAGCGAGAGGAGGTTCGTCTGTTCGGCGATCCGGCTCACGATCCCCACGAACCGGTTGATTCCGTCGGCGGTCGTCGTGAGCTCGCGGACCTCGCCGGCGGCACGGTCCACTGCCTGTCGGATCTCGACGAGCAGGCTGCGCGCGCGCGCGATCTCGGCGCGCTTGGCACGCGCCACCCGCTCGATCTCCGCCGAGAGGTCCGAGACCTCGTCCGCTGCGGCACGCACCTCGTGCGCCCGTTCGCGCACCCCCTGCAGCGCGCGATCCGCGTCGCGCAGTGCCGAGACCTGCATCTCCGCTCCCTCGGTCACGTCCGACATCGCGGTGGCCGTCTGGGCCGCTGCGACCGAGATCTGTTCGGCGGCCGACGTCAGCTGGTGCGCGGAGGTCGCGACGTCCTCTGACGTGTTGCCCGCCACCGTGGCCACGCGCGAGAGTGAAGCTGCAGTGGTGTTCATCGCATCGGCGAGCGCCTGGAACTCGCCAGGGAGCTCGGTCTCGGTGCGGATGTCGAGTCGACCCTCGCTGAGCGCCCGCGCGTGCGCCACGAGCAGGGCGAGTGGCGCCGAGATCCGCTGCACCGTGCCCACGAACGTGACGATCCCCAGCAGCACCGCGCCGATGATCACCGCGAGCAGGACGCGCTTGCGCTGCGCGGCTGTCTCTTGCAGCGTCGTGACCGAGACTGCGATCTGCTTCGCGCGCATCGCACCGAGCCTCGCGACGTCGCGGGTGAGCGCCGCCTCGAGCGGGCGCACGCTGTCGGCGCGCACTTCGGCCGCCTCCTGGCGACCGAGGTCCCGCAGGAGCTGCGCCTCCGTGAGCCCCACCTCCAAGGCGGAGAGTGTCTCGTCGATCGACGAGATGAGGCCGAGTTCGGTCGACGTCAGTCCTTCGCTGTCATTGAGGTCGCGCAACGCAGCGTGTGCGGCCCAGCCGGCGGCGCGGAAGCCTTCGCGATCGGTCGCCGCGCCGCGGTCCAGGTACAGCACCGCCGCCGCGAGTTCACGCGTGATGCTCGTGCTCAACAACGCACTGAGCGACGTCTCTCGCTGGACCTTCGTGACCGCAGACTCGATCTCGGCGGCGAACGCCCCGATCGACAGGCGGCCGACCATACCGGAGACCACGAGCAGGCCGACGAGCAGCGAGAAACCGGCGATCAGCCGGCTGCGGATGGTGCTGAGCGAGAAGAAGTTCACGGCGTCCCCCGTTCGGCGAGCACGAGACTGCCGCGCGAGACGCGCGTCATGGTGAACGACTTGCCGACGGGGTCGCCGAACTCGTCAAAGGCGATCGCGCCTGTGACGCCGGCGTGCGCGCCCGCGGTGCCAAGCGCGGCAAGCCAGTCGCGGATCGCCTCACGGTCGCGGCCGACCGCGCGGATGGCCGCGACGAGGACTTGCACCGCATCGTACGAGAGCGCCGCGTTACCGTCGGGCTCGGCGCCGCTGAAGCGTGCGCGGTACGCCTGCACGAACTTCTGGGCCTCGGGGCGTGGATCGAGCGGCGTGAACGGAGCACCGACCAGCGCGCCTTCACTGACCACGGGGTCGGAGCGGATCCCCGTCCACCCGTCGCCACCCAGAAAGTCGGCAGTGAGGCCGGCCGCGCGCCCTGCAGCGATGAACGCGAGGCCGGTATTCTCGGTGCCGGCGATGAACACGAGGTCCGGGCGACGCTCAGCGAGCCACTCCATATAGAGGGGTGCACTCTTGCCCTCGAAGCCGATCGGATCGATCGAGATCACCTCGCCCGCGAAACTCCGCCGGAACGCGTCGGCGAGGCCGCGCCCGTAGGCGTCGTTCTCGTAGAGCACGGCGGCGCGTCGCTTGCCGATCCGTTGCGCGAAGCGTGCAAGATCGACGCCATTGGCCGAATCGCTGGAGATCACGCGGAACGCCCACGGGGAGATGCCCGTCAATGCGGCAGACGACGCGGTCGTCGCGATCGCCGCGACGTGGCCGTCGTAGACCTTGGCAGCCGCGAGCATCGCACCGGAGGTGACATGCCCGACCACGGCGAGGACGCGTGGTTCGTCGACGAACTCCTGCGCGATCACCGCCGCCTTGGCGCCCTCGCCGTCGTCGTCGCGGTACTCGATCAGAAGCGAGTCGCCGTCGATGCCACCGGCCTCGTTGATCTCAGCGACCGCGAGTTCGACGCCCCGTCGATTCTCGATGCCGAAGCCCTCCTTGAGTGGGCCGGCCATGCCGAGGTGCACGGGACCGCCGGCACCACCGCAGGCGCCGACGAACACCAAGAGACCGAGACACTCGGGTCGCAGTCTCATGTGTGCGCCTTGCCGCTGTGCGCCTTGCCGCTGTGCGCCTTGCCGCGGCGACCCGCGGCGGCGGGCTGTTGTTGCGTGAGGCAGTGCAGCGTTCCAAGTCCCCAGACGAGGTCCACCGCGTGGATCCCCACTACCTGTCGGTCGGGCATCAACTCGGCGAGCGTGTGCATAGCGATCCGGTCGTTGGGGTCATTGAATGTCGGTACGAGCACCGTGCCATTGGCGATGTAGAAGTTCGCATAACTCGCCGGGAGCCGCGTGCCGTCCATGACGACCGCCCGCGGGAAGGGTAATGTGACGGTGCGGATCGGTTCGCCGCGCGCATCGGTCGCACTCTGGAGGCGCGCGAGATTGTCGAGCGACCGCGCATGGTTCTCGTCGGCCGGGTCCTCCTCATGGGCGAGCACCACCACGCCCGGCGCCACGAAGCGCGCGATGTCGTCCACATGCCCATGCGTGTCGTCGCCGACGCAGCCCTCGCCGAGCCAGATCGTCTGGCTGATCCCGAGCTCCTCGGCGAAGGTGCGCTCGTAGTCGGCGCGCGTGAAGCCGGGGTTCCGCACCTGCACGTCGCTCAGCAGCCACTCCTCGGTCACGAGCAACGTGCCTTGGCCGTCGGTCTCGATACCGCCGCCCTCGAGCACCACGCGTCCCTTGTCATCGTGCCGCGCCGGTTGGTGCAGCGCGAGCCCGGTGTGCTCGGCGACGAATCCGCCTATGAGTGAATCGGCGGCGAAGTTGTCGTACTTGGCCCACGCATTGAAGCCCCAGTTCACGAGGCGCACACTGCCATCGGCGACGTGCACCCCCGTCGGGCCGGAATCGCGCAGCCAGACGCGGTCGCTCGCGCACTGATGCAAGTGCACACGCGACTGTCGGACCTCATGCATGCGGAGGCAGTGCCACGCGTGTTCCTCGGTCGCGTCGTCGTGCACGAGGATGCGCACCTGCTCGTGCTCGGCGAGTGCCCGCGCGATCTCGGCGTAGACCCACGGGATCGGCGCGAACTTGCCCGGCCAGTCCGGCTCGTGGTGCGGCCACGAGATCCAGGTGGCCTCGTGACGCTCCCACTCAGCGGGCCAGCGAACGCTCGCGCTCACGACCCGATCCAGCGGTTGAGGATCGGACCGTACGCGTCCACGCGTCGATCGCGAAGGAACGGCCAGTTGCGACGCGTGTACTCGATCAGCGCCGGATCGCACGTTGCGATCAGTGTCGCCTCGCCCGTCTCGGCCTGCGCCATGTAGCGACCGTAGGGATCGACGATCATCGAGTGTCCGAAGAATTCGATCCCGTCGGTGCCGGCCTTGGCCTCGAGGCCCGCGCGATTGGGCGACGCGACGAACACGCCGTTGGCGATCGCATGCGCGCGCTGCGCCGTGCGCCACGCGTCGACCTGCGCCGCACCCCACTCCGCCTTCTCGGCCGGATGCCAACCGATCGCAGTCGGGTAGAACAGGATGTCAGCGCCGAGCAACGAGGTGATGCGCGCGCCCTCGGGGTACCACTGGTCCCAACAGATGAGCACGCCGATCGTCGCGTACCGCGTCTTCCACACCATGAAGCCGCCGGCCTCACCGTCGGGACCGCGCGAGCCCTTGGGCTGCACCGACGCCGTGGACTCACCGGGGGCGAAATAGTATTTCTCCTCGAAGAGCGGGTCGTGCGGGATGTGCATCTTGCGATAGACACCGAGCAACGCGCCGTCGGCATCGATCACCGCGGCGCTGTTGCGGTACACGCCCGGGCCCTGCCGCTCGTAGATCGGCGCCACGAGCACCACGGCGAGTTCCTTCGCGACCGCCTGCAACCGCGCGATGGTCGGCCCCGGCACCGGCTCGGCGATGTCGAAGTTGGCCGCGTCGAGCGTCTTGCAGAAATAGGGCGCGTTGAACAGCTCTTTCAAGCAGATCACCTGCGCGCCCTTCGCCTGGGCGTCGCGGATCCGCTTCTCGGTCGCGACCAGCGTCGCGTCGGCGGTGGACTCCACGCCATCCTGAATGATGGCGACCGTGAAAGGAGAGCGAGTGGTCATGGGCGCAAGTTCGCCCCCTTAGACCTTCACCGCTACCACGATGTCCATGACATTGGTGCCAGTCTCCGTCGCCGGGAGTATCGCGCCTGCCGCAGCGAGTGCCGCATGGGCATCACACTGGCGCAGCGACCTCGCCGGGCGCCCGTCCGCCGCCGCGCTGTCACGCCAACTCTCCCACGAGATCACGGCGCCGGCGGCGTCCGCTGGACCGTCGCGACCATCGGTCCCAGCGGCGAGGATCCAACTGCCCTCTGCCGCGAGATCGTGGAGCACTTCGGCGGCCGAGAGCGCGAGCTGCTGGCACCGACCACCGAGCCCATGATCGTGGGGGAGTCGCACGGTGGTCTCTCCGCCCCACGCGAGACACGACCCGCGCGCGGCGCGCGCGAGCGCATGAGCGATCACGCGTCCGGCACCGGTCGCGTCGCCCTGCAGCGGAGTGAGCGAGAGAAGCACCGGCGCGAATCCTGCCTCGGTCGCGGCAGCGGCCACGGCGTCGAGCGCCGCCGAGTTCCCGACGACGAACGGCTCCGCGACATTCGCGAAAGCCGCATGTCCGGGCTTTGGCGTCTCGGGAATGAGACCGGCGCGCATGGCCCCGAGCGCTGAAGCGACAGAGAGCGGCACGCGCACCGCGACGCCGGCTTCGCGCAGGAGCCGCTCCACATGCCGCGCTTCGAGTGGATCGGGCGCGACCGGGCCAGATCCGATCATGGCCGGATCCTCGTTGGGCACGTCGGCAAGGAGGATCGGGATCACTCGTGCGCCGTGCAGAGCTTCAGCGAGGCGACCCGCACCCCAGCGCGAGAAGCGTTTGCGCACGGCGTTGATCCGCGTGATCGGCACACCGGCGCCAAGCAGTAGTGCGCTGAGCGCGGCGAGGTCGCCAGCACGCACACCGTCGATCGGCGCGCCCACGAGGCTCGACGTGCCGCCAGAGATGAGCACGAGCACCACATCGTCCTTGTCGATGCGGTCGGTGAGCGCGCCGAGTCGCTCGGAGGCGCGCGCCGATCGGGCTCCCGGAACAGGGTGGTCGCCAACGAAGGATTCGACGAGCGGGTGTGGCGGTGGACTCTCCGCCACGTCCACCACCAGTCCACCAGCGATCGGCAGTCCCGCAGCCTCACAATGCACAACGGCCGCCCCCGCCATGGCGGGAGCGGCCTTGCCGAGTGCGATGATCCAGTGCGGACGGTCCCGCCCGACTTCGAGCGTCACCTCATGCGAGCACAGGCCGTCGCGGACCACACGGGCGGGATCGGCGGCAGCGAGCGCCGCCTCGTAGAACCCCCGCAGTGTCGCCGCGACGTCCCGGCGTTCCATCAACCTCCGCCGCTCGCCTTCTTCACCGCCGCTCCAAGCTCGGTGTAGGCGTCCGCCGAAAGTTCGCGGAACGGCCGCATGATGTGCGCGATCCGGCCATCGGGACCGATCACGAAGACCACGCGCCTGAGGAAGTTCACGGCGGGGAACTTCACGTCGTAGAGTCCGCCGGTCACGGCGGCAACGTCGCTGACGAAGGTCACGGGGAAGTTCTTCTCCGCGGCCCAGCTCTGTTGCACGTCGACGGCATCGGTGCTGATGGCCAGCACTTTCACACCGTTGCCGTTATTGAAGATCGTGGCGTACTGATCACGGTACGCCTCCATTTGAGCCGTTCAGCCACCGGTCCTTGCTTTCGCGAAGAAAGCGAGGACGACGGTCTGCCCGCGCAGACCGCTGAGGGTGATCGGCGCAGGGCTGATGCCCTCCTTCGTGGATGCCGGCAGGGTGAAGTCGGGGGCCATATCGCCGACCTTCAACTCGCCGGTGGGGGCGGGGGTCTGTGCCATCGCGGGCGATGCCAGCGCGAGGGCGACGAGTGCCGCTAGGAGTTTGGGAGAAGTTTGCATCTATGAAGTCTGGCGGGAGGGGGGGCGGGGCGCCAGCGGCAGAGGTCGAGTGTCCGAAGTCGACTCACTAACGCGGTGGTCGCGCCGCGCGCCGCGAGTGCGACGATCTGTACGCTCCACGACCAAAACGGCTATTGGACGAGGACCGTCGGGAAACCGCCGCGAACCAGCCGCTGCTCTTTGGACAATCCGCTAGAGATGGCCGGGTTGTAGACCCGTCTGCTTCGCGATGCGCGCCAGCATTCGAGGTCCGATTTCCTCGCCGTCATGGAATGCCCACACGAAATCGGGCCAGCCGGCTCGCTGCATCGTGGTGTGGCTTCCAGTCTGCCGCTTGACCGACCAGCCGAGACGCAACAACGCTGCGAAGACTCGCTTCGATTTCGCCGCGCCCCCGAACTCATGCCGCTTGGAACGTGATAGAGAGGAACTCCGGAACTGCCTCTCCAAGCTCCAGCCGCTCCGCGAGGACCCGCAGCGCGAGAGCCTGCACCCGTGCCACCGCGTCAGTCTCGGTGGTCCCGTATGCCAGGACACCGGGAAGAGTGCTGACCTCAGCGAGCCAGCGGCCGTCGGACTCGAGTTCGGTAGCGATGAGAAGGGTCACGGAGACCTCTGCAGGAGTGTACTGCTGTAACACAGCTCTGGCTCCCTTCGGCCCGATCGCTTCTGAGAAAGTCGGCGAGTTGCGAGTCCGCGGCGTCGATCGAGATTTAGAAATTCTAGATGTGCTCGCGCTCGCGCACATTCTCGGCGACCGGCTCAAGAGGGCGCACCAAGCACCACCCCTACCCCCGCCCCCCCGCCAACTGCCGCAACACATACTGCAGGATCCCACCATGCCGGTAATAGTTCATCTCCTCCGGCGTGTCGATCCGGCTCCGCACCTGGAACCGCTTCTCACCCGCCTTCACCGTCAGCGTGGCTCGCGGCGCCATCGTCTCCGACATCCCTTCGACAGTGATCGCCTCAAAACCGGTGAGCCCGAGCGACTGGCGCGTCTCCCCATTCACGAACTCGAGCGGGATCAACCCCATCCCCACGAGATTCGACCGATGGATCCGCTCAAAGCTCTCCGCGATCACCGCGCGCACACCGAGCAGCATGGTGCCCTTGGCCGCCCAGTCGCGCGACGAACCAGTGCCGTACTCCTTGCCGGCGATGATCACCAGCGGCGTCCCTGAAGCCGCGTAGCCCTCCGACGCCTCGAAGAACGAGGTCGGCTCAGCATTCGGCGCGGTGCGTGTCCACCACCCTTCAAGCCCTGGAGTGAGGTCGTTCTTGAGACGGATGTTCGCGAACGTGCCGCGCATCATCACCTCATGGTTGCCGCGACGCGCGCCGTACGAGTTGAAGTCCTTCTTCTCCACGCCGAGCGACTTGAGCCACACGCCGGCCGGACTCTTCTCGGCGATCGACCCCGCCGGGGAGATGTGGTCGGTGGTGATCGAATCGCCGAACATGCCGAGCACGCGGGCATCGGCGATCGCCTTCACACCCGGAGGCG
>JANOTB010000204.1:0-24043 GCA_031416115.1 Gemmatimonadota bacterium
TGAAACTTCGCGAGTGGAGCCGCAATGCCAGGACTGACCGTACTTCTATTCACGGGCTCACTGTCGTTCGGCGGTCCGCCCCGCGTTCCACCCGACCGCTGGTTCGCCCGTGACAAGGCGCTGCACTTCACCGCCTCGGCGCTCATCCAGAGCCTCGGTCACTCGGTGCTGCGTGCGAACGGCCGTTCGTACCGGGACGCCGCATGGACCGCCGCAGGCATCACCATGACCGTCGGCGTTGCCAAGGAACTCTGGGACCGGCACGACGGCCGCTACATCTCCTCAAAGGACCTCGTGGCCGACGCCGCAGGCACGGGTACGGGTGCGGTCCTCATGCGCCAACTGGCTCCCTGACGGACGGGGCCCGACCGCTATATTGAAGCATTCCGTTCCAGGAGTCCGTATGCAGCCCCGTATCAAGTTTCTAATCGGTGGAGCCGTAGTGCTCGGCGCCGCCGGTGTTCTCATGGCCGGGTCCATCAGGGACACCGCGGTCTACTTCCTCACGCCCGCGGAGCTGCAGGCGAAGGTCGTCGCTGATCCCGGCATCCGGGAGACCGGTGTGAAGGTCGGTGCGCGCGTGGTGCACGGCTCGGTCGAGCGCGACTCGAGCGGCAAGCGCGTGGTCTTTCAGATGACCGACGGCAAGGCGACGTACAAGGTCGACTACCGCGGACTGATCCCCGACACGTTCAGTGATTCGGTCGACGTCGTGGTCGAGGGGCGCTTGGGTGCCGATGGTGTCTTCCACGCGACCACGCTGCTCGCCAAGTGCGCGTCGCGCTACGAAGCGGCGCCCGAGGGTTACAAGCCGGACGTGCGTGAGGCGTACAAGACGGCCGAGCAGGCGGCACCGGCGAGCGCTCAGGTCACTCTGCCGACCACGCCGCCCACGCCGGCGCCAAAGCCGCCCGAGTAACTGATGATCCTCGTCGGCGAGCTGTCCCTGTGGATCGCGCTGCTCATGTGCGTCTGGTCCGTGACGCTCTCGTTCGCCGGCGGTGCGATGCGCCGCTCGGACCTCATCGCGTCGGGGGAGCGGGGCCTCTACGCGGGCTTCGGTTTCATCGTGCTCGCGTCAGCGGGTCTCTGGACCGCACTGATCACGAGTGACTTCTCGCTGCGGTACGTGGCCTCGTTCACGAGCGCGAACCTCCCGTTCGTGTACAAGGTGTCGGCGTTCTGGGGCGGGCAGGCGGGCTCGATGCTCTTCTGGTGCCTCATCCTTGCTGGCTATGCGGCGCTCGCGACGTTCGCGAACCGTCGGTGCGTGCGCGAGTTGATGCCATGGGTCACAGGCACCAACGCGCTCGTCCTCCTGTTCTTCATTGCGACCACGGCGATCGCGAGCAACCCGTTCGAGCGCCTCGACTGGGTCCCTGCCGACGGCCGCGGGCTCAACCCGCAGATGCAGAACCCGGCGATGGCGATCCACCCGCCGATGCTCTACCTCGGCTACGTCGCCACCGCGATCCCGTTCGGATTCGCGATCGCAGCGCTCGTCACACGCCGACTCGACGCCGAGTGGCTCGGTGCGGTGCGGCGCTGGGCGCTCGTGAGCTGGGTCTTTCTCACGATCGGCGTCGTGCTCGGAATGTGGTGGGCGTACGTGGAGCTCGGCTGGGGCGGCTACTGGATGTGGGACCCCGTCGAGAACGCGTCGTTGCTCCCCTGGCTCACGGGGACGGCGTTCCTGCACTCGATCATGATCCAGGAGAAGCGCGGGATGCTGCGCAAATGGAACGTCACGCTCGTGGTGGCGACCTTCATGCTCAGCATCCTCGGTACGTTCATCACGCGCTCGGGTGTGATCCAGTCGGTGCACTCGTTCGCGCAGAGCGCGGTGGGCAGCTGGTTCGTGGCCTTCATGATCCTCGCGCTCGCCGCGACCGTCTGGCTCGTGAGCATGCGCCTGAAGGATCTTGAGCCGCAGGCACAGCTCGAGGCGATGATCAGCCGCGAAGCCGCGTTCCTGTACAACAATCTCGTGCTGGTCGGCATCGCGTTCAGCGTGCTCTGGGGCACACTCTTCCCGATCATCAGCGAGGCGGTGCGCGGTTCGAAGATCACGGTCGGCGAGTCGTTCTTCAACTCGGTGAATGTGCCGCTCGGCCTGCTCCTGCTCGCGCTCACCGGCATCGGGCCACTGATCGCCTGGCGCAAGGCGAGCGTCGGGAACATCCAGCGGCAGTTCGCGGGGCCGGCGGCGTTCGGCCTGATCACCGGCGCGGCGCTCTTCGTGTTGGGGATCCACAAGCTCTATCCGCTCATGACGTGGACGCTCTCGGCGTTCGTCACCGGCACGATCCTGCAGGAGTTCTACAAGGGTGTCGGTGCGCGACGCAGGATGTACGGCGAGAATGCGGTGGTCGCGCTCGGTCGGCTCGTGGCGCGCAATCGGCGGCGTTACGGTGGCTACGTGGTGCACGCCGGCATCGTGATGCTCTTCGCCGCCTTCGCCGGCATGGCGTTCAAGCTCGAGTACGACATCACGCTGGCCGACGGCGAGTCGTACAGCGCCAAGGACCCGTACGGGCGCCAGTGGACCTTCACGAACGAAGGGCTCTCGGAGTTCAAGGCGCTCAATCGTGAAGTCGTCGCCATCGCGCTGCGTCCCACCATCGACGGCAAGTCGCTCCCCCTGATCACGAGCGAGAAGCGCCAACACTTCGACTCGCGCGGCAATCCCACGTTCCAGCCGTCGACCGAGGTGGGGATCCTCGTCCGCAATGACATGGACGTGTACGTCGTGCTCGCGGGCGTGGTGGCGAAGAAGGCCGAGATCCGCGTGAACTTCAATCCGCTCGTTGTCTGGGTCTGGAATGGCGGCATGATCATGGCGCTGGGCGGGCTCATCGTGATGTGGCCGCAGTCGGAGAAGCGGCGTCGGCAGGGTGGCTACGTTGCGGAGCTTGCTCCGGCCGCCGAGGTGGTGACCGCGTGAGCGAGATCGGCCGTCGCGAGTTCGTCGTCGTCGCCGCAGGACTCGGTGCGCAGCAGCAGCCGTCGGCGAACTTCGCACCCATGGAGCAGGGCGCGTATCGCCCCACGCTGCGCCCCGCCAAGCCGGACGCGACTCCGAAACTCTCCGTCGACGAACGCGATGCACTGGAGCACCGCATCAAGTGTCAGTGCGGCTGCATCCTCGACATCTACACCTGCCGTACGACCGACTTCAGTTGTCAGGTCTCGCCGGCGATGCACCGCGATGTGTTGCGGCTCGTCGCGGGCGGCTATGACGCGCAGGAGATCCTCGACGCGTTCGTGCAGACATTCGGCGAAGTCGCGCTCACGGAACCCAAGAAGGAGGGCTTCAACTGGGCGGGGTACTTCGTGCCAAGCATCGCGATCGCTACGGGCGCCGTGGTGATCACCATGCTGCTGCGGAAGTGGGGCGCTGAGGCGCGCGTGGCGGCTGCGGCGCGGGCCGCTGCGGCGCCGTCGCCCGGCGCGAGCGTGCCCGGCATGAGCACGGACGACCTCGCCCGCCTCGAGCGCGCCGTGCGCGAGGACGCCTAGTGCTCGCGTTGCTCGTCGGTAGCGGGCTCGCCGTGCTCGGACTGCTGTATGTGCTCGTGCCGCTGTTGCGCGGCGCCGAGTACACGAGCGCCGCGATCATGGCGCCTCCGAGTGAAGAAGCGAGCGCGATCGAGGCGTTGCGCGAGATCGAGTTCGATCAGGCGACCGGCAAACTCTCTCCCGACGACTACGCGTCGTTGCGTGCGACGTACGCGCCGCTTGCGCTCGCCGAGTTGGCAGCGCGTGATGCCGGAGCTGTGGGGACAGAGGCATCGGGGGTCGCCGCGCGCGAGATCGGCATTGGCGCCTCGACCGCCAGCGATGCCGCCGAGCAGTTGATCTCCCGGATGAAGTCGCGCACGCTCGTCTGCGCGCAGTGCGGCCCGCGCCCCGAGGGTGACGCGCTCTTCTGTTCCGACTGTGGGCGGTACCTCTCGCCCGGTTGCCTGCGTTGCGGCGCCATGGTAGACGACCCGCACTCCCGCTTTTGCGGGGAGTGCGGGTCGGCGCTCGCGGCCTGAGGCTTCAGCGCGTGTGACGCGGGGCGTGCGCCGTCGGCGCACGCCCCGCGTCCGTTCCGTTCACATCCCGGCGCGGGTGGGCGTCGGTGGCGGCGTCGTGCCGGTGAGGAAATCGAGCGCAAGCGACGAGAGCGTGCGCACACCCGCCGGCAGCGCCGACTCGTCGGCGAAGAAGTACGGCGAGTGGTTCTGCGCCGCCTTCGTGTAGTCCTGATCGCGCGGCGTGACGCCGAGGAACATGAACACGCCTGGCACCTTCTCCTGGAAGTAAGAGAAGTCCTCAGAGCCCGTGACCATCGGCGCGACGCCGACGCGATCGGCCCCGACCGCGCGGCGGATCGACGGCATCATCTGTTCTGTCAGCGCGACGTTGTTCTCGGTCACCGGATAGCCGGTCGTCAGTGTCACCTCGACGGTCGCGCCCGCGCTCGCGGCGATCCCCTCGGCGGTCCGCCTCACGCGCTCGAAGATGAGCGCCTGTTGTGCGGCGCCGAAGGTGCGGATCGTCCCGACGAGCATGACGGTGTCGGGGATGATGTTGGAGCGGATGCCGCCGTTGAACTGCGCGACCGTGACGATCGCGGGCAACTCGGTGATGTTCACCTGGCGGCTCACGACAGTCTGCAGGCCGAGCACGATCTGCGCGCCGACAACGATCGGGTCGACGCCGCCCCACGGGGCCGCGCCATGCGTCTGCTTGCCGCGCACTTTGATCTGGAGCTCGTTGCCCGCCGCCATCGTCGCGCCGGGACGGACGAACACACTACCGGCGGCACCGGGCCAGACATGCAGGCCAAAGATCGCGTCGACCTTTGGATCGGAGAGCGCACCCTCGTTGATCATCGGTTGGGCTCCGCCAGGGCCTTCCTCTGCAGGCTGGAAGATGAATACCACCGTGCCGGGGATCTGCGCCTTCATCCCGGCGAGCACCTCAGCCGTGCCCATGAGGATCGAGACATGGTTGTCATGACCGCAGGCGTGCATCACGCCGACGTCCTGCCCGTTCCACTGCGTACGCACCCGCGACTTGAACGGCAGGTCCGTCATCTCGGTGACCGGCAGTGCGTCCATGTCGGCGCGCAGTGCGACGACCTTGCCGGGCTTCCCACCACGAAGGACGCCGATCACTCCGGTGCCACCGACGCCGGTGCGCACGTCCATGCCGAGGCCGCGCAGGTGAGCGGCGACGAGGGCGGCGGTGCGCGTCTCCTGGAGGCCGAGCTCCGGATGCTCGTGGATGTCGCGCCGCCACGTCACGACCTTGGGATTCACTTCGGTGACGCGGCGGTCGAGTTCGGCGTAGAGGCGCGAGGGCTGCGCCCACGCGGGCGAGGTGATCGCGGCGAGTCCGAGCAGGAGCGTGATGGTGCGAGTGGAACGACGGAGCATCGGTCGGCCTCGAGGGAGCGGTGGGTGGGGCGTCGCAGGTGACGAGCCCCATAGGTAGATTCTAACGTCAATGAGAGCCGCGTCCATCCCTCGGCAGCTCGCGATGATCGCGAGCGAGCATGATCGTCTCGACGATCGCGTGCGCGGACTGCTCGCGGCCACGCCCGATTCACGCTGGGCCGCGCGCAACGATCCCGCGGCGTGGTCGGTCGCCGAGTGCTTTGCGCATCTCAATCTCACGTCGGCGGCGATGGTGCCGCGACTGCGCGCGGCCTGGCTTGCGGCGCGCGTCCTCGGCGGTCCGCCGGCGCGCTACAAGGCGGGCATCGTCGGCGCGATCCTCGCGGCGATGGTCGGTCCGGTGCCTCGCGTCGGCGGCTTCCGGCTTGGACGCGTGACAACGCCGGCGCCGTTCATCCCGCAGGGGGCGCTGCCCCGCGAGGCGATCCTGAGGGAGTTCGCCGAGTGGCAGTCGGCAGAGCGCGGGTTGCTACAAGAAGCCGCATCGATGCCTGTCGACCGCGTACGGATCGAGTCGCCCTTCGCGCCCGGGATGTTCTATGATGGCTACTCGTCGCTCCGCATCTTGGTGCGACACGAGCTGCGCCATGTGGACCAGGCGGAGCGTGTCTGGGGCGGCTAGGCCGCGGCTAGGCGGCGTTCGCCGGCGACGCCGACTGCATGCCGATCGCCGTCACGACACAAGCCGCCGTCGCAGTCGCGCTCTCGAGCAACGGGATCCCAGGACCGAGATACGACCCGCAGAACCAGAGCCGCCGGCCGGGCTGCTCGTGCAGCAGGGACATCTCCCGCGCCCCCACGAGCGAAGCCGCATTCACGAGTGGACGCTCGAAGCGCGCATGCGCCTTCACCGTGTCCGGATGCGGAGCGATGATCGGGTTCCAGGTCTGGAACACCGGTGAGAGAGCACGCAGCGACGGCTGCACGCGGTTCATCCAGATCGTCGCCATCGGTTTGTCATGGTCGCGACTCACCACGACGTTGACCGGCGCCCAATGCCGGCGCTCCTGAGGTGCGAGGCGCACGTCGGTGTGTACCGTGACCTCGCTCGGCTCGTACGCGAAGCGCTCGAGTGCGTCGCGCTCCTGCCGGTACGAGGCGTCGAGCATCCCGCACGCCTGATTGGCCTGCGTCGCGACGATCACATGATCGAATCGCTGCTCGCCACCCTGCCAGGCGAGGCGCACACCGTCCTCGACCGGACGGATGGAGTGGACCTGCACTCCGCAGCGCACTGCGGCGAGAGGTTCGGTGAGCCGCTTGACCACCTCACGCGTGCCCAGCACCACGCGCCGCACACCGCCGAACGTGAGACCGCGCGTGAGGTACTCGAGGATCACTCGGGCCGGATACGAACGCACCGCCGCACTGCTGCAGGTGCAGACGGTCGCGAACGTGGGTATGAGGAACCCTTCGGTGAACTCCGTGCCGAGGCCGGCGCGGTCGAGCCAGCTGCCGAGCGGTTCCTCGCTCTCGCCAAGCGTCGCGAGCGCCAACGGTGCCGCTCGGAAAAAGCGCAGCAGATCGCGATTGATCCGTAGCGACGTGCGGCCGAGTGGCAACGCCGGGAGCGGCACTGAGCGACCACCGACGATCAGGTTGGCGTAGCGGTAGTAGACGGGTCCGCCAAGCTCGCTGAACGAGCCCGCGTAGTTGGTGCGTTCGAGTTCGACCCCAAGTGCCTGGTAAAGATCGATGAGCGTTGGGTAGTAGCCCTCGTAGATCACGCGCAACGGAACATCGATGCGGGTGGTCCGCCCATCGTGCTCGAGGTCGAGCGAGTGCGCGTCCATGCCAGCGACCGCATGCCGCTCGAGGAGCGTGACGCGATGATGCGCGCTGAGGCGCCAGGCTGCAGACAGTCCGGCGATCCCGCCGCCGACGACCGCCACTTCCATTCCGATCCGCACCTGGCAACGCTCCAGTGACTCTTGGGTACGAATGGAAGATGCCGCGTTGCATGCGAAGGCGGTACCCATGCGAAGGCGGTACCCATGCCGAGGCGGTACCCGTGCACCGGCGCTACATTCGCCTGCCGACTCCCAGCGACTCACAGACCGCCCACGTACTCGATCACCATGGACGCATTGCTCACCTTCCTCCTGAAGTATCCGTCGCGGGTCTGGGAGCGAGGGGACCTGGTGTGGAGTCCTGTGCTGCCGGCTTGGGTGATCGCGCTGGTCGCGGTCGTCGCGATCGGCGTGACCGCGTGGTCATATGCGAGAGTCTCCGGCCTCTCACGTACGCACCGCGTCACGCTCGGCGCCTTGCGACTCGCGGCATTGCTGATCGTCGTCGCCTGCCTCGCCCGTCCGACGCTCGTCGTCGCGAGCGCTGTGCCCCAGCGGAACGTGCTCGCGGTGCTGCTCGACGACTCGCGTTCGATGGCGCTTCGCGATGTCGGGAGCGACTCTCGCGCCGTGCTGGCCGAGCGGACCTTTGCCGATTCCACGGCACTCGTGCGAGCGCTCGCCGACCGCTTCGCGTTGCGCTTCTACCGATTCGCCGCCGATGTGCGGCCCGCGAGCTCGGCGGCGGGGCTCCGCACCCTCGGGACGCGCACCGACCTCGCTGGAGCGCTCGACGGCGCGCGGCAGGAACTCTCGGGCACACCGCTCGCCGGACTCATCGTCGTCACCGACGGCGCCGACAACGCTGGACGTGAACTGGACCCAGTGGTGCTCGCGCTGAAAGCGCGTCGCATCCCGGTCTACACGGTCGGCGCCGGCGTCGAACGGTTCGCGCGCGATATCGCGATCGAGCGCGTGCAGCTGCCGGCGCGACCACTCGCTGGAGCGAGTCTCCTCGCCGATGTCACACTGCGACTGCGCGGCGTGGCCGGCGAACGCGTGACGCTCACCGCCGAAGCCGATGGGCGCGTCGTCGCGACCGAGACCGTCACGCTGTCGGCGCGCGAGGAGACGATGCGCGCGCGTCTGCGCCTCGCCGAACTCGCGCCGGGCACGCATCGCATCACCGTGCGCACCCCGGCGATCGACGGCGAGACGATCACAGAGAACAACGAGGCGCACGGCATCGTGCAGGTACGCGCTGGCCCCGATCGCATCCTCTATATGGAAGGGGAGCCGCGGCCCGAGCTCGGCTTCGTGCGCCGCGCGATCGCGACCGACAGCGCGCTGCAGCTCGTCGCGCTGTTGCGTAGCGCCGAGCAGAAGTTCTTGCGCCTCGGCGTGCGCGACTCCCTCGAACTCGCCGGCGGATTCCCGACCAGTCGTGAAGAGCTCTTCGCGTATCGCGGGCTGATCCTTGGCAGCATCGAAGCGTCGTTCTTCTCGCCTGACCAGCTCAGCGTGCTCTCGGAGTTCGTGAGCCAGCGCGGCGGTGGGCTCATGACGCTGGGCGGACGCGCGGCGCTCGCCGAGGGCGGCTATCGCGGCACGCCGCTGGCGGAGGTGCTGCCGATCGCGCTCGACCGTGCACCGCGCGCTGAAGACGCGGCACCGAGCGAGTTGCGTGTGCGGCCCACCGCGGCGGGTCTCGCGCTCGCGGCCCTGAGTCTCGGCGCCAATGACTCGGCCTCCGTACGCAAATGGGATTCGTTGCCGGCGCTCACCGTGGTCAACGCGCTCGGCTCGCTGCGTCCTGGTGCGACCGCGCTGCTCACCGGCCGTCGCGCTGGAGAGAGCGTCGACCAGCCGATCCTCTCGACCCAGCGCTTTGGGCGCGGCACCGCGTGGGTCTTTACACCGCAGGACAGTTGGCTCTGGAAGATGCATGCCGATGTCGCCGTCGAGGACCTCACGCACGTGACGCTCTGGAGGCAGTTGGCGCGCTCGCTCACCGAGGAAAGTCCCGAGCGCGTGGAGGTGACGGTCGTGCCCACGCGCGTCGCTCCCGGTGAACCGGTGGAGTTGCGTGTGCGCGTCGCCGACGCCCAGTACCTCGATGTGAACGATGCCTCGGTCGCGGCGACCATCACCGCACCGAGCGGCCGCGTGACCGAGGTGTCGCTGGAGTGGGTGCTCGCTGAGAACGGCGTCTACTCGGGCCGCTTCGTTGCCGAGGAGTCCGGCGTCTACGCAATTGGTGCTGAGGCCCGCCGCGGGCGCGACACGACGCGTGGCCCCGCTGCCGCACTGCTCGCCGACGATCAGGGCGCCGACGTTGAGCAGGCCGAGCTACGCGCGCCGCTGCTGCGACGGATCGCGCAGGAGACCGGTGGTCGCTACTACCCGCTCGCAGAGGCAGCTCAGCTCGCAGAGGACGTCGTATTCACCGAGAGTGGCGTCACCGTGCGCGAGGCGCTCGATCTGTGGGACATGCCGATCGTCTTCCTCGTGGTCGCGCTGCTGCTCGGCGGCGAGTGGGCGCTCCGGCGCGCTAGTGGGCTCGCGTGATCGGGCACGGCACGTCGCTCTGCGTTGCGACGATCGGTCTGCTGGCTTCAGCCGCTCCGCTCATGGCGCAGCGCACCCATCTGC
Organism: Gemmatimonadota bacterium; assembly: GCA_031416115.1. Taxonomy (GTDB): domain Bacteria; phylum Gemmatimonadota; class Gemmatimonadetes; order Gemmatimonadales; family Gemmatimonadaceae; genus Pseudogemmatithrix. The sequence goes on from JANOTB010000204.1 coordinate 9,893, forward strand.
TGCTGGTGACGGGACTCGGTGGCGAGCCGGAGTATGCGACCGCATTCGTGACCCAGGGCGCGGCGCTGTACGACGTCGCACGCATGCAGTGGCGCGTGGCCGAGTCGAGTCTCACCTGGCTCGCCGAGGACCCTGCCCGCGATCCGCGCCGCATCGCCGGGCGCGCGAGCAAGGAGTCGGTGGGAGCGGCCTTCTTGGCGCTTTCGCGACGCGTGGGGCCAGGTGATCTGGTCGTGGTCATGCTGATCGGACACGGCAGTGGCGAGGGCCCCACCTCGCGGGTGAACCTGCCAGGTGCTGATCCAACGGCATCGGAGTACGCCGCCTGGATCTCCGGTTTCGCTCGACAGACCGTGGTCTTCGTGGTCGGCGCGAGCGCGAGTGGTGACTTCGCTCAGGTGCTCAAGGGACCGGGTCGCGTGGTCCTGACCGCCACGCGCACCGCGTTCGAGCGCAACGAGACACTGTTCGCAGGTGAGTTCGTGCGAGGGCTCGCGAGCAACGAGGCCGATGCCGACAAGGATGGCCGCACGACGGTGATGGAGTCGTTCGCCTTCGCGGTGCGTGAGGTCGCCAAGCGCTACGAGACGCAACGCCGGTTGCTGACCGAGCACGCGGTCGTGAGCGACTCGGTGCTCGCCGCGCGGACGGCCTACGCGGCGACCGCGTCGAGCGGTGATCCGCGTGTGGTCGCGCTCGTCGCAGAACGGAAGTCGCTCGAGGAGGAGCTGGAGCGGTTGCGCACCCGAAAGGCGGCGATGTCCGAGGCCGAGTACGAGCGTGAGCTCGAGCGGCTACTTGTGGCGATCGCGGAGAAGTCGGCGGAGATCCGCGCGGTGGGGGGGCGGCCATGAGCGACGCGGTTTGCGGCGCGGTGCGCGACGCGGTGCTGGGCGCTGCGCTACTCGGTCTTGCGATAGGCGGTGCCACCACTGTCGTTGTGGCGCAGACCGCACCGGACCGCATCGCGCGCGTCGAGCGTGCGGAGCGCGCGCTGACCCGCGGTGAGCGTGCCGTCGCGCAGCGCGAGGCGGCAACACTGGTCACCGAGTACGAACGCCGATCCGGAACGTGGACCGCGCCCGACCACGTCGCCGCCGGTCGCGCATACCTGCTCGTCTCTGCTGGCGACGCGAACGCCGTCCGCAGTGCACTCCGCGCCTTCGACGCGGGCGCCATCGCCGACTCCACCTACGACGAGGCGGTCCTGCGCGCGTCCGATCTCCTCCTCGAGAAGTTCGTCGCGCCCGATGCCACTCAGGGCTACGAGTCGGTCCTGCGCCGTCGGCCCAAGAGCGCGTGGGCCCTCCTTGGCATGGCGCGCGTGATGGAGTTCACCGGCAAGGGCGACGCGCTCGGCAAGGCGCGCGAGGCGATCGCCGCCGACGCAGGGCTCGCTCCGGCGCATCTGTTCGTCGCGACGCTTCACCTCGAGGCGGAACGAAACGATTCCGCGCAGGCCGCCGCACGCCGCGCGCTCGCGCTCGACCCCGAGGCGCTAGATGCGTGGGCGGTGATCGGCGCGGTCGCATGGATCGCCGGTGACTCGGCGGCGTTCCGCGCCGCGCTCGCGGCGGCCGAACGCGTGGCGCCCAAGCCGGCCGCCTTTTACGTGACGCTCTCCGAGGCTGCGGCCCGGCAACGCCGGTACGCCGACGCCGAACGCTTCGCCGCGCGCGCACTCGAACTCGATCCGCTTTCGGTACCCGCGCTCGGCGCGCTCGGCACGAACCGTCTGCGCACCGGCGACATCGCCGCCGGGCGCGCGCAGATCGAGCGCGCATTCGCGATCGATCCGTTCAATCTCTGGCACAAGAACACGCTCGACCTGCTCGACGTGCTCGCGGGGTTTCGCACGGTGCGCCTGGGGCGCTTCGAGTTCGTGACCTCCGCGCGCGAGGCGGAGATCCTCCTGCCGTATCTCTCGCCGCTGCTCGAAGAGGCGTACGACAAGCTCGCGGCCCGGTACGACTACCGCCCCGAGACGCCGGTGCGGATGGAGATCTATTCGCGCAGCGCCGACTTCTCTGTTCGCACGGTGGGTCTCACCGGACTCGGCGCACTCGGCGTGAGCTTCGGTCGACTCCTCGCGATCGACGCACCGTCGGCGCGCGACCCAGGGACCTTCAACTGGGGCTCGACCTCCTGGCATGAGCTCGCGCACACCTTCACGCTCGGCCTCTCGGACAATCGCGTGCCGCGATGGTTCTCGGAGGGCGCCTCGGTGCTGGAGGAACGTCGCGCGCGCGTGGGGTGGGGAGCGCGCGCCTCTCCGGCGTATCTCGCCGCGCTCAAAGCCGGGGCGTTGCGCCCTGTGAGCCAGCTCAATGACGGATTCGTTCGCCCTCGCACGCCAGCCGAAGTGGGACTCAGTTACTACCACGCCTCGCTCGTGTGCGAGATGATCGAAGCCGAGTTCGGTCCCAAGGCATTGGGCGACCTGCTCCGCGGTTGGCGCGACGGCCTCACGAACGCGGAGGTGTTCCGTCGCGCGCTCACGCTGGATGAGGCGACGCTCGACAAGCGGTTCGATTCATGGCTCCGCTCGCGCTTTGCGAATGCGCGTGAGACCGACCTTCCTGAGGGCGATGCCGAGCTCGATCCGCTGCAGCGTGAGGTCGCTCGCGCCGAGCGTGTGCGTGACGACGCCGCGCTCATGGTGGCGCTCGAACGGATGGTCTGGATCTGGCCGTACGATGCCGCCGTGCACGTGAAGCTCGGCGACGCCGCTGCGCGCGCGGGGATCGTCGGAACAGCGGTCAGAGAACGCCGGGCGGTGATCGCGCTCGGACCGTCGGACCTGCTGGGCGCACGGGTCGAGTTGGCGCGCGCGCTGCTCGCCGCCGGCGACCGCGCGGGGGCGCGCCGTGAAGTGCTCGGCGTGCTCGAGCAGGCGCCCACGTACGAGAAGGCGCAGACGCTGTTGCTCGAGCTTCGGCAACCAGCGCCTGGTGGACGGCCATGAGGCGTCGTCATTGGTCGCGCGTGTTTCTCGGTGCGGGCGTCGCGGGCGTCGCGGCGCTGATCGCGGCTTCACTCACCGCTTCACTCACCGCTCCACTCGCCGCGCAGGGCGGCCGCCCCGGTGCGCCGCCACAGGAGCCCGGCGCGAACCCCGCCTATGACGGCCGATTCACGTTCGCGCGCATCCGCTACGAGATGGGCATCGACGCCGGCATCGGCAACTTCCGTCGTGGTCGCGATGTTCCGTGGTCGCACGACTACCCGCGCGGTGAACGCAACTTCACCCAGATCGTCGCCGAGCTCACGACCGTGCGCGCGCGCACGCAGGAGAGTGTCGTGATCGCGCTCAACGATCCAGAACTCTTCAAGTACCCCGTGGCCTACATGGCCGAGCCGGGATTCTGGCGCCCCAACGATGTCGAGGTCGCGGGGCTCAGCGCGTATCTGAGGAAAGGCGGCTTCATCATCTTCGACGACTTTCGGGGGAACCACTGGGTCAATCTCGAGGGGCAGATGCGGCGCGCGCTCCCGGAGTTGCGTTTCATCCGGATCGACGGCACGCATCCCATCTTCGACGCGTTCTACCGCATCCCGCAGCCGCAGGCGCTCGCGTCGTATGGCGAGTACGAGCCGAGCTTCTGGGCGATCTTCGAGGACAACGACCCAACGAAGCGCATGATCGCGCTCGCCAACCGCGACAATGATCTCTCGGAGTACTGGGAGTTCTCAGGTGAAGGCTACTTCCCAGTGGATCTCACGAACGAAGCGTACAAGCTCGGCATCAACTACATCGTCTACGCCCTCAGTCGTTGACCAACCCCGTGGAGACGCATCGTGACCGCACCAGCTGAAGACCTCGACGGACTCGACGACGGCGCACTCGCCGACCGACTGCATGCGGCCAGCGGCCGCATCAACACCGAGCTGCGCAAAGTGATCGTGGGGCAGGAGGACGTCGTCGAGCAGGCGCTGATCGCGCTCTTCGCCGGCGGCAACTGCCTGCTCGTCGGCGTGCCGGGGCTCGCAAAGACCTTGTTGATCTCGACGCTCGCGCGCGCGCTCGACCTCAAGTTCTCGCGGATCCAGTTCACGCCCGATCTCATGCCGAGCGACGTGACCGGCACCGATATGATCCAGGACGATCCGGCGACAGGGCAGCGGCATCTCGCCTTCATGCCGGGCCCGGTGTTCGCCAACGTGCTGCTCGCCGACGAGGTGAATCGCACCCCGCCCAAGACGCAGTCGGCACTGCTCGAGGCGATGCAGGAGAAACATGTGACGGTGCAGGGACGCACCTATCAGCTCGAGCCGCCCTTCTTCGTCTTCGCGACGCAGAACCCGATCGAGCTCGAGGGCACGTATCCACTCCCCGAGGCGCAGCTCGACCGCTTCATGCTCGAGGTCTTCCTCGACTATCTCCCTGAGGAAGATGAAGTCGCGGTCGTCAAGGCGACCACCGCGCGACCGCCCGAGGCGGTGCGCCCAGTGGTCTCGCGCGACGAGATCATCGCGTTCCAGCGGGTCGTCCGTCGCGTGCCTGTCGCCGATGCCGTCACGCGCTATGCGGTGAACCTCGTCCGCACGAGCCGCCCGGGACCCGCCGCGCCCGACTTCATCCGTCAGTACGTGAACTACGGCGCATCGGTGCGCGCCGCACAGGCCTTGATCCTCGGGTCCAAGGCGCGCGCGCTGCTGCAGGGCCGCTCGCACGTCGGCTACGAGGACATCCAGGCTCTCGCGCGCCCGGTGATGCGGCACCGTCTGATCCTGAACTTCCAGGCACAGAGCGAGAAGGTCACCGCCGATCATCTGATCGAGAAGCTCGTCGCCGCTGTACCGACGCCCCGCTCGCCGTTGTAGCCAACGTTCACCCTCCATCCTTCGTCCTTCGTCTTGTCTGCCCACGAAACCTTCTTGGATCCCGTGCTCCTCGCACGGATCTCCGACCTGCCGCTCCTCGCGCGCACGGTCGTGGATGGTTTCATGCACGGTCTCCACCGCTCGGCCAAGAAGGGACTGAGCCTCGACTTCGCCGAACATCGGCAGTACCAGCCGGGCGACGACCTGCGGCGCATCGACTGGAAAGCGTACGCGCGCACCGACCGCTTCTACGTGAAGGAGTACGAGGCCGACACCAACGCCGGCGTGCTCTTCGCGCTCGACGTGAGCGGCTCCATGGACTACGCGAGCGGCGAGGTGAACAAGTTCGCCTACGCGCGCATGCTCGTTGCGGCGCTCGCGTGGCTCACACAACGGCAGGGCGATCGCGTAGGCCTCGCGACGTTCAGTGACCGCCTCGTCGAGATGATCCCACCGAGCACGCGGCACCTGCAGCTGCTCTTGTATGCACTCGGCCGGGCCAAGCCCACCGGCGAGGGCAACCTGCCGCTCGCGATCGGCCGAGTCGCCGACGTCGCCACGCGTCCCGGCATCGTCGTGCTCGTGACCGATTGCTATGATGAACCCGCGACACTCGGTCGTTCCGTCGACGCTCTGCGCGCTCGCGGTCATGACGTGCTGCTCTTCCATGTGCTCGACGCGGCGGAGGACGAGTTCCCGTTCGATGCCGCGGCCGTCTTCGAGGACGGAGAGAGCGGGTTGCGACTGCCGCTCCGTCCTGAGGAACTCAAGGAGCGCTACCAGACCATGTGGCGCGCCCACCGTGCTGCGCTCGAGAAGCGGTTCTCGGCCGCGGGCGTGGACTACATACCTGTGCGCACCGACGCGCCGCTCGATCGCGCGCTCCACGCCTACCTCGACCACCGCCTCGCGCGGTGCCGGGTGCGCTGATGGGACTCGGTTTCCTCGTTCCCGCCTTCCTGGCCGGGCTCGCGGCGATCGCGATCCCGCTGCTGATGCACCTGCGCGACCGCAACGAGGAGACGCCCACGCGCTTCCCCTCGCTGATGTTCCTCGTGCGGCTCCCGATCCGTACGAGCGACCGCCGCAAGGTGACCGATTGGCCGCTGCTGCTGCTGCGCGCGCTCGTGATCGCGCTGCTGGTGCTGGCCTTCTCGCGTCCCTTCTTCGGTCGCAGCGCCGAGGCGACCGCCCAAGCGCGCGCGCGAAACGTGGTGCTTCTGCTCGATCGGTCCCTGAGCATGGGCTACGCGGGCAACTGGGCCGCTGCGCAGGATTCGGCGCGCGCGGTGCTCGCGTCGTTGGGCGCCGACGACCAGGTCGCACTCGTGCTCTTCGATGAAGAGGCCGAACTCGCGCAGCCCTGGACGCGCGACAAGGCCACCGTGCGCGCGATCATCGACGCCACCGAGCCAGTGAGCCGCGGCACGCGCTTCGGCGCCGCATTGCGCGTGGCACGCAGCGCGCTCGTCTCCGCACCCGCGGGTGCCTCCGAGTTCGTGCTCGTCACCGACCTCCAGCGCAGTGGCCTCACCGGTGTTGCCGGTCTCGAGCTCCCTGCCGGGCTCCCGATGCGCGTGGCACAGGTCGCAGCCGCTACACGCCCCAACACGTCGCTGCGCGCGGTCGAGGCGCGTCGCGTCGTTGCCGGAACGCGCGTGCAGTTGCAGGTGCTGGCCCGCGTGGTCACGCGCGAGCTCGCCGCGCCGCGCACCGTTCGGCTCACGCTGCGGATCGCCGGTCGTGAAGTCGGCGCGCGCACCGCGACGCTGCAGCCCAACGGCGAACTCGCCGTGGTGTTCGACGCGATCCCGGCGCCGTCCACAGCGGTGGAGGGCGAGGTCACGAGCGACGCTGACCTACTCGCGGCCGACGATCGCTTCTACTTCGCACTGCCGGCCGATGACGGACTGACCGTCCTCCTCGTGGTCCCCGACGACATCGCGCGCGACGAGACGCTCTACCTGGAACGTGCGCTCGCGATCGGGCGCGCACCCGCGGTGCGCATCGAGCGCCGCCGTCCCGGCACGCTCGACGCCGCGACGCTCGACCGGTCGGCGCTCGTCGTGCTCTGGGACGTCGCACCGCCAGCCAGCGCGGCGGGCGCTGCGCTCGCGCGCTGGATCGACGACGGCGGTGGACTCGTAGTCGCCGCCGGTCAGCGCCTTGGGGCGCGACGTATCACCGCGCTCGCCGGAGTCGCCGGTGTGAACGGCATCGCCGACCGTCGGGCCGGCGGCGGCGCGATGCTCGGTGACGTGCGCGAGGAGCACCCGCTCTTCACGCCATTCCGAGCGAGTGCCGCAGCACTCGTCGCGCCGCGCTTCTACAGGTATCCGCGACTGGAGCCCGCTGTCGGCGCCGATGTCCTCGCGCGCTTCGACGACGGCGCTCCCGCTCTCATCGAGCGCAGGGCGGGCGAAGGCCGCGTGATCCTGCTCGCGATGTCGCTCGACGCGCGCGAAAGTGACTTTCCCCTACAGCCAGCCTTCTTGCCACTCACGCGTCGGCTCGTGCTCTACGGCGCAGGCCACGAGTCCACGCCTCTCTGGCGCACGACCGGCGAAAGCTGGGTGCCGCGCGATGTGCGCCGTGAGCCCGTCGTCGCCGCCCCGGACGGCGCGATCATCCGTCCCCAAGGTGACGTGAACGGCGTCGCGCTGATCCTCCAGCAGGTGGGGGTGTATGCCGCCTATGAGCGTCGCGTGGATGGGACTCCCCGCGCCCGCGTGGCCGTGAACGCCCCCGCTGCTGAGTCCGAGCTCGTCTCCGCGGACGCTCGTGAGCTGCTGCTGGGCGTCGGCGAGTCGGCCGATTCGTCGCTGCGCGGCCTCACGGCGGCGACGACGACGGAGGTCGAATCGCGACAGCGGGTCTGGCGTTGGCTCGTCCTGCTGGCCGCGCTGCTGCTGCTGGCCGAGACCGTGATCGCCTCGCAAGGCTGGCGCGGAAGGGCGCGCCGTGCCACCGTCGTGCAACCCGAGGGGAGCAAAGGATGACCCAAGGCACGCAGCTCCACGACCTCCTCGCGACGCTGCGCACGCAGCGTCGTCGCCGACTGCTGCTCGAAGCGGCGGTCATTCTCGTGGTCGCGATCGTCGCCGCGATCGTCGTGGGTCTCCTCGTCACGTCGGTCGCCGGGCGCACTGGCCCCGCAGTGCTCGTCGCGCGTCTCGCCGGCTACGCCATCGTCCTCGGCGCCGTCGTGCGCTGGCTCGTGCGGCCGCTCGTGCGCCGCGCGAGCGACGCGGAGTTCGCGTTGTACGTGGAGGATCGCGCACCCGGACTCCGTCAGGCGCTCATCTCGGCGGTGCACGAGCTCGCTCAGCCGACCGGTGAGCAGACGTCGCCTGCGCTCACGGCGCGCGTCGTCGCACAGGCTGCGCGCGCACTGGCGCCGATCGCGAGCGCGCGCACGATCGAACGCCCGCGCGAGACGCGCGCCGGGAAGTTCCTCGTCGGCGCCGTGGCGGCCGCGACGCTGCTCATTGTGCTCGGCCCCGCGGGACTGCGAGACTCCGCGCAGAACCTCTTCGCACCCTGGTCGGTCGCGATCGCGGCGACTCCGCCCACGCCCGTAGTGAACGTCGATCCTGGTGATGCCGACGTGCCGCGCGGTGGCGCGCTCGACATTCGGGCCGCGCTCGCGCACTTCACCGCCGACGCAGCTGAGCTCGTATTCCGCTCCGACAGCGCCGCGGAATGGACGCGCATTCCCATGAGCCGCGATTCGGCGGACACGGAGTTCGCCGGCCGACTCTTCGATCTCGTCGCGCCGACCGAGTACTACGTCGAGGCGATGGGCGTCCGCTCCGAGACCTATCGCTTGCGGATCACGGACCTGCCTGCGGTCACGAAGCTCGCGGTCGAACTGCGGTTCCCGTCGTTCACCGGCCGTGCGCCGGAGCGCGAGGAGGACGGCGGGGACATCGCGGCCGTGGCAGGCACGGTCGCGATCATCGAGCCGACGATCACTCGCCCCGTGCGGAGCGGCACGCTGACCTTCGACGACGGACGCACCGTTGCGCTCTCAGCCGACGCGAATGGTCGACTGAGCGGTCGCTTCACGCTGAGCAAGAGCGGCTTCTATCGCGTCGATCTCGAGGCCGCCGATGGCCGTCGCGTCATCGGCGGCGTGCAATACGCGATCGAGGTGCTCGACGATCGCGCGCCCGACGTGCGCATCACCGATCCAGGCCGCGACACCAAGGTCACCGCGCTCGAGGAGATCACGATCGAGGCCAAGGCGAGTGACGACTACGGCGTCGCGTCGCTCGAGCTTCGCTACCGCGTGAATGGCGGCGAGGAGCGCACCGTCCCGCTTGCGACGCTCGCGAAGCCCACCGCCGAGACACAGGCCGCGCATACGCTGCTACTTGAGGAGATGGGTCTCAAACCCGGCGATCTCGTCGCGTACAACGCCGTGGCACGCGACGCGACCGGTCACGAGACGCTCAGCGACGTGTACTTCCTCGAGGTGCGCCCCTGGTCGCGCAACTATCGCGAGGCCGAGTCTGGCGGTGGTGGTGGAGGCGGTGCCGGCGGCGAAGATCCGGGCGAGCTGGCCCAGCGTCAACGCGACGTCGTCGCGGGCACCTACAACTGGCTGCGCGACAGCGTCAAGCACGCAGAGCGCCAGCGCAATGAGGACGCGGCGACGCTCGCGATCGCACAGGGCAGCCTCCGCGAGGAGGTTGCGACGCTCGCGAAGAACCTGCTCGCGCGCGGGATCACGAAGCAGGACTCGATGTTCGCGCAGATACACGGGGCGCTCGTTGCCGCCGAGAAGGAGATGAAGAGCGCCGAGGAGCGACTCGGCGTGCGCGACGGACGCGGAGCTCTACCGAGCGAGGAGCGGGCGCTGCGCGAGCTGCAGCGCGCCGACGCGTTGTACCGCGACGTGCAGGTGCAGCGCGGCGAGCAGCAAGGCGGGGGTGGCGGCGGGGGCGGCGGACAGCGCTCCGAGGACCTCGCCGATCTCTTCGAGCTCGAGAACGATCGGCAGCGCAATCAATACGAAGCCGTCCAGCAGCAGGCGTCGGCCGGACAATCGCAGGAAGTCGACGAGACGCTCGAGAGGCTCAAGCAACTTGCCGCGCGGCAGCAGCAGGAGAATGAGCGGATGCAGCGCCAGGCCGAAGCGATGCGCGATCGCATGGGCAGGCAGGCGGGCGGTGGCGGTGGCGGCGCGCAGCGCGAACTTGCGCGGCAGGCGGAGGAAGAGGCGCGCCGGCTCGAGCGACTCTCGCGCGAGCAACAGTCGCAGGAGCTCGCACAGGCCGCTCAGCAGTTGCAGCGCGCGGCCGACCAGATGCGGCAGGCCGCCGGCGGCTCGGAGTCGCAGGGCAACGCGGCGTTGGAGGAACTGAATCGCGCGGCGCGCCGGATCGAGGACTCGCGAAATGAGGGGATCACGCGCGACGTGCAGCGGCTCGCCGAGCAGGCGGAGCGGTTGCAGGAGCGGCAGCAGCAGATCGCGGAAGACGTGCGCCGCATGCAGCCCACCGCTGGAGCCGATCGCGCGGCACGCCAAAGGGCACTCAGCACCGAGAAAGACGCGCTCAACACCGAGGTGCAGAAGCTCGAAGCCGATGCGGATCGGTTGGCGCGCGAGGGGCGACGCGATCAACCCGGTGCGTCGCGCGAGCTGCGCCAAGCGGCCGAGGCGCTGCGGGACCAACGGGTGCGCGACAAGATCGAGTTCTCCAAGAGCGTGATGCGCGGGGGATCGGCGGAGTACGCGAACGCGTTCGAGGAGCAGATCGGGGCGAACATCGGCGAGGCGGCGGAGAATCTGCGGGCGGCGGTATCAGCGTTGTCGGGTGAGTCGGCGGAGCGGCGGCAGGAGCGGACGCTTGAGTCGGCGCGAGCGTTGGTGCGAGGTGTTGAGGCGCTGCGGGATCGGATGCAGGTTGGGTCGCAGCCGGGGCAACAGGCTGGGCAACAGCCGGGGCAACAGCCGGGGCAACAGCCTTCACCACAGGGAACACAGGGAGCACAGGGCCAGCAAGGTCAGCAGGGCCAGCAGGGTGGAGGCCAGAGTCCGGGTGGCCAGCAGGGCGTTGGCGGCAACCCCGACGGTACACGTCCTGGCCGTGCGCCCGGCCTCAACCCCAACACCGCCCGCCAACTCGCGCGCGAGTTCGGACTTCGGCGCGACGATGCCGAACAGTTGCGGGCACTCGCGCGTGCGCAGGGTGCCGACGTCGGTGAGCTCGACCGGGCGATCGAGGATCTGCGCCGCCTCGAGGCGAGCCGGGCGCTAGGGGATCCGTCTGCGACCGACGCATTGCAGACGGCGGCCCTCGAGCGGCTCAAGGCGTTCGAGTTCTCGCTCTTTCGCCAGCTGACCGAGAAGAGCGGACCGCGCTCGGCGCTCGGCGCGCGGTCACCCGTGCCTGCCGAGTATCGTGCGCAGATCGAGGAGTACTACCGGTCCCTCGCACGGCCCAATCCTCAGTGACCACCTACGCGCGTCGCATCGGACTCTTCTCCGGTACGCTCCTCGTCGTCGGTGGGATCATCGGGTCGGGAGTGTTCCTCAACCCCGCCGTCGTCGCGCAGCGCGTAGGCACCGAGCAGTACACGATGCTCGCTTGGGGGCTCGGCGCCGTGATCGCGATACTGGGAGCGTTCATCTTCGCCGAGCTCGGTGCGCGCGCGCCCTCGGCGGGCGGCGGATACGCGTATTTGCGCGACGCGTTCGGTCCGCTGCCGGCATTCCTGTACGGATGGGCGCTGCTTCTCGCGATCGCGAGTGGTGCCACGGCTGCCGTCGCCGTCACGTTCGCGAACTACGCGGTGCCGCTCCTCGGACTCGGGGCGGGCTCCGAACCGGCGCTCGCGATCACTGCTATCGGCGTCTTCACGGTGATCAACATCCTCGGCGTCGCACCGGGCGCCATGGTGCAGAACGTGTTCACCGTCCTCAAGCTTGCGGCGATCGCGATGCTGATCGTCGTCGGACTCTTCGTCACCGATGCTCCCGTACCGGCGGCCACAGCCGTCGTCGCCGCAGCACCGCTCGCCGTTCCGCAGGGTTTCTTCGCCGTCGCCGTCGCGATCGGCACGGCGCTCGTTCCCGTGCTCTTCGCGTACGGTGGCTGGCAGCAGACCAACTTCGTCGCCGAGGAGATGGTCGATCCGCGCGGTGACCTGCCGCGCGCGTTGATCATCGGCGTGCTGATCGTCGCTGCCGCATACCTGCTCGCCAACTTCACCTACCTCGACGCACTGGGCGTAGAGGGTCTCGCCGCGAGTCGGGCGCCCGCCGCCGACGTGATGGGACTCAAGTTCGGCGAGGCAGGGCGACGGCTCATCGCGGTGGGCATAGCGATCTCCACCGCCGGGTTCCTGAACCTCGTCATCCTCGTCACGCCGCGGGTCTATCAGGCCATGGCGCGCGATGGCGTATTCTTCCGGGCGCTCGCGGTGCTGCATCCGCGCACGCGCACGCCCGTCGCCGCGATCGCGCTGCAGTGTGCCTGGTCCATCGCGCTGGTGCTCTCGGGGAGCTACGGCGACCTGCTCGATTGGGTCACGTTCGCCGACTGGATCTTCTTCGGACTCACCGCGGCGACCCTGATCGTCTACCGGCGTCGCGAGGCGAGCGGGGCGTACTTCCTCGCGCCGTTCCATCCGTGGAGCACCGGACTCTTCATGCTCGCGGCTGCCTACGTGGTGCTCGGCGCGATCGTCTCGAACCCCATGAACGCGCTCCGCGGCACGCTCGTCCTCGCCGCAGGGGTGCCCGTCTACCTTTGGTGGAAGCGCGGTCAGCCTGCGCGTGACACCGACGGGCCGCCGCGCGCGTAAGTTCCGGCATGCCTCTCTCGCTCCCGCTCCAAGCCACTCAGGTCCCGGCACCGCCAGCACCGCCCACGCCGGCGGGTCCGGCGAAGACTCCGGCGCCGACCAACGAGAACGGACTGTTCACGGGTGTGCCCCGCACCACCGAGGAACTCGCAGCGCTCCGCGCGCAGCGGTCAGAACTAGCCAGTCAACTCAGTTCGGCAGCCGGGCGGCGTGAGGAACTCGTCGCCGATCTCGAAGGCGCGACCGGTGCCAATCGAACCGGCATCGAAGCGCGCATCCAGCAACTCGACCAGCGCATCCTGCAGATCGAGGGCGACATCGCCTCGACCGGGAAGCTCATCGCCGGCGCGCGTGGCGCGCTGCTTCAGCCCGCTGATTCTCCAGACGGAAACAACTTCATGAATGTCGACATCACCGCCATCACCGCGATCCTCTCGATCTTCGTGCTTGCGCCGCTCGCCGTCACGTACGCACGCAACATGTGGCGCAAGGGATCCACGCCGATCATCGACGACAAGCTTGCGCGCGAGAACGCCGATCGCCTCGTGCGGCTCGAGTCGGCCGTGGATTCGATCGCGCTCGAAGTCGAGCGGATCAGTGAAGGACAGCGTTTCGTGACCAAACTGCTCGCGGAGTCGGAGCGCGGGGAGAAGCTCAGGATCGAGCAGCCACGGGGCTGAGCGCTGCACTCGAGCCGACCGCGCGCGGCCAGCGCGTGGTCGGGCTCACGACGAGTAGTAGCTCGCGTTCTCGTCCACATATGCCTTCGTGAGATCGCATCCGTACGCCGTCGCCTCAGCGGTACCGACGCCGAGCACGATCTCCAGGTCCACGACCTCGGCCTTGAGCGCGGCCCGCACCACCGCGTCGTCGAAGGTCAGTCGCTCGCCGCTCTTCACCACCTGGAACCGATTGATCCAAGCGTCGGTCGACGCGGGCCGGATCGTGCAGTCGAAGCATTTGCCGACCGCCATGAGCAGGCGTCCGACGTTTGGGTCGGCGCCGTGCACCATCGTCTTCACGAGTGGCGAGTTGAGTACTGACTTCGCGATCAGGCGCGCCTCGCGGTCGTCCTTCGCGCCGCGCACAGTCACCCGCAGCAGGTGCTCGGCCCCCTCGCCATCGCGGCCGAGTATCTCGGTCATGCGCACGCAGCCATCGGAGAGCACTCGGAGGAACTCTGCCTCATCCACGGCGCCGGCGAGCCCGTTCGCGAGGATCGCACAAGTATCCGACGTGCTCGTGTCGGTATCCACGCTCAGCATGTTGAACGACTGCGCGACCGCCGAGCGCAGCAGCCGGTCGAGCGTTGCCGCATCGAGCGCGGCGTCGGTGAAGATGTAGCTGAGCAGCGTAGCCATGTTCGGCTCGATCATCCCCGAGCCCTTCGCGACCCAGGTGATCGTTGCATCACCCACACTCGCAGAGAGCGCCTTCGGATGCGTGTCGGTCGTCATGATCCCTTCGGCGCCGACGAGCGGATCGTCCTGCAAGTCCGCGGCCATTCCACGG
>JANOTB010000205.1:0-5633 GCA_031416115.1 Gemmatimonadota bacterium
GCCGCATCGTCGCCGCGATCGGCCTTTCGGTCGGCCTGCGACTGATTGTAGAGCCCAGCGACGAGCAGCCGCTCGACATCCGCGGGATCGCCGGTGCGGAGTCCAGGACCGCCGGCGTACTCATATACGAGTGCACCGCCATGCTCGGCCGCCTCGTAGAGCACTGACGCGCCGTAGACGCCGACGACGGCCGACGCGACGTAGGCGACCTTGGCGTAGCCTCTCGTTTTTGCACCGGCCGCGAGTCCGAGCGCGAGCAGATCCGCGATCGCCACCACGACAAAGACATTCCTCGCGGCCTTGCCGAGGTCCTCGTGCTCGATCACGGCCTCCCGAACGCCCGGGATCCGCTCCACCGGGCCATGCGCGTCTATGCCCGACTGCACCGAGACCGCGGCCGCCAGAGTTCCGACCAGCAGCAGCACTGCTGCGGCCTGCTTGGTGAACGCGAAGCGGCCAGTGAGCGAGATCAGGCGGAACGCGACCCCGACGAGCAGCAACGCGATGGCGAAGTGAACGACCTGGGGGTGGTTCGCGGCGAGGTTGGGCATCGAGGGTGTGGAGTATGTGGATTGCGGGTCGCTGAAAGATGGTCGAGCAGAGATTCCCGCGCGAGTTTGCAGCCTCCCCCACTAGTAGTTGCTACAGTCTATGAACTGCTCGAACAAACCCTGAGATTCCGGTCATATCTCAATCGGAGTGATCGTGTGCGCGACTCCCATCCTGTCCGCGGAACGGGTCGATTCGTTGCTCAGCCGTTGCGGCTGGTGACCGACGCGGAACCGGTGCCCCTCCCGCCGAACCCCGCGGTAGAGCAGGGTGTCCGCGTCGTCTTCATGGGGACGTCACGCAAGCGCATCGAGGGCGCAGCCACGGGCTTCGTCTACCATGCGTCGCCAGAACGTCGCGAGATCGTGGTCGCGGCAGCCGACGCCGCATCGGTGCTGGCTAACCGCGCGTTCGTCCGCGCGGAGTGAGCCGGCCGGGCTGGTTCTGCAGCTGCGTGAGTAGCGCGTAGCGCATCAGCCCACGCTCGGAATCGACGCCCAACTTCGCGCAGATATTGGAGCGGTGGAACGACACCGTGCTCAACGTGAGCCCCACCTGCTTCGCGATCTCGAGTGACGAGAGTCCGTCCGCGATCAGGCGGACGATCTCCTGCTGCCTTGGGGTGAGCAGCGCGAGCGCCGCGTGCGCGGCGCGCAACGAGACGCGATTGGTGTAGTTGGGCACGCGCGTGGACACGAAGGTGTCGCCCTCCATCACGGTGGCGATCGCACGGTGGAGCTCGGCGAGCCCCGCGTCCTTCGGCACGAATCCCATGGCGCCGGCCCTGAGCGTCGTCTCGGCAAGGACTCGGTCCACGTGCATGGTCACGATGATGATCCGCGTCGCCGGAGCGGCAGCACGCAGGTCGGGCAACAGCTCCAGGCCGTTGCGGTCGGGGAGCGAGAGGTCAAGGAGCAGGACGTCGGGCTGGTGCTCGGTCGCGGCCGCGAGGATCCTCGTCGCCGTGTAGGCGACCGCGCAGACCTCGTACTTCTTCGAGAGCGCCGAGCGGAGTGCCTCAGCCATGAGGTGATGGTCATCCCCCAGCACGAGCCGTACGCGGGTGGTCGTCATCTCGGCTTGAGCGGAAGCCGTGCATCGACCGTCGTGCCGACGCCCGGTCGCGATCGCACGTCGGCGCTGCCGCCTACGCAGAGTGCACGTTCGCGCAGACTGGCGAGGCCAAGTCCGTGGACCGTCTTGGCGTTCGAGTCGAAGCCCTTCCCATCGTCCTGCACGCTGACCGCGAGCACGGTGTCGGCCACCCGGAGCGCGACCGTCGCGACTCGGGCACCCGAATGCCTCACGGCGTTGCGCAACGACTCTTGCACGATCCGGTAGGCGGCCCGCGCGGTCTCGGGCGGGACCGCCGGCGCGTCGCCTTCGACGGAGAGCCGGACGTCCAGATCGCTGCCGCGCTCGACCTCCTCGGCGAGCGAGTGAAGCGCCGGCACGAGTCCCACCTGATCGACCACGGTGGGATGCAGGCGCATCGCGATCCGGCGCACCGCCACGGCGAGATCGACCAACTCGGCGTTGATCCCCCGAAGGCGAAGTTCGAGCGAGTCGGCTGAGCGCGGTTCGGGCGCCACCCAGAGCGACTCGAGTTCCGCGCGGACTAGCGCGACGCGCTGCAGCACGTCGTCGTGCAGCTCGCTCGCGACCCACGCGCGCTCCTCCTCGTGGGCGCGCGCGACCAGCACGGCCTGCTGCTGCCGCAGTTGGCCCCGTTGCCGCTGTGCGAGGGCTGTCGCCGCCACGAAGGCGACGAGAACGATCGTTACGGAGAGAGAGCCTGCGAGGAAGAGGCCCCAGAGGACCTCGGTGGAGTCGGCCAGAGGAACCCCCAAGCGATGCACGTGATTGCCAGGATATCGATGCCGGACTTGTAGATCAGCGAGCGAACGAGAAGATCCCAGTCCTGGCGCGACGTGGCGACAGCCTGGAAGATCGAGATCGTGCTGTTGGTCGCAAAGAAGACCGCGATCCCCGCAAGGATCCAGCACCACGATGTGCGGAGCACCGGCAGTTCCTCGTCCTGGAGCCTCGTGACGAACGCGAGGAGTGCGGCGGCGAGCGACAGCAGGCCGATGACAGGGCTACTGAGCACCGAGAAGTTGTTCGTGTCCTCGAAGAACGCCGTCGTCACGGCCCACCACGCCAGCGCGAGCGGCACCATGATCCTCACGGTGCTGCGCGCGACCGGACGCACTTGCCACTCCGCGAGCACCAGCAGGATCAGGGTGCCCTGCAGCGCCGGGGAGACATGCCCCATGAACAGGTTACTGCCTCGATGGAGCAGGACGGCCCAGGTGTACTGGAACAGGTCCATCGCTACGAGCAACACGAGCCAAGCCAGCACGCCCCAATGCGCTCGGTCGAGTTCCCTCCAACGCCGCGCCGCCACCAGGACGGGTAGCAACTGAATCCAGACGGCGACCCAGGCGATCAGCGGGGCTCGCATGCTGCGATCTCAGCTGTTCAGCGCGTTGTCGTCACTGCACCAGGGCGGGCAGGGCAGGTGCGTGTCGAGGAGCACACCCTCGGTCATGTCATTGCCCTTTGCATCCACACCGACGAGGACGAGCGCCCGCTCGCCGGTCGCCCCGCGCCCTTGGTAGATCCGCAGTCCTACGCAGCCCGGCTGCGCGAGCAGTTCCAGGACAGGTTTGCTATTGAAGGCGCCCGAGTCGCCGGCGCGAAGAGCACCGTCCTGCCGGTACCGACGCGCGAGCTCGGCTGCGGCCTTGAGCGGTACTCGATGGTCGTGGG
Organism: Gemmatimonadota bacterium; assembly: GCA_031416115.1. GTDB lineage: Bacteria > Gemmatimonadota > Gemmatimonadetes > Gemmatimonadales > Gemmatimonadaceae > Pseudogemmatithrix. The sequence continues at coordinate 3,322 of JANOTB010000205.1, forward strand.
TGGGGTCGAGTGGCTTGCCCATGGTGGCGTGTCGGTAGGGGTGTATGTCCAATCTGGGGTAGGGACCGCGGGGTGAACACCCTGTCGGACCTTACGGGGGGGGTGTCAGCCCCGGAACGTCTGCACCACCGTCATCGTGATCGGTCGGCACCCTTGCTCTGCCGCACGGAATCGAGCGCGTGCGAGCGCCGCGCGGATCGCATCCACCAGCTCGCGGTCGGACGAGTCGAGGATCTCGACGCTTGAAGGCACGACCTGCCCGCGCTCATTCACGTCGTATTTGATGGTCGCGAAGCGCTGCGACGCTGGGGGCGTATTGGACGATCGCGGCGCACTGAACTCGAGCGTGCCGGGCACCAGCTCCAGACGGCGCTGTGCGACGGCGAATCGGATGCGTCCGGTGGGGACAGCATCGGGCGCGCTGCCGAGGTGCAGCGTGCGCACGAGGGAATCAGCCGCGACCGAGGCAGGGAAGGGCGGCAGCTCGGGTGATGCGGGGAGCGGGTCGGTCGCCATGAGTCGCAAGCTGCGGTCGAAGAGATCATCGCCGCTGGCAATCGTCGGTTCGACGTCATCGGCCCACCGCGGCTCGGGCGGCAGCGTGCGCTTCCGGACGCGGCGCCACTGCGTGTAGCTCTCTCGGCACTGGCCAGCGGTATGCGAGCGCGTGCGCAACGGACTGCAGGTACGCGGAATCGGCCGCGGTCAGAATCGGCGATGAGACGGCGAGGAGGTAGCCGTCGGCGCCGCAGGACTGGGCGGACGATTGCCTTGGCGTGACGGTGATCGCAACCGCTGCAAAGAGCATCAGCGCCGTGCGAGCCGCGTGCGTGAGGCGCGTCTGTGAGGACCGGGTCTTGTTCGTACGCGTATCTTCCGCACGAGCCGACGGAGTCGCAAGAGGTGCGCGGCGGAAGAGCACGCGAGTGCCAGCGCCGCGAGGCCCGCCGCGATCGTGATCGGACGGTTGGGAGCGCCACGGCTGGTCCCCTCAGTCCCGGCTACAGCTGGGCCCTGCCGTCACTCGCTGCGGTATCTCGATGTGCCGTTCGTGGAACGAGCGCCTCGAGAAGATCGAGTACCGATCTCCCTTCCATGTCTCGATCCCGAGGCCGACACCGACAGCCTCCTGGATCTGCAGATTCACCTCGGAGAGACAGTCCCACACGGCGGTGAGGGCGCGATCATCGGAGACGCGGAAGGTCCAGAATCTTCGATCGCGACGGAGCGTATCGGGCCAGAACGGATTCACGCCGGCAGGCCCGAACCGATGGACGCTGATTTCGGCGCGTGTCGCCAACCATCGTCGGAAGTCGTCGCACACGGGGCGCACCCTGATCTCCTCGCCCTCACACGTGAGCGCCATGACTCGCTCCGGGTAACGCCACCACGGGCGCTCGTCGGGCGTGATGAAACTCAGTTGCTGTCCGACGAGCTTGAACGACGAATCGGTGACCTCGAGCCGGAGCCTGTCGATCTTGCCATCAGGCTGAGCCTCGACGAGGACCGAGTATCGGCCAGCATCGAGCTCCACGGCTAGACTCGCTTCCGCGGGCCCGACCGCGGTCGGGCAGACGACACCCGGTCCAGAGATCCCGAGCAGCACGATCCGCAACGTGTTGCCTCGGCGTTCGAAGCTGTGCGCTATCCCGTAGCCCAGACAGCCGAATTGTTTCTCCGTATACATGCTGAAGACCAGGGCGCGCGCGATTCTCCCTGGCTCCCGTCTCGGCTCCCTCACAACGAGGCGGATTCGTCCGACCGGGCCGGACGGGGGGCCGCCGGCGAACGCGCGTATCAACACCGTGTCAAGCTGCAGCTCGATCCGCAGTGGTCCTCGCGCGGTGTCGAGTCGGATCGAGTGCGTTTGCGGCGCGAAGCCGATCGCGCGAACGCGGATGGTCGTCGTATCCGACTTCGGACGCGGGAAGGCGGCGCGTCCCTGCTCATCCGTGTTCGTGCGAGCGTCGAATCTGCCCGTCGCCAGCGTGTCGGATGTCCGGTACTGGATGTTCGCGGCCACCAGCGCTGCTCCCTTCGCCTGGCGCACGATCACGATCACAGAATCGCCACGGACGGCCGAGCGATCCTGACCCTCGGCGGCCGCCTGCGGCGCGAACGGTGTTGCTGCGATCAAGGCAAGCGCGAGACTCCGATGCATCGATCGGCTCCTGAGGTGGGTGAGGTACAGAGTACTACCTCGCGACGCCCGTCCGGCTCGCATCGGAGCCGAACTTCTCGCGGACCCGGTCCACGGCGGTGTGGGTGACCGTAGGGTGCGCGCGCGGCGCCGTGACGACGATGGTGCCGAT
>JANOTB010000206.1:0-5118 GCA_031416115.1 Gemmatimonadota bacterium
GCGCGGGGTGCGGCGGCCGCCGCAGGAGCCTGGGCTTGGACGCTGGCGGCCGTCACGAACGCGGAGAGAACGAGTGCGAGACGCATGGTACGGTGGGTTGAGGATCCCGTAGTATGGCATGATCCCGTGCGCTCCGAAGACCCGACGGCGCCCTGACTCCCGCACGGAGCTCAGGGCACGCGCATCGCCGGCTCGACCGCGACCGCTCCTCTGATCGAGTTCGCCACGTAGCACTGCTCGTGGGCGCGGTGATGCATCGCATCGAACTCCGCCGCCAGAGGCGCGCGCTCCTTGAATGTGACGACCGGGCGCAGCGTGAAGCGCACCATGGCGTCGCGTCCCTCGGCGTTCTTCGCCATCACACCCTCAGCTGCGTCCTCGTACGACTCCACCGTGAAGCCAGCACTCGACGCGAACGAGAGGAAGAAGAGCATGTGGCAACTCGAGAGCGCCGCGACGAGCGCCTCCTCGGGATCCACGGCTGCCGTGACGTGCCAGGGCGCGCGCACCGCCTGCGGCGACGCCGAGGCGGCGATGCTCACGCCTTCGTCGAAGGTCCAGCGATGCCCGCGCGAGTACTTCTGGTGGAGAAAGGCGTCGTCGCCGCGGGTCCAGGTCACTTGCGCGTGATAGGTCGACATGTGAGGGGCAGAGGTGGGATGGGAGATGGGAGATGTGAGAGAACTACCGGGCACGCTCCGACCTTCATCGCCGTGCCGTGCAGCCCAGCACCCCGCATCGTCCCAACACCCGCTCGAGCGGGCAGAACCCGGTGATGGAGGACTGGAGCAGATTGAATCCGACGAACGCCGTGAATCCGAGCCACGCCGGATGCACGAACCAGCCCAGCGTCGCTGAGAGCATGATGAATACGCCGGCGATCCGGCGGATGATCCTGTCGTCGCACATCGGTGGCATCTCCTAGAAGAATCGTTCGATCGGCATCACGGCGAGATGCAGCCGCTCGCCGGAGGGGAGTGCTTCTGCTTCTTGTGCGAGCGCGGCAGCGAGCAGGTCGGCGTTCGCTGCCGGCACGACACTCATCACGACCGTCGTCTCGCCCGGCCAGGCGCGCGTGCCCTCGTGGCGCCCCGTCTTCCCGGAGCCGTGCCCACCCGTGTAGCTCGTCCAGGCGTGCACATCATGGCGCTCGAGGATCTCCTCCACCCGCTTCGGACTCGGCCCGCTGTACATCAATACGAACATCCTCATCGGTCAGCCCTCCACGGCCGTGGTCTGACGGCGGCGCAGTTCCCAGTAGAGGAGCGGCACCACCACCATCGTGAGCAGGGTCGCGACCACCGCGCCACTCATCAGCGCGACCGCGAGGCCCTGGAAGATCGGGTCGAGCACCATCACCAGTCCGCCCACCACCACCGCTGCTGCCGTGAGCGCGATCGGACGGAATCGCACGGCGCCCGCTTCGAGCACCGCCTGACGCAGCGGCACGCCGCGCGCCTCGGCGAGCTGGATGAAGTCCACCAGCAGGATCGAGTTGCGTACGATGATGCCGGCCAGCGCGATCATGCCGATCATCGACGTCGCGGTGAAGAAGGCGCCGCTCATCGCGTGCCCCGGCAGGATGCCCACTAGGGTGAGTGGGATCGGCGCCATGATCACGAGTGGGATCGTGAAGCTCTGGAACCAGCCCACCACCAGCACATAGATCAGCAGCAGCACGATCGCGAAGGCGATGCCCAGATCGCGAAAGACCTCGATCGTCACCTGCCATTCGCCGTCCCACTTGATCGCCACTTCGTTGAGCGACTCGGGAGGTCTGGCGTTGTAGATCCTGATCGGCGCGCCGTTCACCCGGATCGTGTCGATCGCCTCGTTCATGGCCAGGATCGCGTAGACCGGCGCCTCGACGTCACCAGCGACGTCACCCGTCACGTAGATCACCGGACGCTGGTCCTTCCGCATCCGCGCACTCTCGCGCACCCCGTTCACGACCGTCACGAACCGGCCCAGAGGCTGCGGCCCCTGCGTCGTTGCGACCGGGACGCGCAGCAGCGCTTCGACCGAGGTGCGGTCTGACATCGGCAGGCGCGGCACGATCGGCGTCGCTTCGCGCGCCGTCGTCGAGGCCATCAGCCCCACCGGGGCGCCGGAGAGCGCCAAGTAGAGCGTTCTCGTCACCTGCTCCACATTCGCACCCGCCGCGGCGGCGCGGGCGCGGTCCACCTTGAACGTGCGGCGCGTCTGCGCGTCCTCGAGCGTCCAGTCGACGTCGACCACGCCCGGCGTCGCGAGGAACACGCCGCGCACCTTCATCGCCGCGTCGAGTCGTGTCGAGTCATCGCCCGCGTACACCTCGGCCACCAGCGTCGAGAGCACCGGCGGGCCCGGCGGGATCTCGGCGACCTTCGCCGAGGCGCCGTACTTGGCGGCGAGCTCCACCACGCCCGGACGCACCGCGACAGCGATGTCATGGCTCTGCCGATCGCGGTCGCCCTTCGCCAGCAGGTTCACCTGCACGTCGGCGACGTTCGCGCCGCGGCGCATGAAGTAGTGTCGCACGAGCCCGTTGAAGTTGAACGGCGCCGATGTACCTGCGTACACCTCGGTGCTGCGCACCTCGGGCACCGTGCGCAGATAGCGCGCGATCTCCTCAGCGGCCGCGTTCGTCGTTTCGAGCGTCGTGCCCTCGGGCAGGTCGAGCACCACTTGGAACTCACTCTTGTTGTCGAATGGCAGCATCTTCACCTGCACGGCGCGGATGCCGACCAGGCTGACGGAGAGCAGCAGCAGGCCCACGATCGACGCGTAGAAGACGTTGCGACGCTTTGGCGCGTCCATCAGCGCGCTCATGAGCTTCGAGTAGAACCTGCCGAACCGCGTCTCCTCCTCGATCTCGTGCCCGGTGTGGTGCGCGTCGGCGGCATGTACGGACCGCGTCACGTGCCCCTTGAGCAGCCGGTACGCGAGGTACGGCGTGACGATGAACGCCACCGCGAGCGAGGCGAGCATCGCTACCGAGGCACCGATCGGGATCGGACGCATGTAGGGACCCATCATCCCGCTCACGAACGCCATCGGCAGGATCGCCGCGATGACCGTGAAGGTCGCGAGGATCGTCGGGTTGCCCACTTCGTCCACCGCTTCGATGCTCGCCACTTCCGGCGACCGGTCGCCCATCTTCAGGTGGCGGTAGATGTTCTCCACCACCACGATCGCGTCGTCCACCAGGATGCCGATCGAGAAGATCAGCGCGAAGAGCGTGATGCGGTTGAGCGTATAACCGAGCGCGTAGTAGGCGAAGAGCGTGAGCGCGAGGGTCACGGGGACGGCGACCAGCACGACCACGGCCTCGCGCCAGCCGAGGAAGATCCAAATGAGCAGTGTGACCGAGAGCGTGGCGATGATCAGGTGGAGGATCAGTTCGTCCGCCTTCTCGCCGGCCGTCTCGCCGTAGTCGCGTGTCACCTCGAGCTTCACGTTGCCGGGGATCAGTCGCTCACGTGCCTGCTCCACCCGCTCCAGCACCGCATGGCTCACCGCGGTCGCGTTCGCGCCCTGCCGCTTGGCGACGGCGATCGTCACGGCATTGGCGCCGTTCGTCGTCGAGTCCTGATGCGACACGTAGGTGAGCGGTTCGCCGAACCCTTCGCGCACCGTTGCCACGTCGCGGACCGAGACCGGGGCGCCCGTGCGCGTGCTCACGATAACCGCCCCGACTTCCTCGGGCGTGCGCAGTGCGGCACCCACATCGACGCGCACGACATCGCCGCCGGCATAGACCTCACCGGCCTGCAGCCGCGCATTCGCGCCGGTGAGCGCCATCGCGACTTCGGCGGGCGTCACGCCGCGTGCGGTGAGGCGCGACGGGTCGAGCAACACCTCGACCTGCTTCGCTTGCCCGCCCACGATGAAGCTCTCCGCGACCTCGGGGACGGTGCGGATCTCCTCCTCGAGATGCGTCGCGATCTGCCGCAGCGTGTTCGCATCGACCACGTCGCTGAACAGGGTCAGGGCGAGGATCGGGACGTCGTCGATCGAATGCGGCTTCACTATCGGCGGGAGCGCGCCCGCCGGCGCCTGATCCATTGCCGCGGCGAGCTTCGCGTGCACCTTCGTGATGCTGCGTTCCTGGTCCTCGCCCACGTCGAACCGTACGGTGATCATGGCGAATCCGTCGCCACTCATCGTGTACACATGATCGACGCCGGGGATCTCCTGCATCTTCTTCTCGATCGGCCGCGCGACGCGCTGCTCGACCTCCGCCGGACCCGCACCAGGGAACGTGGCGATCACGTCGATCATCGGCACCGAGATCTGCGGCTCCTCCTCGCGCGGCGTCGCGAGCATCCCGATCATGCCCACCGCCAGCGACGCGACCGTCACCAGCGGCGTGAGCTTGGAGCGCAGGAAGGCCTGTGCGATCCGTCCCGAGATGCCCACTAGCGGGTCCCGTCGGTGCCGCGGCGGACCACCTGCTCACCGGCGCGAAGCCCGCTCGTCACTTCGATCAGGTCGCCGGCGCGTGCGCCGGTGCGTGCGCCGGTGCGGATCCAGCGACGCGAGTCGCCCTTCGCGGTGCGCACGACCACGCCTACGAGGTCGCCTTCATTCGTGATCGCATCGGCCGGCACGGCTAGCGCGCGGCGCGTGCCCGTGCGCAGCTGCAGCGCGGCCGCGCTACCAGCCATGAACGCGCCCTGGCCGTTCTCGACGATCGCGTTCACGGCGTAGAGGCTCCCCATCACCGGGACCACGCCTTCGATCCGCGCCTTGACGGGCACGCCTTCGATCCGCGCGTCGATCGTCTGCCCCGCACGCAGCGTACGCGCGGCCTCTGGCGTCACATGCGCCGTGAGGCGGAGCTTCGAGTCGTCCTGCACCGTCGCGATCGGAGCACCGGGCGCCGCGAAGGCACCTGGATCGACGAAGCGCTGCGTCACTCGGCCATTGAATGGCGATCGCACCTCGGCGTACGAGCTGATCGCGCTGACTTCTGCACCGGCGGCGCGCGTGGCGCGGAGGCCGGCGTCGGCCTGCGCGAGCTGCGTCTCGGCTACTTCGAGCATTGCCTTCGGAGCGGCATCGTCGGCGAAGAGCGCACGCATGCGCGCCACTTGCGCCGCGGCCTGCGTCTGCTGCGCGGCCGCCGCCGCGACC
>JANOTB010000207.1:0-6763 GCA_031416115.1 Gemmatimonadota bacterium
GGCGAAGAAGAAGAAGCTGCGCGCTGCGCAGTCCGAGCCGCTGCTGCTCGGCATCACGAAGGCGTCGCTCACGACGCAGTCGTTCATCTCGGCCGAATCGTTCCAGGAGACCACGCGCGTGCTCACCGATGCCGCGATCCGCGGAGCCAAGGCCAACCTCCTCGGCCTCACGGAGAACATCATCATCGGTCACCTGATCCCGGCCGGCACCGGTATGTACCGGTACCACGACGTGGACATGGATATCGAGCCGCCGCCGACCCCGGTGCAGGAGTTCGGGTTCGGCGAGCTTCCGGCCAGCTTCCTCACCCCGCCTGCCGAGGCGGACGCTTCGCTGCTGGCGGGGCCGGTGGACGAAGCGTAGTCCTCAGCGGTCCGGTTGCACGAAAGAGCGGGGCGCCCTGAACGGGGCGCCCCGCTCTTTCGTTGGTGCCCGCTCTTTCGGTGTCGCCGCCGACTATACCTTCCAAGCGCTGACGGCGTGCTTGGCACGGCGCGGTCACCGCGCCCATACCAACGATCTTCCTGCCACGTGCCGACCATCGATCCGCAGTCTCCCATACTCGCGGTCCTTATCGCCCTCGCGACGGGCTTCGCGTTCGGCATCCTTCCCGTCGGCTTGGCTGAGGTCTCCGCGGTCGCGATCGGTGTCGTTCAGCCGCCGCTACTCGCCCTCGCCATGCTCGCGGCGTTCACGCTCGCGCATGTGGCGGCCAAGCTGCCGTGGTACGCACTCGGCGCGCGCGCTGATCGGCTGCGTCATCCGCTCGCGCGATCATTCACCGAGCGGGCACGCGCCATGACCGCGCAGTACCCGAGCTTCGGCGACGGGTTGCTGGCCGCGAGCGCGCTCACGAGTGTGCCGCCATTCCATCTCGCGGCGATCGCGTCAGGACTCGTGCGAATCCCGTTCTGGCACTTCGTGCTGATCAGCCTCTCGGGCCGTGCGGTGCGGTTCAGCGTGCTAGCAGCGGTACCGGCGTTGTTCCGGACATGGATCGGCTGACGCAACGTCGTCGTTCATCTTTCATCTTTCATCCTGAACCGTCGCGCCCTTGCAGCGCAGCGATTTGGCGTCCGTCCGCGATCGCACTGCTTGACGGAACGCCGCGCGCGCAGGAACTTCGCCCTACATGACGCGCACGACCGCCCTCTGGTGGATCCTCTCGATCGCGGCGGTCTTCCTCGCCGGGCTCGCGCTCTGGCGCCGCTGGACCCGCACCGCCGCGCTCCGCGCGATGCTGCGTTTCCGCGCCCGCGTCGACCGCTTCAAGCTCACCAGCAAGCGCTACATCACGGACGCGCTCCTGGCCGACGAGTCGATCGCCGCGGCGGTCAAGGCACACGCCGAGGAGCACGGCGACTCCACCGCGAGAACGTGGCTCCGGGTCCAGGGGTACATCCGCGAGATCGTCCCCGCCTTCAACCTCCTCATGTACTACCAACTCGGGTATGCGGTCTCCAAGGCGTCGCTCAACCTCTTCTACAAGACCACGGTGAAGGTCCGCGACCCGGCCGCGTTCCAGCGGTTGCCGCGCGAGAGCATCGTGATCTACCTCATGAACCACCGCTCCAACGCCGACTATGTGCTCACCACGTACGCACTCGCCGGCCAAGTGGCGATCTCGTACGCCGTAGGTGAATGGGCGCGCGTATTCCCGCTCGAGTACCTCTTCAAGTCGTTCGGCTCGTACTTCATCCGCCGCCGCTACCGTGAGCCACTCTATCACACGGTGCTCGAGCGCTACGTGCAGCTGATCACGCGCAACGGCGTCACGCAGGGCCTCTTTCCCGAGGGCGGGCTCTCGCGCGACGGGCACATGCGGCCAGCGAAGGTCGGCCTGCTCGACTACATGCTCGGCACCGCGCGCGAGCCGGGCTTCGCCGAGCGCATGTACGTGGTGCCGGTCGCGATCAACTACGACCGTGTGCTGGAGGATCGCACGTTGCTCCGCGAGTTGCGCATGACGAGCGGCGGATCCGGCGGCTCGCGCCTGGCCCAGTTCCGCGAGGTGCTCAACTATGCCGTCTCCAACTTCGGGCGGCTCTCCACTCGGCGCTGGCGCCGCTACGGGCGTGCGGCCGTCGTAGTCGGTGAGCCGGTGCCGGTCGCGCCCTGGCTCGCGGACGTCGCCTCCGAGGGAGTTTCGCTGTTCGATCGTCCGCGGCCGGAACGACTCGAAGAGGTCCAACGCTTCACGGATTCCATGATGCGGCGGATCGGCGCGATCATGCCCGTCACCGCTGTGCCGCTCACCTGCGCCGCGTTGCAGACCTTCGACGCCGAGTATATCCCGGCGGATCGGTTGATGGCGCGCATGGAGGAACTCCGTGATGTCCTCGTGGCCCAGGGCGCCGAGGTGGTCGAGCCCGCGCGTGAGGCGCACGACACGTTCGAGCGAGCGTACCGAATGCTCGAAATGCGTCGCGTGCTCTCCAAGCAGGGGGACGCATACGTGATCCTGCCGCGTGGCCGGGAACTCATCTCGTACTATGCCAACGGCATCGCCCACCTCTGCGGCGGGTTCGAGGCACAGGTGAAGGCGCGGGACGCCTTACCGATGGACACGTTGGTGGGGCTCTGATGGGGCGGGAATGGCATTCGAAGTGTAAATTGAGATATGAGCGAGACGCCGAAGCGGGTTCGTGAGGGGCTGGTCGTCCGGAAGTTCAAGCTCGGCGAGGAGCCGCCTGACGACCTCCGCGACCACACCACGCCTTCAGAGCGAGTCGCGATGGTTTGGGAGTTGTGCGCGCGCGCGTGGCAACTCAGCGGCTCTCCGCCGGTGCCGTACACGCGCGAGACGATGCCCATCCGCGTGATTCGGCCGCGTGAATAGCGATTGGCTGGATCTCCTGCGTGAGATGGACCGCGCCGGGGTGCGGTACCTCCTCGTCGGCGCCCACGCGATCGCCGCCCATGGCATCCCCCGAGCGACACGCGACATCGATTTCTGGATCGACCCCGAGGAGGAGAACGCGAAGCGCGTTTGGCAGGCGCTGCTCCGGTTCGGGGCACCGATGAGTGCGCTCGGGATCAGTGAGCGTGACGTCCGCACGCCAGGCATGGTGCTGCAGTTCGGGGTCATGCCGAACCGGATCGACCTGATGACCAGCCTCTCCGGCCTCGACCGCTTCTCGGACGCCTGGGACCGACGGGTCATGACCGAACTCGGCGACGTGGCCGTTCCCGTCCTTTCGTTGGAGGACCTTCGTGCCTCGAAGCGGGCCAGCGGCAGAAAACGAGACCTACTCGACCTGGAGATGCTCGACGAACTGGATGCGCAGGACCATTCGCGCGGTTGACCGGACGCGACGGCGTGGGTACATTGCTAGGCTCTGTTCCGTGCCGCCCATCCGGGCGATCCACGTAGTCACAGAAGGGCGAACAACCTCAGGAAAGATGCCGACGATCAATCAGCTCGTCCGGCAGAGCCGCCGTGCCGTCGTGAAGAAGGACAAGGCACCGGCTCTGAAGGAGAACCCGTTCAAGCGTGGCGTGTGCACCCGCGTGTACACCACCACCCCCAAGAAGCCGAACTCCGCGCTCCGCAAGGTCGCGCGTATCCGCCTCGTGAACGGCTTCGAAGTCACTGCGTACATCCCCGGCGAAGGCCACAACCTGCAGGAGCACTCGATCGTGCTCATTCGCGGTGGCCGCGTGAAGGACCTTCCGGGCGTTCGGTACCACATCGTGCGCGGCAAGCTCGACGCATCCGGCGTCGCTGGACGCAACAAGAGCCGCTCCAAGTACGGGACTAAGAAGCCGAAGGCTGGAGCCCCGGCTGGAGGTAAGAAGAAGTGAGCCGCCGCAAGAGTGCCGTGAAGCGCACCATCCTCCCCGATGCGCGCTATGACAGCCAGACTGTCAGCAAGTTCATCAACGTCCTGATGTACCAGGGCAAGAAGTCCACCGCCGAGCGCATCTTCTACGCCGCGATGGACATCGTCGAGGCCAAGGCCGCGCAGCCGGGCGTCAACGTCTTCAAGGCCGCGCTCACCAACCTCAAGCCGGTCGTTGAGGTCAAGAGCCGCCGCGTCGGTGGTGCGACCTACCAGGTCCCGGTCGAAGTGCGTCCCGAGCGCCGCACCGCGCTCGCGATGCGCTGGCTGATCAGCTTCTCCCGCGCGCGCAACGAGAAGTCGATGGCGGAGAAGCTGGCCGCCGAGACGCTCGCCGCCGCCAAGGGTGAGGGGAATGCCGTCAAGAAGCGTGAGGACACACACAAGATGGCCGAAGCCAACAAGGCGTTCGCGCACTATCGCTGGTAGAACGGCAGAGGTGAGATGGGAGATGTGAGAGCGGGGGGCGACCGAGCGGGCGCCCCCCGCACGTGCATGCGCACTTCCATTGCCAGCACCGGAAAATGCGACTCCGCACCGACCGTTGAACAAGGTCCCCTACAAGTACAACTACGGTCTGATGATTACGCCGAGTCGTGCCATCGCGCTCCATCTACTCAGGCCTCCGACAGCCGAACCGGGACTCGCCGTAGTTGAACGCCGCGCCGGCTTCGGCCCGCAGCGCGAAGCGCTCGGCGACTTCGGGCCAGCCTCCATACGCGGCCGAGAGTTTGAACGGGACAGCGACTCACCGTGGTCATGCCGCACGATTCGGTGCGCCAGCCTCGGGACGAGATGGTCAGGCTGCGATCACGGCTTGGAGCGGTTGCGGGTGTTGCCGCGCTCTACGGCGGGCACATGGACCATCTGAGCTCGAGCATTGGCCCGCTGAGTGCGGGGCGAACTACATCGGTCGCGTCGCACCGCGCCTCCTCTTCACGTTGAACGGGATCAGCGACGCCGACTATTCGAAGGACTCGACGGTGACGCCGCTGCTCAAACTCGTGAGGAGGCCATTGGAGAGCCTCCGGCTGCAGAAGGCGCGGCGTTGGGACTCGCGAGGCATCACCCCACGGTTCGCCTTGAGCCGACTACGTCAGTGCCGCTCAGGAGCTACGGCATTCGACCGATGACTACGCGGGTGTCAGTGCTTCATCCTCAGGTCACAGCCAGGCGGCCGCGCTGGCCGGCCCACTCCCACACTGAGAGGTTCCAATGTCACGCTTCCGCTTTGCGTCAACGTCCCTGCGCACCATCGTCGTCGCGCTTCTTGTTGTCGCCTGCGGCGACTCCCCATCGGGTCCCAAGTCCGATCAGTTGGGAACGTACGTCCTCTCGAGCGTCAACGGGGCCGTGGCGCCGTGGATAATCTACGGTGACGAGTACTACCAGCTCGAGATCACGAGGGCGTACCTGACGTTGAACGCCGAGGGGGCCTGCAGGTCCAGCATGAGCATGCGAGTTACGGAGAAGGCGACGAGCACAGTTTCCGCCGAGGAGGCGTCTGAGGTATGCTCGTATTCGATCAGGGGATCCACTCTCACGGTCACGGTCGACGGCGAGGCTTATACCGCCACCATCTCGGGCGGCACGATCAGAGTGAGCCTTGAGGGAGACGTCCTCGTGTACCGAAAGTGAACTTCCCCCTCGGCGTAGACGAGCGTACGCGGTCTCCGCGACGCGTGCTCACGTCTCAGGGCCGACGCCTGCGGAGGACGGGTTGCCCCTCGCGACGACCGAGGACGTCTCGATCTGTCAGACCTGGACCGGGTCCGACTACCAGTACCAAGTGGTCACGACCAACGACACGGAGAACGCGAGTTCCGCGGTCCCCGATACGGTCCAGTCGGCCGCGTTCGCGGGAGGACAGTTGCTGGCCGGCGACGCGGCGGGGAACCTCGTGGCACAGGAGCCGATTAACGCGACGCTCTTCGACGCCATGAACTCAGCGCTGGAGCTGCGGGACGCCTCGTACGACGATCCCTCCACGGCGTGACCGGCGGTGGCGGTGGCGGTGGCGGGGGGCTCTGCCCCGATCCGACGCAGGAGCATTGCGACGGAGTACCATGTCGATCGCCGGTCGCAGCTGATCCTGCGCGAGATCCACGAGGCGCCGGGCCAGACCCGCAGGGTGACGCATGAGTGGCAGGAGTCGCTCTCGAAGCGGCCGGCGCAGAGTGCGGCGGATGACCATTCCAGGATTTCGAGCTACTGCAGGGCGATGTACCTGCGGGTGCTCAAGCACTGGATTGAACGGGGTGAGCGGGTGCCCTATGGTCGGCGGCTGGAGGTCTGATCGGCGTTGGGCCGGAGGGGACGCCATGTTGCGCGGTTAACCTGTTGCCGGGCCATTGACATAGCTCGTTTCACGACTAGCTTTTGCAGGCTAAGTCGAACTGCCGCCAATGGGTTCGTCTCAGCAGGACTTCGGAGCACTGAAGTCCCCGGGGAACTGCGCTCCGGAAAGATGGGCCCGCCAACGTCGGCACCATTGACGAGCGGGGGGAGTGGACACCCGACCGATCCCGCCAGGGCAGTGCACTGGCGCCGAGGTTCCCGAAAAGCCCGCAGGACAATTTGACGTCGGGTGGTGTGTGTTGGCTTTTCGCTGACACCCGGCGCGCCGAGGGTCCCCAGTTGCGCAGCAGTGGCGACTGTACCCGGCGAGAGCGGATGGATACCGGTCCCCCGGATAGCTCGTGGGGGGGACGCCGGTCCAGCCGCGTTTTTGTTTCTCCAAGCCTGATTCCGACCGCTACCGACAGTTACCGAGCGATATAGACCGATGCCTCGCGCCACCGAACTGAAGTACTACCGTAATATCGGCATCATGGCTCACATCGATGCCGGTAAGACCACTACGACTGAGCGCGTCCACTATTACACGGGGAAGTCGCACAAGATCGGAGAGGTCCATGAC
>JANOTB010000208.1:0-2771 GCA_031416115.1 Gemmatimonadota bacterium
GCTATAGCCTTCTCCTGACGCGGTCCGCCGCCAAAGAACTCGATGGCGTTCCGACCAAGGATCGGCACCGGCTCGTCTCCCGCATCGCGGCGCTGGCCGATGACCCGAGGCCGATGGGTGCCGAGAAGCTGAGCGGCGCGAGCAAATACCGAGTGCGGCAGGGCGATTACCGGATCCTCTACGAGATCGAGGATGCGGCGCTCGTGGTCACGGTCGTGCGCGTCGGGAACCGGCGGGACGTCTATCGCGGATAAGCCGGGCTGGGTCTGAACCGCATGCTCGTGTTCGTCCGCGCCTCGCGCTACGATGCCGGGACCGGGCAGTTTACGCAGCAGGACCCGATCGGGATCGCGGGTGGGGCGAATGTGTATGGGTTCTCGGGTGGGGATCCGGTCAACCTCTCGGATCCGTTCGGGCTGTCGGCTTGCAAGGACAAGGACGGAAAGACGATTGACTGTCCAGCTCCCGAGGGTGCGCCACCCGTCCCACTTCCTGATGGCAAGAACGGCGAACCAAACGAGTGGATTGAGGTGCCCGGGTCGGGCGTGCGGCAGAAGTGGGCTCCCCGATATCCGGTGCCGAGCACGAATGGTGGGCAGCCCGGCGGAAGCTGGGACCCGGCGGGTCACTGGGACGTAAAGGACGGTGTGGGCGGCACGCGGAGATACGCCCCAGACGGAATAGAGGTGACCCATGACGGTGACCGAGTTTTCGGACCACAGCAGTTCCCAACGCCGAGTGCTCAACAAGTGCAGGCGGCGGGCGCGGTTGGAGGACTTGCACTGACGATCTTCATCATTCGCACCGCGCTTCGCATTGCTGTCCCAGCGACAAATCTGATTCCTGTACCGTGAGGCGTCCCTAATGGAACTCTTGACGAGTGCTTCGGCCAAGGCGTGGTGCGAGGCAAAGCAGCTCTTCGTGCGACGAGAGGACCTAGCTCGACCACGGCTTCAGTTCGACGAAGGAGCGCATGCAATTCGCATTCCCGTTCCGGCAAGCGCCCTGCATGCCGTTGCTCTAGCATATGTCATCATCATGACGGGAGTGATTGATGACGATGAACGGAACGTGGATGGAGGGCTCATCTGGATGGTCGATTGGGACATCGGTAGCGACACTCACGAGCGTGTCGGGCTCAGTCTCTTGAGCGCGATGCGCGGCGCGAGCGGTGGCGATGTGCTGGAACGGCCTTGTCAACTCTTTTGCGAGAATGAGCTTGCGGTACTGCACACAGCGCTTGCGCTGCCGCTGCTGTTTCAGTGGGATGCGTTCTTTGTGCCGATCTCGGGTGAGTTCATCGCATTCGCGTCGCACGACGGTTTTGTCGACCTGACCTTTCGGAGCCGAAGCGCAGCCGACGAGGCGCGCAATCGGTTTCAGCAGGGTAAGTGGGAACTGGTCGCGACTGACTAGGCTCTCCTCGCCGCCGAATCTGAGAAACTCTGCTGACCGCTCGCGCGACGCCGGGAGGTCCGGAATCAGCTTCGCTGTGCCTAACCACAGTTTCTGCAGCGACGGCGTAGGCGCCGTCTGCAGCAACGGCGTTCGGCCACCCGTGGCGCAAGGCCCGCCCGACCGTGTGACTCGAGCGAGTGGCGGGGAGCCCCGCACTGTGGCTCCCCCACGAGTGCCGCGTTACCTTTGCTCGATGACCGTTCGAGAACAGGTCCAACTGCTTCGCCGGGAGATCCTGCATGCCGCCGAGGCTAACGGCGCGCGGCGCGTCCGGCTGTTCGGGTCCGCGGCGCGCGGGCAGGAGACAGGAGCGAGCGACGTCGATCTCTTGGTCACGTTGGAGCCCGGACGGACATTGCTGGACCTCGCCCGACTCGAGGCCCGGCTGGAGCAGCTCCTGAATCGGGTGGTAGACGTGGTCCCCGAGTCGGGGTTGAAGGAACCCTTCCGATCCACCGTGCTGCGGGACGCCGTGGATGTCTGACGAACGCGCGATCGCAAGCGAGCGCATGCAGCACATGGTCGAGGCCGCGGACGCGATCGCCGAGTACGTCGCCCGTGGCCGGCCCGTCTACGATGCCGATCCGGCTGTGCGCGATGCGATCCTGTTTCGCATCGTGGTGATCGGGGAGGCCGCGAAAGCGGTCGTGCGGCGTGACCCGACCTTGGCGACCGACCTCTCCGAAGTCGAGTGGTCCGCGCTGGCGAGGATGCGGGACCGAATCACGCATCAGTACTGGGCAGTCGACCCGCAGATCGTCTGGGACACCGCCGTGGAGGAGATCCCAGAGGTGCGGGCGATCCTCGCTTCAGCGCTCAGCCGGTTGGCCTGACCGCTCGGCGAGCATCACGAGCCATCCAATCGGTAGTACGACTCGGAGACGGCTCAGTATACGCAGCAGGACCCGATTGGGATCGCGGGTGGGGCCAACGTCTACGGGTTTGCGGGCGGGGATCCGGTCAACTTCGCGGATCCGTTCGGGTTGTGCCCCGTCTGCATCTCAGCTGTGACTAGGATTCCGTTTCCGTACTCGACTGGCGGTGATCTTACTGAGGCGGCAGGTAAATACTGCGTAGTGTGATCATGCGGCGTACCGCACATGCTTCTCTTGAAACAGATTGCGAATGATGTGGGGCTGTTTCTGGCGGCGATAGAGATGGCTCCGCACGGCGCTCATCATCTCGGGGCGATCGCGCGGGCGACTCTTCCCCAGCGCGTTGGTTTTTACGTCTTGATTGAGCAACTCATCGGGATTCAGCTCGGGGCAGTAGCCCGGCAACCGAATCAGTCGGATCCGTGTGGCATGCGCCGC
>JANOTB010000209.1:0-2399 GCA_031416115.1 Gemmatimonadota bacterium
GCTATAGCCTTCTCCTGACGCGGTCCGCCGCCAAAGAACTCGATGGCGTTCCGACCAAGGATCGGCACCGGCTCGTCTCCCGCATCGCGGCGCTGGCCGATGACCCGAGGCCGATGGGTGCCGAGAAGCTGAGCGGCGCGAACAAATACCGAGTGCGGCAGGGCGATTACCGGATCCTGTACGAGATCGAGGATGCGGCGCTCGTGATCACGGTCGTGCGCGTCGGGAACCGGCGGGACGTCTACCGTGGATAAGCCGGGCTGGGTCTGAACCGCATGCTCGTGTTCGTCCGCGCCTCGCGCTACGATGCCGGGACCGGGCAGTTTACGCAGCAGGACCCGATCGGGATCGCGGGTGGGGCGAATGTGTATGGGTTCGCGGGTGGGGATCCAGTCAACTTTTCAGATCCGTTTGGGCTCTGTCCGAAGGGAGAGATCTGCCGCCGATACGTCTTTGCGCATCTCTCGTCAACATCGGTCGCGAAGGGAGGCGTCGTCGGCGCAGGAACGCAGATAGCCGAGACGGGAAACTCTGGGCGATCTACTGGTCCGCACCTGCACTACGAGGAGGGGACTGTTGGCAAGAGCGGGAAGTACACCGCCGACCTAAGCGGTGACGTGAGTTGCCCGCTCGCCGACTGCAGCAACGTTAGTTCGCGGCCAGCGGGAATGAGGACGACGACTGTCGATGGTGAGGCTGTCACAAGGGCTCACAACGGCACTGACTACACGACCGCTACGGGAGCGGCCGTATTCGCACCCGCAGGCGGCGACGTCGTGAGAGAGGGCTATCAGGACAAGACCAGTCCAAGGAAGGGATATGGTCTTCGGATCGTGATCGACGTCGTGATTCCGCAGCCGAAACCATGATGGGTGACCCTATGAGCTTGGAGCGCGGTCTGATCTCGAATCTGGTGTCCGCCGCTGCGCGCGCTCATCGCGCTGCACTCCTGTGCACTGCCGTCGTGTGCGCGAGCGCGTGCGCAAAGGGCGCCACGCCGTCCATCCCGAACGGGATGACCCGCGAAGAATATGAGTTTGCGCGCAGCGTGACGGCGCGCGACACTACCTGGCGACTAGCGGTTGCAGGGGACTCAAAAAGCCAGAATGCGATCCTTGAACTTCAGCGTGCAAATCCAAGCTATCAGCCGTTTTTCTGCCGCGACTCAGTCAGCAAACCTGCGACCAGCTACAGCTTCGTTCTCGCACGAGCGGGTACTTTTCGGGTCATGTACGTGCGTTTAGAGGTCGGGCGCAGGGCGCTCGTAGATGAGGTAGCTCAGATGGCATGGCTCGACGACGGCTCTATCACGTGTCTTGAGGATGGGATTGACATCGCGCCATTCAGCAGCGACGAAGTGCTGTCGTTCCGGTGGAATGAGACGCAGCGGAAGCTTGAGCTCGTGCGAGCGGAGCCAGCCGAACTCGACGATCCTGCCTGAAGCGCGTGACCACGTGGTGACTTCGGCGCTCACCGAGCCTCGAGGTTAGCCTGCCCTGCGAATCCTCACACGGGCTCGCCTGACCCAGCTTCACCTGCAGTCGCAGCCATGCTGCGACTGGCCGGTGCAAGGACGGTTCGGCCCGTGGCGGCGTAGGCCCGCTTCACAGGACGGGTGCCGGATGCTCAAGCGGACTCGTCGAGATCGATTCGGCCTCAGCCCAAGAGCAGGAACGCCGCCACTTGGTCGCGCTCGAAGTCGGTGATGATCGTGAGTCCGTCGCGCAACACCTTTTCGAGCGCGTCCGTCGTGCAGTTGCCGAGACGAATCCAGATAACCTTTGGTGGCGCGCCGCGTAGGCCCAGATGGCCTCATCGTCTGCCTCGGCGAGTCCCAGGAGTCTGACATGCGCGGAGCCCGGGAACAAGGCGTCCAGTGGGTCCAGCAGGCGCGCCGAGATGCTCTGATCGAGAAGAAGCCGCACGGCAGCGACCGCTAACGCAGGCCGACGAGTCGACGCTCCCGGTCCGCCGCGAACGCGAGACTCGCGCGGATGTCCTCGCGCGTTAGCTCAGGGAAGTCTCGCACGATCTCGTCCTCCGACATCCCCGCGGCCAAGTACTCGAGCACGTCATACACGGTGATTCGCATTCCGCGGATGCACGGCTTGCCGCCGCGCGTTCCCGGCTCCATCGTGATGAGTCGCGCGTAGTCCATGCCGTACGCTACGAGTTGCGTGGGAGCCGGTCAAGTATGACCCGGCGGTCAGGGCGTTGTACTGTCGGAACCGGTACGATGATCCGGGGACGGGGCAGTTTACGCAGCAGGACCCGATCGGGATCGCGGGTGGGGCGAATGTGTATGGGTTTGCGGGTGGGGATCCGGTCAACTTTTCCGACCCCTTTGGGCTCTGCCCCGAGTGGCTCAAGAAGACACCCTGCGGTCTGAAGTTCTGGGG
>JANOTB010000210.1:0-2766 GCA_031416115.1 Gemmatimonadota bacterium
CGACTATCAGTTCCCGGCGATCGGGGATCGGCCGGCGGTCACGCTCACCTGGCGCGACGGATCGCTCTTCCCGCCGCGCCCCGAGGGCTGGAGCGAGGCGGAGGATTGGCCGTTCGATCGTGAGGGCGGTCAGGTCTGGCATGGCGACAAGGGGATGCTGCTTGCCGGCACGTACGGCGAGAATCCGCGTCTGCTCGACCCGAAGGTGGCGGCCGAGGTCGCGGCCACGCCGGTACCGAAGACGTACGTGCGCACGCAGGGCGTGTATCAGGAGTGGATCACGGCGATCAAGGAAGGGAAGCAGCCGGGGAGCGACTTCGCCGGTTACGCTGGGCCGATGACGGAGATCATCGTGATCGGGTGCCTCGCCACGCGCATGGGTCGGGCGCTGGAGATGGATCCGGAGACGGGCGTGATCAAGAATGCGACGCCGCCGAGCGAGTGGGTGAATCCGACGCCCCGAGCGGGGTGGAGTCTCTGAGCGTACCCGAACTCCTGCGCCATGCTCGTTGAAGCGTATGTGGATCAGTTGGACACTGCGCTCGCCGCAGAGCGGAATGGCGCCGGTCGCTTGGAGCTCTGCGGGCCGGGTGAGGGCGGGCTCACGCCGTCGCCCGAGTTGCTCGCGGCCGTGTTGGCGACGGTGCGCATCCCTGTGCACGCCATGGTACGGCCGCGCACGGGAGACTTCGTGTACACCGACGCCGAGTTCGCGCAGATGCGCGACGCAGTGGTGATGATCAAGTCGGCGGGTGCGGCTGGTGTCGTGATCGGGATCTCGAACCGCGACGGCACACTCGATGTGGCGCGAATGCGTGAGCTGATCGCGCTCGCGCGGCCGTTACGGGTCGGGGTGCATCGTGCATTCGACCGCACGCCCGACGCGGATGTCGCGCTCGACCAGTTGATCGCACTGGGCGTGGAGGTGGTGCTCGCGGCTGGGCATGCGTCGACGGCGGAGGAGGGGATCGCCACGCTGGCGCGCTTGCACGCGCGCGCGGCGGGGCGTACGACGATCATGCCAGGGGGTGGCGTGCGCGCGCACAACGTGCAGCGCATCATCCGCGAGACGGGTGTGGTCGAAGTGCACGCGCGGGCGTCGGACCCTGCGGTGTTCGCGGAACTCTGCACCGCCGCGCATCGACGGTAGCCAGGCAACGGCGTGACGGCGACGACGTGGCGTGCTTGCCCGCGACGCGCTAGAATTCGATACTCTACGTTCGTTCATCACTTTCACGAGGACCTCCATGCTGCGATCATCTTCGACGCTCGACACCAGCCTGCGCGCGCGCGCGATCCGTGTAGCTGCTCTGGTGCTCGTGCTCAGCATCGCCAGCGCCTCGATCGCGTTCGCGCACGACATGTTCCTCAAGCCGACGCGCTACTTCGCGCCTGAGAATGTGGAGGTCCGCGTCCGCGTGCTCAATGGCACCTTCACCAAGAGCGAGAACTCGATCGCGCGCGACCGCCTCGCTGACGCGAGCGTGCTCACGCCACGGGGCCGGACGAAGATCGACACCGCCGAATGGTCCGTGCGCGGCGACACGAGCACCTTCCATATTCACACGCGGACTGCCGGCACGTACGTGATCGGTGCGTCGACCAAGCCGAGCGAGATCGACCTCTCTGCGGACGATTTCAACCTGTATCTCGCGGACGACGGGATCCCCGACGTGCTCGAGGCGCGGCGACGCGCGGGCGAGCTGCAGAAGCCGGCCCGCGAGCGGTACCACAAGCACGTCAAGGCCTTCGTGCAGGTCGGCGACGCGCGTTCCGATCTCTATGCGACGCCGATGGGCTACCCGGCCGAGCTCATGCCGCTCGAGAACACTGCTCGGTCGCCAAGGGCGGCACGCTCCGCGTGCGTACGCTCGTGGACGGCAAACCGGCCGCCAATCAGTACGTATTGTACGGCGGGAGTGACGCGTCCGACGCCGGGATCGAGCAGAAGAGCGTGCGGTCGAACGCCGAGGGGATCGCGACGATCCCGCTGCCGGTCGCGGGAGTATGGTATGTGAAGTTCATCAATATGGCCAAGGTCGGCCGCGACGGCGTGGACTACGAGTCGAAGTGGGCGACGATCACGTTCCAGGTGCGCTGAATCCGCCGAAGGACGAAGGGCCGCGCATCCCGCAGTGGGATGCGCGGCCCTTCGTGCGTCGCGGGGTCGCGCGTCCCGATCAATACATCTTCTTGAGCGCCTCGTAAGTGCCTCGCGTACGCAGCGTCACCGCCACGGGACTGTTGCCGCGATTGCGCCAGAACCATCCGTGCGAGCCGTCCATCGCGGCGACGAGTGCGCCCGAGTCGGCGTTCACGCCGGTGCCCTTGCGGTAGTTGACGTAACTGTTCGGCGCGCCGGTGGAGTCGCCGTGAGTGTCGTGGTTCACCACTCCGCCGACCGCTTGCCACTCGAATAGAGCTGTGGCGCCCTTCTGCATCACGAGCTTGACCTCCTTTCCTTCACCCGGCGCGAGCGGGATGATGGTCACGTCGCGCCACGCCGAGTCGGCGGGCTCTGCCGCTGTGTTGTCTGTGGCTGTCTCTACCGCTGCGGCTCCGTCCACGGCGGCGTCCACGGCGGCTTCGTCCGCCGCGGCGTCGGCCGCGACCTCTTTGGCCAGGGCGACCTTGATCTCGCCCATCTGCGTGAGTCCGAGCGTGCGGCCGAGTCCGGTGGGATCCACGCCGTACTCGGCGGGGAGCACCGCGACGACCAGGATCGCGCCCGCCACGGCGAGGGCGATCAGGGTGGATCGGAAGAGA
>JANOTB010000211.1:0-4605 GCA_031416115.1 Gemmatimonadota bacterium
GGCGGCGCGGTCCCCTGCGCCTCGAGCGCCGCCGTGGAGAGCGCCAAGACTGCGAGCTTCGCAACGGAGAGCGCGAGCGACCAGAGCCCGGAACGGCGACGAGCGAATGTCATGAAATACGGGTGCTGGGGTGAGTGCCAATGAGTACGCGCGGCCCCTCACCATCGTTGTCGCACCGACCAGCCCGTTCGCGGGTGGGCCTCACTCCCACGACTGCAACGGCTTGCCGAGTACGTCCATCATCGGCCGCACCCCCAGTCCCGGCTCGTGCGACGCGGCGAGCCTCCCGTGCTTCCGTTGCGGCGCGCCCTCGGCGAATGCCACCGAGACATACGAGTTGAAATCCGTCGCCGAGAATAGGAACCGTTCCGGCGTGCTGTGAGCCAGGTGTGCGATCGCGGCGGTGATGATGTCGCCGCCCCAGGTATCCTCGATCGTCATCGCGATCCCCAGCGAGACACAGAGATCGCGGATCTGCCGCGCCTTGGTGAGCCCGCCGACCTTGGAGATCTTGAGGTTGATCACGTCCATCGCCTGGTCGGCGACACCACGCACGACCATGTCGATGCCATCCACGACCTCATCGAGCACGAACGGACGGTTCGTGTGCCGCCGCACCGCGAGGCACTGTTCGTACATCATGCACGGTTGCTCGATGTACACATCGACGTCACGCACGGCATCGGCGACGCGCATCGCCACATGCTGGGTCCATCCGGTGTTCGCGTCAGCGACGAGCACATCGCCAGCCTTGAGCTTCTCGGCGGCGGCGTGAATGCGCTCGATATCCGTATCAGCGTTGCCGCCGACCTTGAGCTGGAACTTCGTGTAGCCCTCGCCCCGATACTGGGCGATGCGCGCTGCCATGGCGTCGGGCGCGTCCTGCGAGATGGCGCGGTAGAGCGCGAAGTCGTCGCCGACATGACCGCCCATGAGTGTGGCGACCGGGAGTCCGCTCGCCTTGCCGAGCAGATCCCAGCAGGCCATGTCGATCGCCGACTTCACGTACGGATGACCGCGCATCGCGCTGTCCATCCGTTCGTTGAGCAGCCCGAGGGCGAGCGGGTCGGCGCCGATCAACTGCGGCGCGAGCTCGGCGATCCCGGCGCGTGCACCGCGGGCGTACGCCGGAAGGTAGGCCGGCCCGAGCGGACAGACCTCGCCCCACCCCGTGATCCCCTCGTCCGTGTCGACCGCGACGACCGTCGCGTCGAACACCGAGACCGAGTTGCCACCCGACCACTTGTAGGTCCCCTCGTGCAGCGGGAGGTCGATCTGAAACATGCGGATTCCGGTGATCTTCACGCGGCCGCCGCGGCTTCGACGTTCGCGGAGGTCCACAACGCGGCCGACGTGTAGAGCAACACGGCCACCACCAGCCAGAGTAGATACTGCACGGGAAGCTCCTTGACGAGATAGAACGCGAGCAGCACGCCGGGGATGCCGCCCACCGTCAGCCCGATCGCGGCGCGGCGGTCGAATCGTCCCGACTTCCAGAATCGATACGACGCCGCCGGCATCATGAGCACGGCGGAGCCTGCCATGATGGGGAACGCTGACCGCGGGCTCAATCCCAGCGTGTAGAGCACCGCCATCGCGGGCGCGTAGTTGCCGATGCCGAGTGACACGAGCGCGCCGATCAGTGCATTGGCGAGCACCGCGAGCAGGAGCGCACCGCCGGCGAGACCGATCGCGTTGCCTCCCTGCGGAAAGACGCCCGTCTGCCGCAGCGTGATGAATACCGCGGTCACGAGCAGCGCGATCGCCATCGCACGCCGCACCGTGCGGCGTGGCCAGCGCGCGACCACGCCGGCGCCGAACCAGGCACCGAAACCGCCCGCGATGATCATCGAGATCAGGGTCGTCATGTCGACTTCGATCGCGAAGAAGAAGAGCGCGGCCTCGAGCATCGTCGGGATCATCAGGCCGACGTTGAGCGTACCGGGAATATTCACGTCATCGATCATCCGGCCGAGCTTGAGCACGCTCGTCGTGATCGCGAATGACCCGATGCCCAGGGTGTCGAAGAAGTTCGCGACGAGCCCGAGCCCGAGGAATGCGGGCCCGGGAAGTGAGCTTGGTGAAGTTGGCGCCGAGGTCGGAGGGGCGGTCAATGCATATCCTTGATCGTGACGATCGGTGGAGCGGCGACGGACGCCCGCTTGGGACCCGAGGTGCGAGGGCGGATAATGTACGGACGGGTGCCGTAGGGACGCCATGCGCCGCGGGGCGCCGCTTGCCATCGGCCGTCGCCAGCCACACAATGCGGCACTCTCCGCCTGCCCCCTCCGGGTGACTCCTCCGTGCCGCAGCGACCGATCCGCCTCCATGACTGACGCCCGCACACTGATCGTTTCCCACGCCGACGTCGAGCGACTGCTGCCGATGTCCGCATGCATCGACCTCATGGCCGACGCGCTCGCCGCGACTGCGCGCAACGACGCAGTCCTGCCGCTCCGACAGGTGCTCATGATCCCCGGTGGTCGCGACGCGTTCGGCGTCATGCCGGCGGTGCTCCGGGGCGGCGACGGAGCGAACGCCATCGGCGCCAAGGTCATCACGATCTTTCCGAGCAACGACGCCACACTGTACGACTCGCACATCGGCGTCGTGCTGTACTTCGAGAGTACCAACGGCCGGCTGCTGGCGATCGTCGATGCCAGCTCTGTGACGGCCATTCGCACCGCGGCGGTCTCCGGCCTCGCCACGCGACTGCTCGCCCTGGCGGACGCGTCCGACTTGGCCATACTCGGCACCGGTGTGCAGGCGAGGACGCATCTCGAGGCGATGCTCGCGGTGCGGCCGATCAGGCGCGTGCGCCTCTGGAGTCGCAACCCGGACCGATGCGCCTCCTTCGCCCGTTGGGCACACCGGCGGTTCGACATCACGGTCGAGGTGTGTGACTCCGCTCAGTCAGCGGTGCGCGAAGCGCAGATCGTATGCACGGTGACCGCAGCACGAGAACCGATCGTGCACGGGGCTTGGCTCTCACCCGGAGTCCACCTGAACGCGGTGGGCGCGTGCGTCCCCACCGCGCGCGAACTCGACACTCAGGCCGTGGTGCAGAGTCGGCTCTTCGTGGACCGCGCCGAGTCGGCCATGACCGAAGCCGGCGACTTCTTGATCCCTCGCACGGAGGGAGCGATCGACGAGTCGCACATCCTCGGCGAGCTCGGGGCACTGGTCATTGGAGCGGTGCGCGGGCGCGAACACGTCGACGACCGGACGCTCTTCAAATCGCTGGGTTTGGCGGTGGAGGACGTGGCGGCGGCGCGGTTCATCCACGAGCGTGCGGTCGCCGACGGTTCGGGCACCTGGATGACCATCGGCGGGCTTCGGCCGGTCGACGAGTGACTCCTCTCATGAGCGGCCTCGCGCCGCCTTCCCCTCAGCGCCGGCGCTAGATTCTTCGCCTGCGCACTCCGAAAGCGCTCCACGCCAACGACCGACCACACCTGCCCCCGGACCCCGACCTCGATGCGACACTCTGCTCTGCGAATCACCGCCGCACTCAGCGCGCTTCTCGCCTCAGCCGCCGCGGCGCAGGTGCCGTCACCCACGACCCCCACTTCGCCACCCTCCCGCATCGCACGGATCGTCGTGACACCGGTGCAGAAGGTCGTCACCGCCGGCGACTCGCTCCGCCTCACCGCCGAAGCACACGACGCGCAGAACGCCCTGATCCCCGGCGTCCAGTTCCGATGGACCCGCGAGTCCGGTGCGCGGTTCGAAGGGCGCGTCGACGAAACGGGCCTCCTCGTCTCCGGCTCCACCGGCACTCTCCCCGTGGTCGTCGTCGGCATCCTGCCCGGCGAGCAGCCCAAGGTATTGCGCTTCGAGGTACGCATGGTACCCGGACCCGCCACGCGCATCGCGATCGCGCCACTGCCCGCGCGGCTCGTGCCCGGACAGCGGATCCGTCTCGGTGCACAGGTCTTCTCGCGACTCGACGATCTTCGCGATGACCGCGTGAGCTGGAAGTCCTCGAACATCTCCGTCGTGCGCGTCACCGAGGCCGGACTCGTCACCGCAGTCGCGGCCGGTCGCGCGTCGATCACGGCCAGCGTTGGTACGGTGCAGCAGACACACGCCGTGCAGGTCCTCGCAACGACCGTGAGCACGCTCAACGTCACGCCCGACGTGATCGATGCCCGTACCGGTGATGTGATCCGCTTCAAGGCCGTAGCCAAGGATGCCACGGGCAAGGCGATCGACGGACTCACTCCCGTCTGGAGCTTCAATCCCGGTCAGGGGATGATCGAAGGCGACGGCGCGTTCGTCGGCTACGAAGCCGGCCAGTACACGGTCACCGCATCGCTCGGCAATCGGACCGCCGACGCGGTGGTCACGCTCGCGCCGCGCGACGTGCGCCGGCCGCTGGAGTTGGTGGGCCGGCTCGCGCGCTCGCGCTTCACGACCGAAGAGGTTTGGCTCCACCCCAATGGCAAGGTCGCCTACCTCGGCTCGGGCGGCGGCGGTGACGCGCTCTTCGTGGTCGACATCTCCGACCCCGCGCATCCTGTCGTCGTCGATTCACTCATCTCCAACACGCGTCGCGTGAACGATGTGATGACGACACCCGACGGCAAGTTCCTCGTGCACACG
>JANOTB010000212.1:0-10252 GCA_031416115.1 Gemmatimonadota bacterium
TACCTCTATGACGACGCGGCGCATCGCTTCATAGACGGCTATAACAACGTGGCGCACGTGGGGCACGGACATCCGCGCGTGGTGCGCGCCGTGAGCGAACAGCTGGCGGTGCTCAACACCAACACGCGATACCTGCAGGAACAGCTCACGCAGTACGCCGAGCAGTTGACGACGCTGTTGCCGCCGTCGTTGAGCGTCTGTTACTTCACCGCCTCGGGCAGTGAGGCCAACGAGCTCGCGCTCCGCCTCGCCCGCGCGCACACCGGCGCGCGCGACCTGATCGTGATGGACTCTGCGTATCATGGTCACACCACCACGCTGATCGACATCAGCCCGTACAAGCACGCGGGCCCCGGCGGCACCGGCGCGCCCGACTGGGTGCACCGGTCGCCGATCCCCGATGTCTTTCGCCTGCGCGGTACGCACGCCGACCCGGGCGCGTGGTTCGCATCGCAGGTGGGAGACGTGATCGCAGAGATCAACGCCAAGGGGCGGCGTCTCTCCGGCTACATCGCCGAGACCTGCCCGAGCGTGGGCGGGCAGATCATGATGCCCCGGGGGTTCCTGCGCGATGTGTACGCGCGCGTGCGCGCCGCCGGCGGCCTCTGTATCGCCGATGAGGTGCAGACGGGCTTCGGGCGCCTTGGCACTCACTTCTGGGCGTTCGAGGCGCACGATGTCACGCCCGACATCGTGGTGCTCGGCAAGCCGATCGCCAATGGTTACCCCATGGGAGCGGTCATCACCACGCGTGCGATCGCCGAGAGCTTCGACAACGGCATGGAGTTCTTCAGTACGTTCGGCGGCAGCACGGCGGCGTGTGTGGCCGCCAGTACCACGCTGAAGGTGGTGATCGACGAGGGGCTCCAGCAGAACGCGCTCGTCGTGGGTGAACAGTTGCTCGGCGGACTGCGACCGCTCATGGGCGAGTTCGAGATCGTCGGCGATGTGCGCGGGTCGGGCCTCTTCATCGGCGTCGAACTCGTCCGCGATCGTCAGACGCTCGAGCCGGCGCCCGCCGAAGCGACGTTCGTGGTCGACCGCATGCGCGCGCGCGGCGTGTTGGTCGGCACCGATGGTCCGTACCACAACGTGATCAAGATCCGCGGTCCGATGCCGCTCACGCTCGCCGACGCCGATCGGGTGGTCGACGCACTCGGGTGCTCGCTCCGCGAGCTGCCGACGCGACGCTCGCTCGGCTTCTGATGTCGACCTCTCTCCCTCGGTGGTCCGTGCTCTGTTCCCTCCGCGTTCCGTTCGCCCGACTCATCGCCGTGGTCATCGCGACCTCCGCCCTCGCCTCGTCGACGCGCGCGCAGGCCGTGGTGCTCGAGCCCGACAGCGCGACGCGTCCGCGACTGACCGCACGTCGCGCCGCCGGGCGGATCGCGCTCGACGGGCGGCTCGATGAGGCGGACTGGGTGCGCGCTCCGGTGGCGAGTCAGTTCGTGCAAGTCCGACCCGACTACGTGCAGAGCACACGGTTCCCCAGCGAAGTGCGCGTTCTCTTCGACGACGAGAATCTGTACATCGGCGCCTACAACCGTGACAGCGCCGGACTCGCGTCGCTTCGCATGCCCGACCTGCGTCGCGACTTCACGCCACCCGACAACGACGTCTTCGCGGTCACACTCGGGCCGCTCGGTGACCGGCGCACCGTCTACCAGTTCCAGGTCACGCCGCTCGGTTCGCAGGGCGACGTGCAGGCCTTTGACGGTGGCGCGTCGTTCAGCTTCAGCTGGGACGCGATGTGGCGCGTGCGGACGACGCGCGCCGACTCGGGCTGGACGGCCGAGATCGCGGTGCCCTGGACTTCGCTCCGCTACGCGAAGGGGCTGAAGTCGTGGGACATCAACTTCCTGCGCAACGCGCGCCACGCGGGGCAGTGGAGCGCGTGGGTCCCGTACCCGCGTCAGCTCACCTCTTGGCGTCTGACGTACTCGGGACTGCTCGACTCGATCGCCCCACCGCCGCCGCGTGCGAATCTGCGGACGCGGCTGTACGGGCTCACCGAGACGCGTCGCAACGAGGCGAATGGCGGCTTTCGCGGCACCACCGGCGACGTGGGCGGTGAGGTCATTTGGGCTCCGACGGCGAACAGCCTGCTCGAGGCCACCGTGAACACCGACTTCGCGCAGGCGGACGTCGACCGGCAGGTGGTGAATCTCACGCGGTTCAGCGTCTTCTTCCCCGAGCAGCGGCAGTTCTTCCTCGAGAATGCCGACCTGCTGAGTGCGGCGAGTGTATCCGGCGCGAACCCCACGAGCGGAACCGCCAATCCGTTCGTGGTGCAGCCGTTCTTCTCGCGCCGCATCGGCTTGGGGGACGACGGCACTCCGCGTCCGATCATCGGCGGCGCGCGCTACGGTTTCCGCACCGGACGCACGGCGTTGGGTGCGCTCGCGATGCGACAGGACGGCGTGGGAGCGGGCGAGACCGATGCCGCGGATTTCGGCGTCGTGCGCGGAAGCCAGTTCTTCGGACGTTCGACTCGCGTGGGCGGGTTGGTCGCGTACCGCGACGATTCGCGCAGCGCGGGGGGCTCGAACACTGTCTCGGCTGTGGACATGCTCACGCGGTTCGGCGAGCAGGTGCAGCTGAGTGCGATGATCTCGAACTCGCAGCAGGCCGGGCGGTCCGGCGTGGCGGCCACGTGGTCGCTGAGTCGCAACACACCGGCGTCAAACATCGGGCTCAGCGGCGCCGTCGTGGGCGACGCGTACGCGCCGCGCACCGGGTTCGTCTCGCGACCCGACGTCATCATGACGAGTCCGTACGCGAACGTCACCTTCCAGCCCAAGTGGCGCCCTGAGGGGCTCGTCTGGATCCGTCCGGAACTGTTCACACTGTTCTTCCACGATCCCTCCAGCCGCGCGCTGCAGGAGGCGCGTGTCCTGGCCAACACCGAGCTGCTCACCGTCGCCGGCGGCTCGCTCACGCCGTTCGTGGAGCGCAATCTCCAGCGTCCGGTCACCAACGTCGCGCTGCTCCCCGGCGTCACGATCGCGCCCGGCGCGCACGACTACTGGCGCTACGGCGTGGAGTTGAAGTCGGATCCGAGCGCGCGGTTCGCCGGCGCGGCGAGCCTCTCGGCGGGCGGTTTCTTTGACGGCGAGCAGGAGCGTGCCGCGATCTCGGGTCGCTGGTCGCCCAATCCCTACGTCTCCGTGCGCGCCAGCTACGAGGTCAACCGGCTACGCTCGCTCGGCACCGCCGACACCTCGCTCGTGACGCACCTCGTGGGCCCCGAGCTGCGCGCCGCGCTCAACCCGCGTGTGCAGTGGAGCGCGTTCTACCAGTACAACACGGTGCAGAGGCGCGCGGCGCTCAACACGCGGTTCAGCTGGGAGTTCGCGCCGCTCTCGTTCCTGTACATCGTGTACAACGACGGGCAGCCGATCCTCGACAGTCCGGTGCCGGCCGCACGGTCGTTGATCGTCAAGCTGAGCTGGCTCAGACAGTTGTAGTCGGACTGGCCTGAGCCTCGGCGGCTACGTCCCGACCATCAAGGAACCTTCCTGCGCTGTCCCGCCTTGGCCCCCGTAACGCCAAGCTCCCGCAGCGCATCTCCTCCCGGAATGCGAAGGTCCGCCAGCATGCCACGCAGTACCCAACGCCGCTGTGCGGCGATCGTCACAGTACTCGCAGCCGTCGCGGCACTCCGCGTGCGCTCCTGCGACGTGGCCCTCGTGCTCGTGCACGATCCCGGTGCCGCGGATCTTCAGTCGTGGTCCGACTACCGCGGTTGGATGCTCGCGGGACACACACACACGGCGGGCGGTGCAAGCCACCGTTTCTGCCGCCGCCGCTGCTGCAGAACTGGCGGTACGCTTTGACGGTCCGTGACGTGTGCACGCGTGTCTCTTGATCAGCCGAGCGTCGGCTGCCGTTACCGGGCCAACAACTTCAGGATCGCCTCCACCGAGGACTTGGCGTCACCGTACAGCATGCGCGTCTTGGGCTTGAAGAAGAGCGGATTCTCCACCCCCGCGTACCCCGCGCCGCGTCCGCGCTTGAACACGATACAGCTCTCCGCCTCCCACGCGGGAAGTACAGGCATCCCTGCGATCGGGCTCGACGGATCGTCGAGCGCGCTCGGATTCACGATGTCGTTCGCCCCGATCACGAGCACCACATCGGTCTTCTCGAAGTCCGCGCTGATCTCATCCATCTCGAGCACGATGTCGTACGGGAGATTCGCCTCGGCGAGGAGCACGTTCATGTGGCCCGGCAGTCGGCCGGCCACGGGGTGGATCGCGAACCGCACCTGCGTGTTGCGCTTGCGCAGGAGATCGACGATCTCGCGCACGGGATGCTGCGCCTGTGCGACCGCCATGCCGTAGCCAGGCACGATGATCACCGACTGCGCGTCGCGGAGCAGCTCCACCACCTCTTCGGCGGTCGTCGCGACCATCTCCCCTTCCATCACTGCACCGCCTGCCGGTGCGGCACCTTCCTCAGCGCCGAATCCGCCGAGGATCACGGAAACGAACGATCGGTTCATCGCCTTGCACATGATGTAGCTGAGGATCGCGCCCGACGATCCGACGAGCGCGCCGGTGATGATCAGCAGATCATTGGAGAGCATGAAGCCCGCCGCACTCGCGGCCCACCCCGAGTAGCTGTTGAGCATCGAGACGACCACGGGCATGTCCGCGCCGCCGATCGCCATCACGAGATGGATGCCGATCAGGCCCGACACCGCCGTCACGGCGAGCAGGGCCGGCAGCGACTGCGGTCCCGCGCCGACGAAGATCGCACCGAGCCAGACGCAGGCGAGGAGCATCGCCAGATTGAGCAGGTGCCGCCCAGGCAGGAGCAACGGCCTGCTGCCGATCACACCCTGCAGCTTGCCCCAGGCGATCACCGATCCCGTGAACGTCAGCGCGCCGATGAATACACCGATGAAGGTCTCGATGTCGTGGATCGTCTGCTCAGCACCGACAAGCGTGCTCGCCGGATGCAGCTTGTTGCTGATCCCCACGAGCACGGCAGCTGCGCCGACGAAACTGTGCAGGATCGCGACCAGTTGCGGCATCGCGGTCATCGAGACGCGCGTCGCCACGACGGCGCCGATGAGTCCTGCGATCAGCACGGCCCCGATGACGACCGGGGAGGTGGCCAGCCCGACCTGAATCGCCACCGCGAGCACGGCGACGATCATGCCGACCGCGCCGAACAGGTTGCCACGCCGCGCCGTCTCGGGATGCGAGAGCCCCTTGAGGCTCATGATGAAGAGCACGCCGGCGGCGATGTACGCGGTGGCGAGAAGTGAAGGGGTCACCGGTGGAACATCCTTAGCATGCGCTGCGTGACGAGGAACCCGCCGGCGACGTTGATCGTGGCGAGCAGGATCGCGACGATGCCGAGGATGCTCGCCGCCGAGCCTCCATTGACCTGGAACATCCCGCCGATCACGATGATGCCACTGATCGCGTTGGTCACGCTCATCAGCGGCGTATGCAGCGCCGGCGTCACGCTCCAGACCACCTGATATCCGATGAAGCACGACAGCACGAACACCGTGAAATGCGTGAGGAACGCGGGTGGCGCGTTGAGGCCGAGGCCGAGCAGCGCGAGGCCCGCGAGCAGCAGCCCCAGTCGCGAGAAGGGCGACATGGTCGCCGCCGCTGGCGGTCCGTGCGCCTCACTGTGTATTCGCGCCTTCGCCGTGGGCGGTGTGACGGCCGTCGGCTTGGCGGCTGCGGCCGGCGGTGGCCACGTCAGCGCGCCCGACTTCAGCACCGTCATGGGCCGCACGATGTCGTTCGTCTCACTGATCGTGAACTTCGCCGCCCCACCCATCTCCTCGAGCAGGTGGACGATGTTCGTGGCGTAGAGCGTCGACGCCTGGAGCGCCATCCGGGAAGGGAGGTCGGTGTAACCGATCACGGTCACTCCGTGCACGACCACCACTTCGCCAGACTTGGTGAGCTCGCAGTTGCCCTGTTGTTCGGCGGCGAGGTCCACGACCACCGACCCACGCTTCATCGACGCGACCATCTCTGCCGTGATCAGGATCGGTGCACGCTGGCCCGGAAT
The DNA here is from genome assembly GCA_031416115.1 of Gemmatimonadota bacterium. Taxonomy (GTDB): domain Bacteria; phylum Gemmatimonadota; class Gemmatimonadetes; order Gemmatimonadales; family Gemmatimonadaceae; genus Pseudogemmatithrix. The sequence goes on from JANOTB010000212.1 coordinate 6,043, forward strand.
GAGCGCGGTCGTGACGATGATGTCCACTTCCTTGGCCTGCGCGGCGAACAACGCCATCTCGGCGGCGATGAACGCCGGACTCATCTCCTTGGCGTAGCCGCCACTCCCACTGCCGTCCTCCGCGATCTGCACCTCCAGGAACTCGGCGCCCATCGACGCCACCTGGTCCTTCACCGCCGGCCGCGTGTCGAACGCACGCACGATCGCGCCGAGTGCCCGCGCTGCGCCGATCGCTGCGAGCCCGGCCACTCCGGCGCCGATCACGAGCACCTTGCAGGGATGGATCTTGCCGGCCGCCGTCGACTGCCCGCGGAGCGGACGCTGCATGACATTCACCGCCTCGATCACCGCCCGGTAGCCGGACAGGTTCCCCATCGACGACAGCGCGTCGACCTTTTGCGCGCGCGTGATCCGCGGCACCTGGTCCATCGCCAGCGCGTTCACCTTGCGACCTCCGAGCGCGGCGACCAGCGACGAGTTGAATGCCGGATGCAAGTAACTGATGAGTGTCTGGCCGGCGGCAAGTCGCGCCACCTCGTCGTCGTTCGGGGCACGCACCTTGGCGACGATGTCCGCGGTCCACGCGGCGGAGCGTTCCGCGACCGTGGCACCGGCGCCAGCGTACGACGCGTCGTCAAACCCGGCGCTCAGTCCCGCGTCGCGTTCCACGATCACCTCGAAGCCGAGCTTGATCAGCTTCTTGACGGACTCCGGGGTCGCGGCCACGCGACGTTCACCCGGCAGACTTTCCTTTGGTACACCGACTTTCATTGTCATCCTCGTGAACGGATCGCTCGCTACGCGTCGAGTGGTGTCGGCGAATCTGGCACGCCTGTAATCTCGACGATGCGTGACGCGGGGGGAACCCACCCGCCGCCGCTTCTTACTGCACTACTGGCTTCGGCTTCAGTCGCACGATCCAGAGCCCGCTCAGCATGTCATTCACGTACGCGAGGCCGTCCTTCACCACCACGCCCCACGTCATCGTGCCGTTGGGGACCACGCCGACCGCGTCGGTCGGTCGGAGCTCGGAGATCGTGCGCCCCTGTGCCTTGAGGTCGCCGCGCAACTCGCCGCTCACGTCCACCACGTGGAAGCCCGCGTTGTAGGCGCCGATGTAGAGCGAATCGCCCGCCACCCAGACGTTGTGCACGCCGCCCCAGTCGGGCTCGTACCAGGCCACCGAGCGCGGACGTTCGATGTCGCTCACGTCCACCACCTGCAACCGTCCGTACGCCCGGATCGTGGAGACGTCCCAGGCGCCGGTCGGCGCGAACGGCGGGAAGACCTCATCGGCGATGAAAACGTAGTTCCGGTGGCGCCACGCGGTATGCGTGCCGCTGATGAATCCCGGCCCATAGTCCGCAGTGGCACCGGGATAGAGCTCCTCGGCGTTGTACCGGAAGTTGCTGATGAGCTTCGGTGCGTCCGGCGTGCCACCCTTGATGCCGTTGCCGACGTCGAGCATCACGAGCCCGTCGCTCCAGTAGCTCACGTACGCGATGCCGTCCTTCACGTCGATGTCGTGCAGCGCGCGACCAGCGCGCGTCTCGCGCGGGCGCCACTCCGAGACCTTCTTCGGATGCAGCGGGTCGTTGATGTCGATGATGTTGAGCGAGCCAGTCCCGCTGTTGGTGAGATACACATGCGTACCGTACCGCGGCTGCGTGTACACGAATGCCGAGTGAACACCGGCCGTGACACCGTCGGTGAACTCAGCGACGAGTGTGGGGTGCGCCGGGTCTGCAACCGAGGCGATCACGATGCCGTTGCGGCGATCGGACGCGCCCTCGCGCGTGAAGACCAGCCACTTCCCGTCGGCGGTGGTCATGAGATCGTTCATCGACCGCGCGTTGGCCATGATCGAATCGGTGATCACCGGCTTCTCGGGATCGCTCACGTCGATCGCATAGATGCGGTCACCTCCCAAGGTCGTGCCCAGGTAGAGATGCTTGCCGTCGGGATGCAGCCACACCTCGCTGGTATGGAATGCCGACCGAGGGAGGCGTCCCACCACCTGTGCGGTCTGCCGGACGTCGCGGTCGCTGAGCGTCACGGCGGCCTGCGCATCGAGCGCGCCGAGGTCGGCGGTGACGAGGTACTTGCCGGGCACATTGCCGACGAAGGCCCCGTCGTGATCGATCGCTCCATTGCCCGGCGAGAAGCTCCAGCTCGGCGTGAGGCCGGTGATGCGCTGGCCGCGCGCGTCCCGTACGTCGAGGCCGAAGCGAACGACATCGCCCTGGCGTGCGCTGGTGCGCGCGGGCGAGATCTCGACCGTGACTCCGGTGGCGGCGATGACCTGCGTCGCCAGCGTCGCCGTCGCCGCACCGGCGCGAGCGGTGATCGTCACGCTCCCGGGCGCGAGCGCCCTCAGCACCCCATCGGCGACGCGCACTATCGCGACGTCAGAACTAATCCAGGTCACGGCATCGTTCCGCCTGTCGCCCGATGCCGCGAGCACCGCGGCTTCGAGGGAGAGCTGTTGGCCCGCGATCAGTTTCGTCGGTAGCGGCGCGAGTGCGATCCGCGCCGCCGGGCCCATGAGGATCCGGACCTCGATCTTCTCCGTGTACGGTCGGCCGGTCGCGGTCGTCGCGACGATCGCGATCGGCACGGTGCCCGGCGCGCCGCCACGCACGACGCCCAGCGAGTCAACGCTGCCTTGGAACGCGCCGCCCCGCGCGACGAAGCGGATCCGCGCGCCCGGGATGACGTTGCCCTGCGCGTCGAGTGCCTCGACGCGCATCCGCAGTGAGTCGCCCACGATGAAGCTGCGCACGGTCGGCGCGATGCGGAGTCGCGCGATCGATGGGTCGCTGGTCGGTGCGCGCGCCTGACGCGCCTGATTCAGCGAATCCACCAGCGCGTGCACACGCGCCCTGATCGCGTCCCGACTCGCCTCGAACTGTTGACTCGCCGGCGGCAGTGAATCCCACCGCGCCCGCGGTGCACGTGCACTGGCACTCACAGCGGCTGGCAGATCGAATGAGACCACATAGCTCGCGCCAGCGAGGTCCTGCGCCGCCAAGGCACGCGGACTGAAGCCGCCGAGGGACAGTTGACTGGCACTGAGTCGTGCCCGCATCCACGGCGGTACCACAGAGTCAACGGCGGTCCCGCGCGATTCTGCCCGCATCGGGAGACCGACATGGGCCGCATACTCCTCAAAGAGCAGCTTGGCCAAGAGACTCTTCACCGTACCGTGCTCGCAGACGAACAGGACCATGCCCTCTGTCGCGGGCGCGGACCGTTGCTGTGAGAGGAGCGCCGTCGGTGCAGACGCCAAGCACAGCGCGAAGACCGTATTCCTGAATGACAGCACTGCGCGTACTCCTCCGCGATCTCTCGCAGCGTCGTGAGAGCCAACGTCTGATCGTGCCGTTGCCACCGGCCTGGTCCGTCAGTCGGTGGGTTCAGGTAATCAACGCAACAGTCCCCGCGGGAGCCAGCTGGGCGTAGATTCCGGGTGTCCCTCCCGAACTCCCAGAATCCCCATGCGTGCACTCAGGACGTTCGTCGTCGCTCCTGTTCTGCGCCGGGACCTTCGCTGATGCGACTCCTCGTCCCCGCGCGCCGTCGTGGGCGCGAGATCCTGGACGATCCAGGGGCGGACCCTGCGCTCGAGGCGGATGCCCGCTCCAACCTCGGCAACGCCGAGGTCGGCGATGCACTCGCGCTCCCGTTCGCGGACCACAGCGTGGACATCGTCACCTGCTCGCAGGTGCTGCATCACTTCGCCGACGCGGAGGCGATCCTGATCCTGCGCAAACCGCATCGCGATGAGCCGGTCGACGACGGCGCGAGCGCTGCCCTCTTCATAGCGCGCGAGCGTCTGTACGGTCGCGCCGCGCGCGCGCAAAGGCGTCATACGTCCCGTACCTTGATTGAATTTGCTGTCCCGCGGCGCTTGAGCGATTTCTCTATTTCCACGACGGCAAAGACGACGCCGGCAAGAACCACCGTGACCGCTAGGTCACCCGTCGATAGGGGTAACGTGCCGAACACACGGTTGAACATCGGCACGTAGATCACCACGAGCTGCAACATCGTGGTTCCGGCGACCGCCGCAGCCAGCCAGCGATTCGATAGCACACCGATGCTGAAGAGCGAATCGCGGCTCGAACGGATCGCCAGCACGTGCGCCATTTGTGAGAACGCCAGCGTCGTGAAGACCATGGTCCGCCACTGCGCAGCGTCAGCGCGCCAA
>JANOTB010000213.1:0-28507 GCA_031416115.1 Gemmatimonadota bacterium
GAGGTCGCGCTGAGGTGGTCCCGCTGAGGTCCCGCTGAGGTCCCGCTGAGGTCCCGCTGAGGTCCCGCTGAGGTCCCGCTGAGGTCCCGCTGGATGGCCGGGGGCCGATGTGACGTCGACGGGTGCGCGCGGGGCGGGTGAAACGCCCCGGCTCGCGGGGGCCCCGTCGATGGGGGGCTCCGCGGCCCGGCGTGCGCCTCGCGTGTGGCGCGCGTGCGGAAGTGCGTGCGGAAGTGCGTGCGGAAGTGCGCGAGAATCTGGTCGATCTCCGACGTCTGGGTGATGCACGCGACGATCCGCATGGGGCCGTGGCATGTTGGGCACGCGAGCGGGGCGACCTCGAAGATCTGCTGTAGAAGCGCCGCCCAGCGGCGGGACGCCTCCGTCGGGGCTAGCCGTGGGGCAGGGCTGATCGCCGGCGGCACCGCCGTGGCCAAGGACTCCGCTCAGCGGCCCGCGTGGTGAGTGCCGCAACGCGCACGGGCTCGCCGAGGCGGCGCGATGTTCGGTGATGAGCGCGCACCGATTCATCGATGAGTTGCGGCGCGAGGGCTTCCTCGACGAAGGAGCACGACGACTGCATCTCGTGCGGCGCGCGGAGAGCTCTTCCGGCGCTGGACGCAGGTGCCGTCGCACAGCCTGCCGGAGGTTCCGTTCCGGATGCTGATCCCGATGGACGTGCGCTCGAATCTCGAGCGCCTGTTCGGAGCGCGACGCGCCTGCCTCGGCCTCTTCGCGGCCGCAGACGAACTCGGCGTGGGATTCGTGAGCGGGGTCGCGCCGCATGTGCTGGTGGACCGACAGTCGGTGCTACAGGGGGGGGCGGATCCCGAAAGCGGTGCGGTCGGTGTTCCGTGGCAGCGTGCAGCCGAAGCAGGTCGCGAGCGCGGACATCATCCAGGTGTGCCTCGATGTGTCGGAGCATCCGTCGCGCGGGGCGGCGCAGGCGGAGGTGATCTGGGCAAGGACCGACGGTGGTCAAGCGAAGTTAATTGTGCTTGCCAGTGCCGTTGTAGCCAACGCCGTCACCGTAACGGAACGCGCGGGGAGCACCCAAAGGTGCTCACCCGCGCGAGTGTTCCAGGCCTGACGGAGCGACGACGGACACCACGTACCGTTGCTGCCTTTCGGCCCTGGCGGAGTTGGCGGGCCGAAGCCCCCCGGGACCTGGAACACCCGAAGGATAGTCGGCGCGACCCCGGCTCACAACAACCCGCAACACGCTCCCCGCAACACGCTCCCCCGCAACACGCTCACGCCGAGAGCGCCTCGACGAGCACCGCCCCCGCGCGCACCACCGCCGCGTCGTCCACGTCCAGGTGCAACACCGCGCGCACTCGCGTGTCGTGCCACGCGGTGATCAACACCCCGGCCGCCTGCGCGCGCGCGACCACCCGCTCCGCCTGCTGGCCGGCGAGCAGGTCGATCATCACGATGTTGGTGTCGGGCGCAACGACGCTCACCCCGGGCACGTTCACGACCGCGGCGGCGAGCATCCGTGCGCGCGCGTGGTCCTCGTGCATCCTCGGCAGGTGATGGTCGAGTCCGTGCAACGCGGCTGCCGCGAGTATCCCCGACTGGCGCATCCCGCCGCCGAATCGCTTCCGCACTTCCCAGGCGCGTCGCATCGGCAACTCGTCGCCCACGAGGCACGCTCCCACCGGCGCACCGAGTCCCTTGGAGAACGAGACCATCACCGTGGAGGCGCAGGCCGCGAAGTCCGCGAGCGGTGTACCGGTGGCGACACTCGCGTTCCAGAGTCGCGCGCCGTCGAGATGCAGCGGGAGCCCCGCCTCGGCGGCGGTGGCCTGGATCGCCCGCAGGCGCTCGATCGACGTCACCATGCCGCCCGCGCCGTTGTGCGTATTCTCGGCGCAGACGAGCGACGCGCGCGGTGCATGCACCGAGTAGGGGCGGTACGACGCGCGCAGCGAATCGGCGTCCATCACCGCGCTCCCGCGCACGAGGCGCACCTGCAGTCCCGCGAGCGCGGCCGTGCCCGCGATCTCCCAGTTCACGATGTGAGAATCTTCGTGGCAGTAGACCTCGGTGCCCGGTTCGCCAAGCAGCCAGAGGGCGGCCTGGTTCGCCATGGTGCCGGTCGGGAAGTAGAGCGCGCTGTGCTTGCCGAGCAGCTGCGCCACGCGCGCCTGGAGTCGCAGCACCGTGGGATCGCCGTCGAGCACATCGTCACCCACCTCGGCCTCGGCCATCGCACGCCGCATCGCGGAGGTGGGCTTGGTGACGGTGTCGCTGCGAATGTCGATGAGAGTGGTCACGGGGCGTCGGGCGGGAGGGAGGGAATGCCAATGGTTGCGGCGCGCGCCGCAGCGGTCGTCGCGAACTCGGTCGTGAGCACCGAACGCGGCTGGAGATCCCCGGCCGCGACGGCGCGCATCTCGTGCACATGCGCGACCTCGGCACCCAGCACGAAGATGAGCGCCGCGTAGTAGGTCCAGAAGATCACGATGAAGATCGCGCCCAGTGTTCCGGTGTAGACCGAGGAGGGCGGATAGTTGAGCATGAACTGCGCGAAGAGGAAGCGCGCGAGTTCGAAGAGCCCGGTAGCGGCGGCGCCGCCGATCGCCGCGGAGGGCCAGTGCGTGCGGCGGCGGGGGAGCCAGCGGTAGAGCGCGAGGAAGATCAGGAAGATCACACCGAGCGCGAGCGCGCGCAGCACCGACTCGGCGAGACGGCCGGTGATGTCGGGGAGCACGCCGATACGCTCGAGCGCGGTGCCGAGCCGGCCCGTGGTCAACACGAGCACGGTGCTGATGCTCACCCATGCGGTCATCAACAGCACCGAGACGACGATCAGGTTGAGATCGACGAGCTTGCCGTGGAAAAAGCCGCGATCGCGACCGTGCATGAATACGAATGAGAGGACGGCCCGCAGCGTGGAAAAGAGGCGCGTCGCGAACCAGACGAAGGCGAGTCCGCCCCACACACCGACGACGGTCCGGGTGCGGATGACGTCCGCGAGCACAGGGTCAAGGATCGAGCCCGCGGGGGTGACGCGCCCAGGGAGGAGATTCTGGAGCGCGGTCTGCACCACCTGCGCCGCAGTCTCCGGCGACTGGTCGAGGATGTAGCCCAGCCCCGCTGCCATGAGCAGGAAGAACGGAATGCCGGCGAGGAGGACGTTGAACGCCACCCCGCCGGCGAGGAAGATCACGTCGTCCGCGTCCGCACGCTTCACGACGTCGACGAGGAAGCGCCAGAAGCCGGTCAGACGCCGTGATCCTCAGGTGTCTTCAGCTTCGGCGGCGCGTCCGTGCCGCGCGAGCCGACGCTCGAGCGCTTCGCGCGCCTCACCGGCCACGTCCTTGGCCGCCGCGCGCGTGGTGCGCACGACATCCTGCACGACGTCTTGCACCGCGTCTGTCGCTTCGGCAGCGAACTCCCGCGCGCTGCGGCGGGCACGGCGCGCGCCGCGGCGCAGGTCGGCACGCGTGTCGACCCCGGACTGCGGCGCGTAGAGCAGCGCCAACCCGGCGCCGACCACGGCGCCGAGCAGGAAGAGCCCGATCCCACCACCCGAGCGCCGCTCGACTACGACATTGGGTTCGCGTTCACTCTGTTCCGACATGTGTGCCTCCTAGAGCTCCACCAGGACGAGGAACTTGGACGGACGCCAGAACACCGCGGGAGCGGAGATGGTCAGCGTCCCCTTGAACTTGCCATCGGTCGGCGGTGCGTCCAACCCAGCGATGTCATTGGTCGTGATGATCCGGTACGACTTGGCGGGGTCGGGGAGCGCGATCTTCGCCAGCTGCGTGCGATCGACCGCGGTGAACGCACCCGCGTCGAGCGTGCGCGCCAACACCGCCGTCCGGCCGATCCCGAGCATCCCACCGCGCTGTTCGATGATCCCACGCTTGAGCAGGTCGTCCTTCTTGCCGGCCACCCAGTAGACCGTGTTCTGCTCGGTCGTGAGCTCTGCCGTCTGCGCGGTGAGCACCGACCGTTGCGTCTCGAGCACCGTGTTCGATTCGCGGAGCGCCATGTTCTCGGAGGTGAGCACGCTCACCTGGTCGAGCAGGGCGACGATCTCGGCTTTCTGGTTGTCGATGATGACCTGGAACTGCTTGATCGTCGAGTCGAACGAGGCCATCTGCGCTGTCACGGTCGCGCTCGTCGCCGTGAGCTGACTCACGCGGCGGCGACTCTGGGCGAGCCGGTCCTCCGACTCGCGGAGCCGGTCGGTGAGCGCCTTCACGCGCTCGGCGAGCGCCTGGCGCTGCTGCGTCGGCGAGAGCTGCTCCATCTCGGCTCCACCGGCCTGGATCGGCGCCTGTCCGCCCTTCACGCGGTCGAGTTCACCGTTCACCTCGGCGATGAACTGCGACGTGGCCACCACTTCCTTGAGGAGCGAGTCCTTCTCGCTCGAGATCGCCGCGACCTGCCCAAGCTGGCGGTCGTACTCGGACTTGGATACGCAGCCCGTGGCGATGATCGCCAGGGCGCCGGTCAGCATCAGCTTCTTCATGGGACCACTCCGTTCAGTGCGCTCGTCGCGCGTGGGGGGCACGGGTCGTGCCAAGGGCTCGACCGTTCTACTCGCCCGCTTCGGCATCATCGGGGGCGGCTTCCACCGCGGGGCCGCCCGTGCCAGGCGCCGGCATGGCGATCGCCGGCCCCTTCACGTACCGCCGCACCGCCGCTGATGTTCCGCGCACCCCGAGGTTCTCCAAGAGGAACGTGAACTTGGCGTCGTACGCCGTTGCGATCCTGGCCTTGAGGTCCGCCGGCAGCGACCAGAGCTGTTTCTTGAACGGCCCGAACGCCTTCTTGCGCGTCTTGTAGAAGAACTGCTCGTCGGAGTCGCCGGACTTGCGCTCATCAGCGGCGTTCACGCGCAGCCACTCGTAGATCTCCGCGCGGAGCGCCGTAGGCATGAGGTCGTACATCATGTTCTGGAACCCGGTCGCGAGGTGGATCTCCGCGGTCTCGGTCTTGGGAAAGTGGTAGAACGCGTCGTCGGGGAGCGTCGAGGCGCCATGCTGCACCGCGCCGGAGAGCCCGTATTGCTCGCGCGAGACGCGGGAGAGATCCTCGAGCGTCTTGAAGTCGAGTGCGACTTCCTTGATCGAGCCGTCGGCGAGCACCACGCCGCCATGCGACGTGCCCGACTGCACCGAGATCTTCGAGAGGCCGACCATGCCCGGTGCCTGCGCCTTGAGCGTGCCGTTGTAGCCGTCCATGAACGCCTGCAGCTCAGCGACGGTCGAGTTCTCGGTGCCGACCTCGCCGATCTCACCGCCGAGCGAGATCGTGACGCCCTTGGGCTCGAGCCCGCGCACGTGGCGCGTCAGCTCCACGCCGATCTCATAGTTGAGGCGCTGCTGTTCGGCGAGCGTCGGGAAGTCGAGATCGACGAGCGTGGAGGTGTCGAGGTCGATGTTATAAAAGCCACCCGCGACCGCTTCGGTGGCGAGCGCCTTCACGGCGGCGACTTCCGCCGCCGCGTCGACCTTGTACTTCTTGGCGTTCACCTGGAAGTGGTCGCCCTGAATGAACACGGGGCCACGGTACCCTTCGCGCAGCGCCGCCGCGAGGATCACCGCGACGTACTCGGTCGGGCGTTGATCGGTGTACGCGATCTCCGAGCGCGCGATCTCGAGGATGATCGCGCCGCCGTCGAGCTTGAGCGCGGTGCGCCAGACGGAGCGCACGGTGTCGTAGGTCGCGCCACGGATGTTCATGGCTGGCACGGTGACGCCCTTCACGTCGCCGCGGCCGCGTGCCATGTAGAAGTCGTGGATCGACGCCGAGTAGGTGCCGACGGCGCGGGCCGCTTCCCAGATCACCCAGCGGGCCCAGTCCTTCTCCGCGGCATCGCCGAACACCGCGAGGCGGACGAGGTCGTCCATGAGCGGCGAGGCCAGCTGCGCCGCGTCCTTCACGCTCAGCTGGCCGGCTTCAATGGAGATCGCGGCGCCCAGTGCGCGGCGGACGGATTCGGGAGCGTGGGACATCGGGGTCATCAGGTGAGGGAGCGCGCGCCGCGACTCGCGGCGCGCAACGTGTCTACTTGCAATCTGCCCCCGCCGTAGGGTGGGGGCAACGCGTCAGAGCAACCAGTCGGGATCGGAGGGCGGGAGGGCATCCCACGTGGACTTCATCTTCTGCCAGTCGGGGTGGCCGAACTGGTAGTAGGTGAGCTGCTTGCCGAGCTCGACACCGGGCTGATCGAGCGGATCGACGCCGTACAGCTGGCCGCCGTAGATGGTCGCGAGCTCGAAGAACATGATGAGCCCGCCCAGGTGCCAGGCGTCGGCACGGGTGACGCGAAGCGTCATCGTCGGGCGCCCCATCGTCGTGAGCGCACCCTGCGTCGCGCGACATTCGGTGCGTAGCAGTTCGGCAAAGCCATGTCCGCCAAGGTAGGCGAGCTCGGCTGGCCCATTACCAGGGATCGTGAGCTCCCCGCCCTCTGGCTCCTCCACGTCGATGAACGTGACGGTCTTGTCGGCCGGTCCTTCCATGAAGAGCTGCACCTGCGCGTGCTGGTCGGTCGCGCCAACGGCCACGATGGGGGTGGGGCCAACGTGCTTGCCGTCGGGAGTCCGCTTCCCCAAGCTCTCGGCCCAGAGCTGCACGAACCAGGGGGCGACGTCACGCAAGGCGTCGGAGTAGGGCATGAGCACATGCATCCCCTGCCCTGCCTCGAGGTGCGCTCTCCACTGCAGCGCGGCGAACGCGAGTGCGGGATTGTCGCGAAAGCGATCATTGTCGCAACGGTCACGCATGGCGACCGCGCCGGCGATGAGCGCGTCGACGTCCATGCCGAGCAATGCGGCCGGCAACGTCCCCACGGGCGAGAGCACCGAGAACCGGCCGCCCACGTTCGCCGGGATGTCGAAGGTCGGGATCCCTTCGGCGTTGGCGATGGGGCGCAACACGCCCTTCGCCGGATCGGTGACGAACGCGATCGCATCCTTCGCCGCGATCCCTGCGCTGCGAAGCCGCTCGCGGATGAACAGGTACTGCGACATCGTCTCGGCCGTGCTCCCCGACTTGGAGATCACGAGGAAGCGGGTGCGCGGCAGGTCCACGACCTCGAGCAGCCCACGCACCGAGCGCGGATCGACATTGTCGAGCACATGCAGGCGCGGCCGGCCGCCGCGGAGCGCGCGCGACCTCGCGTTCCAGTCGCGCGGCAGCAACGCCGTGCGCAGCGCCACGGCACCGAGCGCCGAGCCGCCGATGCCGAGCACGACGACGTCCTCGAGGTTCGTAGCGGCCGTACGCGCCCAAGCCTGCACCCGGGCGCGCTCGGCCGCCTGCGCCTCGAGCTCGCGGAAGCCGAGCACGTCGCGCGCAGCGTCGGCGAGGAGCCCGGCGTGCGCAGCGGCGAGACGTGGCGCGAGCGCGGTGAGGCCAGCGGGGGTCGCGCCGTGCGGCACGGCGCGACCGAGCATGCCAGAGACGTCGAGCTGGATGGTCATGACTCGGGGATCTCCACAGTCAGCCCGTCGTAGGCGGGCCGGATGTCTGGGGGAAGTTCCGCCTCGAGCTCGGCGTGGGCCGTCTCGTGCGTCAGGTGCGTGAGAAAGGTGCGACCGGCGCCCACGAGACGCGCCGTCTCCACCGCCTCGCTCACCGAGAGATGCGTGGGGTGGGCGCGGCGGAAGAGCGCGTTGAGCACGAGCACGCTGGCACCGCGCAGCTGCGCGAGCGCCGCCTCGGGGAGCGCCTTTGCATCAGTGACGTACGCGAGCGGACCGATGCGATACCCGAACACGCGCGTGCGGCCGTGCGGCACCTCCACCGGCGTCACGCGGAGCGGCCCGATGCGCACTGGCACGTCGACCTCGAGTGCCCGCGCCGATCCCTCCGGCTTGGTGGTACCGGGGATCACCTTGAGGTCGTTGTCGAAGATGTACGGGAAGCGGTGCATGAGCGCGGTCAGCGTCTCGGCGGGGCCGTACATGGGGAGCGCCGTGCCGCGCACGGTGATCGCGCGGACGTCGTCGATGCCATGCGTGTGATCGGCGTGGTCGTGCGTGAAGAGTACCGCGTCCACGCGGTCCACCTGCGCCGCGATGAGCTGGAGGCGCAACTCTGGCGGCGTGTCGACCAAGAGCCGGAACCCCGCCGACTCCACCAGCGCGCCGACCCTGGTGCGCTTGTCCCGCTGGTCGGTCGACCGGCAGACCGCGCACCCGCAACCCACCTGCGGCACGCCAAAGCTCGTGCCGGTGCCGAGGAAGGTCAGCTTCACACCGTCTCCACCTTGAGCTGGTTGGTCGTGCCCGGGACGTCGAAGGGCACGCCGGCGGTGACGACGATCCGTTCGCCGGGCTTGGCGAGCCCATGCTCGCGCAGCTTCTGGCGCGCGAGCGAGACCATCTGCTCGTACGTGTCGCAGTGCGGCACGAGGAACGGGATCACGCCCCAGACCATGGCCATCTGTCGATAGGTGCGCTGGTTGTCGGTGAGAACGACGATCCGCACATTGGGCCGCCGCGCGGCGACGATGCGCGCCGAGAAACCGCTCTTGGTGAAGACCACGATCGTCGCCGCGCCCAGCAGACGGACCGCCGTGACCGAGGCCGACGCGATCGTCTCCTCGACTGACGCCGATCCGGCCATCACGCGATCGAGCCCTTGCCCGCGTGTGACCTCTGCCTGCTCGGCCGCGTTGGCGATGCGGCGCATCGCCTCCACCGCGAGTACGGGATGCAGGCCCGCGGCCGTCTCGGCCGAGAGCATCACGGCATCGGTCCCGTCGAGGATCGCATTGGCGACGTCGCTCGCCTCGGCGCGCGTCGGCCGCGGATGCTGCACCATCGACTCGAGCATCTGGGTCGCGGTGATCACGGGACGGCCGTAGCGCGACGCGAGGCCGATGATCCGCTTCTGCTGGAGCGGGACTTCCTCGAACGGGAGCTCCACACCGAGGTCGCCACGCGCGACCATCACCGCGTCGGAGACCTTGAGGATGTCCTCGATGCGCTCGAGCGCGGAGTCCTTCTCGATCTTCGCGACGATCAGCATTCCCTTGGGGATCAGGGCGCGCAGCTCCTCGATGTCCTCGGGACGGCGCACGAACGAGAGCGCGAGGTAGTCGAGGTCGTGCGCGATGGCGAACGGGATGTCGGCGCGGTCCTTCTCGGTGAGCGACGGGGCCGACACGTCGATGCCGGGGAGGTTCATCCCCTTGTTGGACTTGAGCTGCCCGCCGTAGCGGACCTTCACCGCGACGCGCGGTCCGTCGATCCCGGTCACGGTGAACGAGAGGAGACCGTCGTCGACGAGGATCGTGCCGCCGTTGCGCACGTCCCTGGCGATGTCGTCGTAGGTGACCGGGATCTCACCCTCGCGAGCGATCGCCTCGGGCGCGAACACGAACGTCTCCCCTTCGACGATCGCCCGCGGCTCCTTGAGCCTCCCGATCCGGATGCGCGGACCCTGCAGGTCGCCGAGGATCGCGATCGGCTTGTGGAGTTCGTCGGCCAGGCCACGGATCGTTGTGACGGTGCGCGCATGGTCCTCGTGCTTGCCATGCGAAAAGTTGAGACGCGCCACGTTCATGCCGGCGAGCATCAGCTTGCGGATCACATCGGGGCTCGTCGACGCCGGGCCGATCGTGCAGACGATCTTCGTGATGTCGGGACGGTGAGGCATCAGGGCCTGAAGGTCAGTGAGTGGAGACGAGCGCGGCGGTCTTGCGCTCGATCCCGGCGACGAGCGAGTCGAACGACTTCTGGAACGACGCCAGGCCCTCGACGAGGAGCTGGTCGGTGACGGCGTCGAGCGTGATCCCCACCGCGTCGAGGTCGGCGAACAGCTGGTCGGCCTCGGCGAGCCCCGTGTCGACCGTGCGCTTGGTGATGCCATGATCGCGGAAGGCCTCGAGCGTCGCCGGCGGCATGGTGTTCACTGTGTCGGCACCGATGAGTTCCTCCACATAGAGCACGTCGCGATAGGTCGGGTTCTTGGTGCTCGTGCTGGCCCAGAGCGGACGCTGGAGCTGCGCACCCTTGGCGGCGAGCGCGGCCCAGCGCGGACCGCTGAAGCGCTCGCGGAACAGGCGGTAGGCGCGCTTGGCGTTGGCGATCGCCGCCTTGCCACGCAACGCCGCGAGGCGCTCGGCCGAGAGCGTGCCGGCCTTGGCCTGCGCTTCGAGCGTGGCGTCGATCGCATTGTCCACGCGACTCACGAAGAACGACGCGACCGACGCGACATGCGAGAGGTCACCGCCGTTGGCGGCGCGCTCCTCGAGTCCGCCCAGATACGCCTCGATCACGCGCGCGTGCGCCTCGACGGCGAAGAGCAGCGTCACGTTCACGTTGAGCCCGTCGGCGATAAGACGGCGCAACGCGATGCCGCCCTCGGGCGTGCCCGGCACCTTGATCATCACATTCGGGCGCGCGACCGCCTTCCAGAGCCGGTGTGCCTCGACGATCGTCGCCTGCGCGTCGTGCGCAGAGCTCGGCGAGACCTCGATCGAGACGTACCCGTCGAGCCCCTTGGTATCGCGGTAGACGCCGGCGAAGGCGTCGCAGGCCACCCGCACGTCTTCGGTCTCGACGAGCTCGAAGCGGTCCCATGCGCTCATGGAAGCAGGCGCGGCGGCGAGTTGCGCGTCGTACGCGGTACCCGTCGCGAGGGCCTTTTCGAAGATCGTCGGGTTGGACGTCATCCCGGTGAGCGCCTCGCCGCTGATCCGGCGCGTGAGCTCACCGCTCGCGAGCATGGTCCGGTCGATGTAGTCGAGCCAGATGGACTGGCCGGCGGCGTGGAGGGCGTGGAGCGGGGTCGAAGTCGGCGACATGGCGGCGGGAACGATGATGAGGAACGGGGGGAAGCTGGCAATTTACCACCTTGAGGGGCTCCGCGTGGCGTGGCCTCGCACCGGTTTGACTCGTCGGTGAGACATGCCCCTCTCTGCGTCCGAAACGCCTCGGCCACGTCCGGCTCCCATTCGCCTTTGGCGCGCCCTCCCCTTCACCGCGCAGCTGCTGGTGATCGGCATGACCGTGGGCCTCTCCTGGTTCCTCGCCGCGCGCGTCGCAGCCGAGCGCCAGCAGGCTGCCTCGCTGGCGCGGAATGCCGATCTGGTGCGGCTCCAGCACTCGGAGTTGATCGCGAGCCGACTGCGGGGCTCCCTGCAGGGGATGTCGCGCGCGTACCGCGGGTTCCTGATCACCGGGTCGGACGCAGACCTCGACGACTATCGCGATGACAGTGTCGCCTTCGAGCTCGACCGGACCCGCCTGCTGGAGACTGCCGACTCGCCACGCATCGCGTCGGCGCTGGCGGAGCTCCGCGCCGAGCTCGCCGTCTGGCACGACTCTGCGTTCGTGTGGTACATCGGACGCCCGCAGCGCGACGGCGTCGTGGCATTCAGGCAGCATGCGGCGGGCGTTGCCGGGTTCGAACGTGCGAAGCGCCAGATGGATCTCGCGCTCTCCACGCACGCACGACTGGTCGATCTCGTGCACGACGATGTCGGCCGCATGGAACTCCTCGTCGACGAGGCCGCGACGCGCGACGACCTCTCGACATTCCTCACGTCGACCGGCGGCCTCGCCGTCCTGATCCTGCTACTCTACCTGCTCATGCGTCTGGTGCGGCGCGAGCTCGACCTTGTGATCGCGGCAGCACGTGCACTCGAGGCCGGGCGCTACGCCGAGGCGCGGCTCCCTGAGTCGGGCGGGGCCCCCAATCGCGAGATGGCCTCGCTCGCAAGGACGTTCGGCCAGCTGGCCGAGACGACGGCGTTGCGCGAGCAGCAGTTGCAGGACGACATCGTGAAGTTGCGCGACTTGGAACGGCTCAAGCGCGACTTCGTCTCGACCGTGAGTCACGAACTCCGCACGCCGCTCACCTCCATGCGCGGTGCGATCGGCCTCATCCTCGGCGGCAAGGTCGGTGACCTCCCGCCAAAGGCCAGCGAGCTGCTTCGGATCGCGATGACGAACACCGCACGACTCATCCGGCTGATCAACGACATCCTCGACGTCGAGAAGAGCGATGCCGGGCTCGCGACCATTCGGCGCGACCCACTGCGCGTGCGGCCGTTGCTGCAGACCACGATCTCCGGCGTCGAGTCGTTCGCGCGCGAGCACGGCGTCGCGGTCGCTCTGGACACGGGCCCCGAGGTCGACGCCGAAGTGGTCGGCGACGCCGACCGCCTGATCCAGGTCTTCACCAACCTGCTCTCGAACGCGATCAAGTTCTCGCCTGCCGGCCAGCCGGTCGTGGTGCGTCTCACACTCGACGGGGATCAGGTGGTGGTCCGTGTACAGGATCGCGGCCCGGGAATCCCTCCGGAGTTCGCCACGCAGATCTTCGGGCGATTCCAGCAAGCAGGTGGCGCGGAGTCGCGCCAGAGCGGCGGGACCGGGCTCGGGCTCAACATCGCGCGCGGGATCGTGGAGCTCCACGGCGGGCGGATCGGATTCGAGCCCGTGGCCCTGGGCGGCACCGACTTCTGGGTGGCGCTCCCGCGTGTGGCCGCGCCCGCGTCGGCGTCGGGACCGGTCCCCGATGCGCGCCGTGCGGTGCTCATTGTGGACGACGACCCGTCAATGCGTGACGTGCTCGTCGCGCTGATCGACCCGATCGCCCGTGCGGTGGCCGTGCCGAGCGCTGAGGCCGCGCTCGAGGTGCTGGCGCGTGAGCCGATCGCGGCGATCATCCTCGACGCCGGGCTGTCGGGGATGGACGGCTTCACGTTGGCGCGGCAGGTGCGGCAGGACGCCGCGCTCCGCACCATGCCGGTCTTCCTCTTCTCGGCGCGCGAGTTCACGTCGGACGAGCTGCGCTCGGCCGGCATCCGCGCCGCCGACGCGTACGTGAAGACCCGCGATTCCGAAGCGGTGCTCTTTGAGCGGATCCGGCACCAGTTGGCGAAGTAGCCGCGCGACCGGTCGGTGGCTTGGCGCGGCCGGCCAGTCAGTTGGCCCGGCCGATCCCCTCGCGCGTCATGCGCCCCCAGGTCTCCACACCGCGGAAGAATCCCCAGTACCCGCGCAGACGGAAGAGCACCGTGAGCTGACGGTAGCCGATCCCTTCGATGACGGCGAACCCAAGGAGCTTGAAGAAGTCGCCACGGCGTGAGTAGCGGCGGAAGCTCAGTTCCTCGAGCACGATCGCCCAGAGCGAGAGGAGCATGCCGTAGCCCACCGCGACGGCGAGGAACAGGAGCGCGAAGTCGCGGTCGACCGCTCCCACGGCGAGGCCGAGCGCGAGCGCGATCCAGCCGAAGAGTTCAGCCGCCGGTGCGAGCATCTCGCCGAACACGTAGAACGGCATCGCGATCATCCCGATCCGGCCGTACCGCGGATTGAACAGCATGATGCGGTGCTCCCAGAGCGTGGCGACCAATCCCCGGTGCCAGCGCTCGCGTTGACGACCGAGGACGCGGATCGAGGTCGGCACCTCGGTCCATGCGACCGGATCGGGCACGAACGGGAGCTGCGCTCGAATGTTGTTCTCGCGCAGGTACCGGTGCAGGCGCACCACAAGGTCCATGTCCTCGGTCACGTTGCCGGTGCGGTACCCACCGATCGCACGCAGGTACTCTTTGCGGAAGAGCCCGAACGCGCCTGAGATGATCAGGTTCCCGCCGAGCACGTTGAGACCCATGCGCCCGAACAGGAACGCGCGGAGGTACTCCACGACCTGACAGCCCGGGAGCCAGCGCGAGTCGACCCGGGCCTCGGTCACGCGACCGAACTCCACGGTGCAACTGTTCGCCACGCGGATCGTCCCGCCCACTGCGGCGACGTTCGGTTCGAGGAGGAACGGACGGGCGAGTCGTAGCAACGCATCCGGTTCGATCACCGTGTCGGCATCGACGGCGACCACGAACGGATGGCGCGCGGCGTTCATCGCGGCGTTGAGTGCATCGGCCTTGCCGCCGGTCTCCTTGTCGAGCACGAGCAACCTCGAGTGACGGCGCGAGCGGTAGTACGCGTGGACCGGCCGAGTGGGCACGGAGATCGTGAACGCGGGTGGCACTTCGTAGAGATCGAACTCGCGCAGCAGCACGGCCATGGTGTCGTCGGTCGAGCCGTCGTTCACGACGACCACTTCGAGATGCGGGTACTCGAGCGTGAGGAACGACAGCAGACTCAAGCTGACCGTGACCTCCTCGTTGTGCGCCGGCACGAGCAGGCTGAGCGGCGGCAAGGCTTCCGTTGCCAGCAGGCGCTGCAGGTGCTCGTCGGCGGCGAGCCGCCAGTGCTTCCAGAGTTCGGGGATCGAGAGGACCAACAGGACCGCGTACGCCGTGTTGAGGAACACGAAGTAGAGGAGCGCGACATGGTCCCCCCACCAGAGGACCGACCGGATCGGGCCGCCCCATTCCTGGAGCATGCTCAGGCGTCTCCCATCTCGAGCACGGCGCCCTCGGTGAGGCCGGTGACCATGGTCGCCATGTCGCGCGCGAACCGGTCCTGGCCGGCGCGCGCAGTGCGCAGCACCGCGCGTCCGCGCTCACCGAGCTGCGCCAACGAGATCGCCGCACGCACGCGCACGACCCAGATGGGGTCGCTGAGCATTGGTGCGAGCGACACGACCGAGT
This sequence comes from Gemmatimonadota bacterium, assembly GCA_031416115.1. Classification (GTDB taxonomy): domain Bacteria; phylum Gemmatimonadota; class Gemmatimonadetes; order Gemmatimonadales; family Gemmatimonadaceae; genus Pseudogemmatithrix. The sequence goes on from JANOTB010000213.1 coordinate 14,543, forward strand.
CGCGGCTGCCGAGTTCCCCGAGGGTGCGGCAGGCAGCGGCGCGCACCGACGAGTCCTTGTCGCTGAGCAGGCGCACCAGCGCCGCTTCAGACTGAGGGCCGGGATACCGTCGCAGCGCGCGCGCGACCGTGCGCCGCACCGGGGTGGCCGGATGCTCCGCCCGGCGAAGCGCCGCCCCAAGCGAGGCGGGATCGTCGATCGCTTCGGCCAGCTCGATCCAGGCGGAGAGCGGAGCGAAGTGCATCGCCCCGTCGATCCGGCGCTCGAGCTCGGGCCCGACCAGCGCGCGCGACCGGCGCAGCACCGAGGTGACGTAGTGACGCACGACTTTCGGCAGGCTGTCCAGCCGGTCGAGCACCTTGCCTATGAGCGGCGCGTCGGCGACGCGCGGCAGGGCGCCCGCCGCCGCGATCTGCACCGCGGGGTGCACGTCGAAGAAGAGCGCGAGCACGGCCGCGCGGTCCGTGGACCCGGCGACGAGCGAGAGGGCGCGTGCGGCCTCGAGCCGACGCCACCAGAAGCGCGACGTCGACTGCCGCACCGCCGCGGCGAGCCCGGGCTCGCCGCGCAACGCATCGGCGAGTTCGTCGCGGTTGGTGTCGGGGATCGTCTGGCGCGCGAGCAAGGCGAGGTAACCCACCGCCGTGCCACGCGGCATGCGGCGCAGCACTGCGACGACCGGCGCCGGGTGGGCGTCCCCGACCAGCCATGCCCGCAATGGGATCGCGACCTCGCCCCGTCCCGCCTCGAACGACGCCCGTTGCCGGCGATCGTAGAACCGCCGCACCACGAGAAAGGCGAGCAGGAGGGCGAGAAAGGCGAACTGCACGATCGCCACGATGCCCGCGACGAACACCGCCATCAGTTCGTCTCGTCCTGTGCGCGCCAGACCGCGATCTTCGCCATGAGCACCCGCAGGCTCACCGGCTTGGGGATGTAGTCGAGCGCCCCCGCACGCAGGGCGCGCAACTGGTCCCCTTCCGATGCATGCACGGAGATGAACACCACGCGGAAGAGCCCCGGTCGCTCCACCCGGATGCGCTCGAAGAGCGAGAAGCCGTCGAGCCCCGGCAGGTCGACGTCCATGAGCACCACCGGCCGTTGGCCGCGCACACGAAGGGCGAGTAACCCCGCGAGCGCCTCGGGGCCGGTGCGGAAGAGCTGGTGCGTGAGGCCGCGGTTGGAGAGCGCGTACCCCACGAGATCCGCCAGCGCCGCGTCGTCCTCGACGACCACCACGTCCGGAGCGATCCCCGCATCGTTCGTATCCCACCGATGCAGTCGCGTTCCCGCGTCTCGCGCGGCCTGCCATGCCTCCTCCGCGAGGTGCACGAGCGTACGCGCCCCGGACGCTACGTCCGCGCGCTGCTCCACCACGCCGACGCGCCACGCCACGGCCTCATGCTCCGCAGCCTCGGCGAATGGCTCCAGCCGCGCGATGGTCGCCGTCGCGTCCATGGGCATGAGCACGCCGAGCGCCGTCTCGTCCACGAAGCCGCAGCGGCCGCCGTCCACGCCGAGCGCCGCCGCGACGAGCGCGCACTCGCGGTGCCAGTGCGCCGCACGCAGCAGACCGTCGGGCGGAACGAGCGGCCGCAGCAGCGCGACCGTCATCGCGCGCCCCTCATCGGCGGCCGTGCCGAGCGCCTCGTCGAACGCGCGCAGCGTGCGGTCGGGCAGCCAGAGCGAGGTCGCCGGATGGATGCCGCGCGCGACCTGCCGCTGCCGTCGCACCTCCAGCAGCCGCGCGATCCGGCGCGTGAGTTCGGCGGCCACGATCGGCTTGGGCTGGAAGTCGTCGGCGCCTGCCGCGAACGCCGCGGCCCGCATCGCCGCGTCGAGCGACGCCGACACAAGCACGATCGGCAGCTCAGCAAAGCGACGGTCGGCGCGCACGCGCCGCGTCGCGGCCACGCCGTCCACGCCCGGGAGTTGCGCGTCGATCAAGAGCATCGCCGGTCGGTGTTCGTCGAGCTCCTCGAGCAGGCGTTCGGCCCCGGCCAGCGTGCGCACGAACATCCCCTCCGACTCGCCGATCGCCTGCAGCACCTGGAGCATCGCTGGGTCGTCGTCGACCACGAGCATCGTCGCGCCGGCCATTCCGGTGTACGCCGCCATGGACTCCGCCGTCTGGATCACCGCGCGCGGATCGGTCGACGGATCGAGCAGGCGCACCCGCGTGGATTGCGTCTCCATGACCGTGTTCGCCGTGGGGAGCATCACGACGGGCACGGTGTCGGGCACGGCCGGCAGCGTCGCACCCGACGCGATGACCACTTGCGGAAGCTGCTGGTCGAGGATCGCCGCGAGGCTCGACGACGACGCCCGCTCCACCGCGTGACCGCGATGGATCGCCTCGGAGATCAACGGCGCGGCGAGTTCGTCGGGGAGATCGACGAGCAAGATGCGGTGCGAGAACGTGGGCTCGGCACCGCGCGGTTCGTCGGTGAACGCGGAGGCGAGTGAGGCCCCGAAGGTCCGTACGATCGTCGCCCGGCGCTCACGGTCCCGCTGCGCGTCGGTCTGCCAGGTGCTCACCAGCGTCTCGAGCGTGGCCGCCAGCCGGCTGGCCTCGTGGTAGCCGTAGCTCCCCGCCGTGCCATGCAGCCGGTGCAACTCGCGGCGCAACGCGTCGATGACTTCGGGCGCACCGGGCGTGCGCTGGAGCTGGTCCGCGAGGGCCTCGAACGCCTTGAGGGTGTTCCCCGACGACGCGGCGAATCGTTCGCGCAACTTGGCGAGGACCGCATCGAAGTCGGCGGGACGATTCATTGTGGAGGAGGAGGAGGAAAGTTCCAGAGCGGCCGCGCGACGGTATGACGTGTTAAGATCGCCGCGCGACGGCTCTCGCGACAGTTGCACGGGTCGAATCGGGGGCGCAGGTGTCAGATTCTGCGACAGATTCTGCGACTGCGTTGCGCCGCTTGACGCGCCGAAAGCAGATTGTACGTGCCATGCGACTCCTCTGCGCCGACGACGAACCCGACATCCGCACGATCCTCGAGCTCGCGCTAAGCCTCGAGCCGGAGATCCAGGCGGAGTTCTTCGCGTCGGGGACCGCCCTCCTCGAGCGCGCCCGCCGCGGCGACGTCGACGCGATCCTGCTCGACGCGATGATGCCCGAGATCGACGGGTACGAGACCTGCCGCCGCCTGAAGAGCGACCCCGTCACCGCGTCGATCCCGGTGGTCTTCCTCACGGCGCGGGCCCAGCGTGGGGAGCAGGACGGCGCGCTCGCGGTGGGGGCGGTGGCCTGCCTGACCAAACCGTTCGACCCGCTCACGATCGGCGGTGACCTGCTCGCCGCGCTCCGCCCATGAAGGCGCGGTGGCTCGCGACACTCGTTGCGGTGGCGACGGCGGCGATGCCCGCTGCCGCGATCGCGAGCACGACCGCGATCGCGCAGGCCGGCGGGACCTGTCCGGACGGCACCGACGGCATCGTGGCCTCCGCCTGGCGCGCCTACCGCGCCGACTCCATCGCCGTTGCGGCGACGCGATTCACGAGCGCGCTCGCCCAGTGCCCGTCGAACGCCGACGCGGCCGTCGGCCGCGCATACACGCATCTGCGCCTCGGCGCCGTCGACGCCGCCGACTCGCTCTTCCGGACCGTGACCGCACGCGATTCCCTGTCGTCGGACGGATGGGAAGGGCTCGCGGCCGTCGCCCAGCGTCGCGGGAACACCGCGGCCGCCGTGGCGGCCTGGCGACGCGTGCTCGCGATCATTCCGACGAGCGTGGAGGCCCGCGCTCAGCTCGAGCGGCTCGATCCCGTACGCGAGCGCGCGGCCGCGCCGCTCGCGCGAGTGCGCGCCAGCGTGCTCGACCTCACGCTGCGCGTGCGCGGAGAGCGCTTCGAGCTCCGCCGGAACGGCCGCTGGGCGCCGTTCTTCATGAAAGGCGTGAACCTCGGCCTCGCGCTCCCCGGGAAGTATCCCTCGGAGTTCCCCACCGACTCGGCGCTCTACGCGCGGTGGCTCGCGATGATCGGGGCGATGCACGCGAACACGCTGCGGGTGTACACGGTGCTGCCGCCGACCTTCTATCGCGCCCTGCGGGCGCACAACCTCGCACACCCGCAGGCGCCGCTCTACCTCGTGCATGGCGTGTGGACCGAGCCACCACCGCGCAACGATTTCAACGACGCCGGGTTCAACGCCGCGTTCGCCGCCGAGATCCGCGACGTCGTGGACCTGTTGCACGGCGCCGCGCAGATCACGGCGCGCCCGGGCCATGCCGGTGGGCGCTACGACGCCGACGTCTCGCCATGGACGATCGCCTACATCCTCGGACGCGAGTGGGAGCCCTACTCCGTGGTGGGGTTCAACGAGGACCCGCGCGCGGCGCGCAGCCATATGGGCACGCACCTCACGCTCGCGACCGGCACGGCGACCGATGCCTGGATGGTTCGGCAGTGCGACCTGATGCTCACGTATGAGGATGAGACGTACAACGCGCAACGCCCGATCGCCTACACCAACTGGCCCACCACCGATCCGATCGTCCACCCCACCGAGACCTCGTACGTGGAGGAGATGCGACTGCGGGGCCTGAAGTACGAGCCCGACACCTCGCTCGGGCCGATCCACGAGGAAGAGGGAGTCTCACTCGACCCGTCACTCGTGCGCACCACCGCGAAGAACGTGGCCGGCTGGTTCGCGAGCTATCACGTCTACCCGTACTATCCCGACTTCGTCAGCCAGGACCCGGGGTACTCGCGCGCATCGTCCAGTCAGGGACGGTCGAACTACTTCGGCTACCTGCAGGACCTCCGACGCGTGCACCGCGGGATCCCACTCGTCATCTCCGAGTTCGGCGTGCCCACGAGTCGCGGCAACGCGCATGCGCAGCCGCAAGGTTGGAGTCACGGCGGACTCACCGAACGCGAGGCCGCCGCGATCGACGTGCGACTGGCCACCGAGATCCGCGAGGTCGGCGCGGCCGGCGCGATCGTCTTCGCCTGGATGGACGAGTGGTTCAAGCGCAACTGGTTCGTCGACGAGTTCGAGAAGCCCAACGAGCGTGGACGGCTCTGGCAGAACGTCATGAGCCCGGAGGAGCACTACGGCCTGCTCGCGATGCGCCCCGGGCTGCCCGATCGATCGCCGGTGCTGGGCGGCGACCCGACGCGGTGGCGAGCCCTCGAGTCCGTGCAGCGCGGCCCGCTCATGGGCGCCGACACCGTGACGCTGCGCGTGGGGCAGGACGAAGGCTTCGTCTACCTTGCGCTCGACGCCGCAAGTTGGCGCGGGCGTCCGTTTCCCTGGGCCTCCACGCGACTGCAGCTCGCGATCGACACCTTCGACCGCGACCTCGGGCAGCTGCTGCTCCCGGTGAGCGGGCTACGGAGCGGAGTCGGCTTCGAGTTCCTGCTGGAGATCAACGGTCCCACCGACGCGCAACTCAAGGTGCTGCCAGAGTACCTGCCGTTCACGCCGGACCGGCTCGTGGAGAGCGGGACGAACTACGGCGAACCGTTCCGCCGTCCCCTGCTCTCGGTCCGCCGGCAGGACGGGGTCTTCGACACGCTCTACGCGCTCACCAATCGTCCGCGCTACCTCCTGGACGGCCGGCGCGTTCGCAGCATGGGCTACAACGTGGGTCGGCTGCGCTTCGGGACCGGCGAGAAGGACTCCAACGCCGACTGGTGGTACGACGCACGCGCTGGGATCCTGCAGGTCCGACTTCCGTGGGCGTTGCTGAACGTCGGTGACCCGTCGTCGCGTCGGGTCCTGTTCGAGAGCGATCCCGAGCGCGCACTCGGTCGCCGACCCGAGGCCCCGCCGTCCATGCGCACGAGCGTCCCCACCGACGGATTCCGCTTCGGCGTCGTGGCGCTGCGGCAAGGACCGATCGTGATCGGCGCACTACCGACGCTCGACGCGTTCGGTGACTGGGCGCGCGCGAGCTTCCACACCTGGTCCTGGCCGACGTGGGAGACGCCGACGTGGCACGAATACCTCAAGCCGTCATACTTCGCGTTGCAGCGCCTGTGGAACACGCCATGAGACGCGTGATCGTCGCACTCGCCATGGCGTTCCTCGCCGTGCCCCGCACGCCCGCCGGCGCGCAGGTCGCCGTCGGCGATTCGCTCTGGCGACTCGGACGGATCGACGAGGCGGCGGCGGCCTACCGCAAGGCGCTCGACGAGGACCGCCTCTCCGTGCGCGCCAACTTCCGGCTCGCACAAACGCTCGCCTGGGGCAGCAACATCGACTCGGCGCTCGTGCTCCTGCGCGCCGCGCGCGTGCGTGTGCCCGACGATCCCGATCTGTTGTTCACCGAAGCGACGTTCCTCTCGTGGGGAAAGCGGTGGGACGAGGCGATCGTGCGGTTCGACACGTTGACCGGCGCACATCCGGCGAGTGACTTCGACTACGTGCGGATCGCTCGCGCGCGCACGCTTTCGTGGGCGGGACGACTCGCGGAGGCGGGGCGCGGTTATGCACAGGTGCTCGATCGCGACTCCACGAACCGCGATGCGCGGTTCGGCCTGGCACAGCTCAGCGCGTGGAGCGGTGACCTCGACGGCGCGGTGGCCGGCTACAACGCACTGCTCGCGAGCGACCCCACTGAGGTACGCGCGCTGGTCGGATTGGGCAATGTGCGGCTCTGGCAGCAGGACCTGGGCAAGGCACGGGCGCTCGCCGAGCGGGCGCAGGCCAGCGACAGCGCCAATGTCGAGGTGCGCGAACTCCGCCGCGCGGTGCGCGCCGCCACCGCCCCGCGCGTCGAGGTATCGCACGACTGGAGTGAGGACACCGAGCGCAACACCAATCGTTGGCAGCGAGTCACGGTGCGAACGACCACGCGCGGTGGGCTGCGAGCGAGTACCGCTCTCGCTTCACTCCACGCGACCGACCCGTTCCGCGCGTCGCGCCGCACGCTCGTGGAGGGCTCGCTCGGGTTGCCGTTCGGCCGCGGCTCGCTCACCGCCGTCGTGGGCGCGCGTTCACTCTCGCCGGCCCCGCTCAACGCTGGCGATCCGGCGCCGCGGGACCGGACGGTGTTGAGCGGACGTCTCACGCTGCAGCAGCGTCTGTTGCCGACGCTCAACCTGTATGGCACCGTGTCGCGCTGGCCGTTCGACGAGATCGCCTCGGTCACGCCGCTCGCGCTCGACATCACGCAGGGCGATCTCGCCGCCGACTGGAGAGCGACGAGCGCGTTCACGCTCAACGGTGCGCTCGGCACGCTGAGCTATTCCGATGGCAACACCAAGCGCACCTGGTCCGCCCGGGCCACTCAGCGCGCGGCGAAGGGCTTCGCGCTCGGCGCATTCGTCTCGGGGTTCGCGTTCGAGACCAAGCGACCGCGGTACTTCTCGCCGCCCACGTTCATCGCCGGCGAACTCACCGCGGGCTGGTCACGCGAGAGCCCAGCCTGGGTCATGAGCGTCAGCGGCGGCTACGGCGCCCAGCGCGTCGACACGCTCGCCACGCAGGATCAGTGGCACATCGACGCGCTCGCGACGCGCCAGTGGTCCAACGGTTGGGCGGTGGAACTGCACGGCGGACGCAGCAACAGTGCTGCCGCGTCCGCCGTGGGTGCCTACGCGTACTCGACGCTGGGGTTGACCCTGCGCCGGACCTTTTAGCCGCCTAGCGCGCCGCCCACGTCGTGGAGAGATGCAGCGTGCCCCACGAGATCGTGAGCGCGCCAGCCGCCGGGCCTTCTGCCGGAGGCACCAACGCGATCTGCAGCGACTCCTGCGTCTCCTTGAGCGTGCGCGCGGTGAGCGGAACACGCACGAGGTCCTTGTCGACCGCGTGGTCGGTGCCCCACTGACCCGTATTCGTGTTGATGATCAGGAAGTACTTGCCACCGGTGCGGATCGTGTAGAGCGAGTACGCGCCCTTGGGCACTTCAGCGCCACCGATCGTGAGGTCGACCTCGGTGGTCAGGGTCGTCGACGCGTTCGCGCCGGTACGCCAGACGGTGCCGTCGGCGGCGAGTTCGGTCGGGACCGCGCGACCACGAACGTGCGGCTGGCCGTAATCGATCTTGACGGTGAGTGCCGTTGGCGCGGGCTGTCCCTGCACGCGCGGCAGGCTGAGCGTGAGCGTGGTGGTCGCGCGCGTGCTGGCCGCGGCAGCGAGCTTCGGCGCCTGGGCCGAGAGCGGGGCAGCGACGAGGGCAGCGACGAGGGTGGCGAGTGTCAGGGCGGAGAGAGTGCGCATCGGTCGAGGGCCTGGAGGGTGATGAGGAATGGCCGGCGCGTCGCCAGCCCGCAAAGAAGATACGCTTGGGATGCTAAGGAAGTTCACGGAACCGTGGCGGATCGGCGGCCGTGAGTCGGGTCGGGTCGAGCGCCTGCGCGTACACGATGTCGCGCTCCAGGACGTCGCCGAAGAGGAAGGGCTTCGTGCCCACCGCGCGCAAGCCGCACTTCTCGTAGAAGCGTCGCGCGCGCGCATTCTCCTCCCAGACCTGTAGCCAGATGGCGTCGTGACCGCGCGCTGCGGCGTGGCGGTAGGCGGCACCCATCAGGCGCTTGGCCGCGCCTCGTCCGTGCCAACGTCCACGCACATAGAACCGCACGATCTCCACGGGCCGGGTCCCGATCACGCCGTCGGCCGTCCGGTCGGCATGGAGCGCGGTGAAGCCGGCCCAGTCCCCGGACGGTTCGCGCGCCGCCAGCACGGTCACGGCCGGGTCGTCAAGCTCGCGGCGCTGCTGCGGTTCGCCGAACTCCCTCGCGATGTGGACCGCGATGTTCTCGGGCACGGCGGTACTCGCGTACGCCTCGTAGAACGTCTGGGCGGCCACCAGGGCGTAGCGCTGCGCCTCGCTCGATTCTGCTCGGCTGATCTCGAGTGCGTCTGCGTCGTTCACAGACGAAGAGTCGCTCGACGGCGGACTCATGGGCAAGGCTAGGACAATATCCGTCCAACCGGTCCTTCACCCGGTGCGCGTTGTCGCGTAGCGGACCGGGCTCACGCCCGACCTCTTGCGAGCCTGGGAGAAGCGGTACGGCGCGGTGCGCCCCGTGCGCTCGGCCGGTGGGCAGCGGCACGACACAGACGAGATCGGCGCGCACGCGTACGGCGACGTGATCCGCGAGATCGGCGCCGACCCCCTCAACTCGGTGACGGCGCTCCGCCGTTGGCTGCGCCGGCGCATCGCGGTACCGATCGTCTAGTCAGCGCCGCGCGCCGTCGAGCGTCTCGATGGTCGCAGTGCTTGGCGGGCGCGACGCGCGCAGGCGTGTCGAGACCTGCTCCGCTTGCGCGAAGGCGCGCAACACGTTCTCCCCTGCGAGCTTCTTGAGGTCGGTCTCGCTCCAGCCGCGCCGGGAGAGCTCGGCGAAGAGCCGCGGATACGACGCCACGTCCTCCAGGCCCTCTACCACCTCGGTGATCCCGTCGAAGTCACCGCCGATACCCACATGGTCCACGCCGGCCACGCGTTTGACGTGCTCGATGTGATCGGCGACCTGTGCGATGGTCGCGCGAGGCGCGGGACCGGTGCGCTGAGCGGCGGGCAACCGGTTCCAATCGATGATCGCCTGTGACGTGAAGCCGGGAACGAAGGTGATCATCACCACGCCGCCGTTCTGCTTGAGCCGCACGAGGACCGCGTCGGGGACATTGCGCACATGGTCAGCGAGCGCGCGGGCGTTGGAGTGCGAGAAGATCACCGGCGACTCGGCCACGTCGAGCGCGTCGTGCATCGTCGCCGGCGACACGTGCGAGAGATCGACGAGCATGCCCAGCCGGTTCATCTCGCGCACGACCTCCTTGCCGAACGCGGTGAGGCCGTCGTGGCGCGCGGAGTCCGCAGCCGCGTCGGCCCAGTCGAGCGTCTGGTTGTGCGTGAGGGTCATGTAGCGACCGCCCAGCCCGTAGAAGGCCCGCAGCGCCCCGAGTGAGTTCTCGATCGCGTGTCCGCCCTCGAGACCGAGCGCCGACCCGATCTTCCCGCGCGCGAACGCCTGCCGGAAGCCCGCCGCGGTGGTGACCATCTCAAAGCGCTCCGGGTACTTCGCGATCACGCGGTGCGCGATGTCGATCTGCTCGAGTTGCACCTTCGCGTAGCCCTGCCGCGCGATGCTCGTGTCGCCGGGGATGTAGACCGACCAGAACTGGCCACCCAGGCGGCCGGCCGCGAGGCGAGCGAGGTCGGTGTGGCCGGCGGTCGTGCGGCGCAGGTCGTAGGCCTCGACATCGTGCGGCGCGGTCTTGGACTCGCGGATCGCCCAGGGCAGGTCGTTGTGACCGTCGACCAACGGCGACGAACCGAGCACGCGGAGCGCGCGCGCCATGTGTTCGTCATTGGCGGAAGCCACGCCCGCCTGCGCGTGCGCACAGGCGGCGGAGAGGAGAGCGATCGATGAAGCGAGAAGGGCGCGGCGCATGAGGGGCTCGGTTCGGGTCGCTGGAACCTCACCATGAACGGGCCGGACGGGAAGGGCGCGCGCCTCGTCGCTCGCCTACTTGCCGTTCTTGAGCCCGCAGGTAGCGATACCGGGGCTCACGCGCGAGCGGCGACGCCGGCTGGCTTGTCCGGATCCCCACGCACCAGCAGCACCGGCACCATCGAGCGGTGTCGCACCTCGTTCGCCACCGAGCCGTGGATCAGGTCGCCGAAGAAACGATGCCCGTGCGTGCTCATCGCGATCAGGTCGCACCGCTCCCGCTCGGCTGCTGCCGCGATCTCCGTCGCGGGGTCGCCGCAGCCGAGGATGGCGTCGGCCTTGTAGCCCTCCGCTTGTAGCGCGGCAGCCTGGTCGTCGAGGTAGGTGCGATCCTTCCGCATCTCCTCACTCTCGCGCAGGTCGAGTTGCGCCACGTTGCGGGCCGCGAATCCGTCGGCGATGTGGATCAGCAGCAGTTCGCTGGAGTGGATCCGCGCGAGCTCCCGCACATGATGCAGGATGATGCGGTCCCAACGGGTGTTCTCGAGCGGGACGAGGATGCGGGCGTACATCAGAGGACCCCTGCCGTGAAGGTCTGGACGAGCAACCAGACGTTGAGCGTGGCGATGACGCTGGCGACGCACCAGGCCAACACCTTGAGCCAGCGCGGATTCACGAAGTCACCCATCTTCAACTTATCGCTCGTGAACATGACGAGCGGGAAGACGGCGAACGAGAGCTGGAGCGAGAGGATCACCTGGCTCAGGATAAGCAGCTTGGCCGTCCCCGAGTCACCGAAGATCACGCTCACGATCACCGCCGGGACGATCGCGATCGCTCGCGTGATCAGGCGGCGCAACCAGGGCTGAAGCCGGATGTCGAGGAACCCCTCCATCACGATCTGGCCAGCGAGCGTGCCCGTCAATGTCGAGTTCTGCCCGCTCGCGAGGAGCGCCAGCGCGAAGACGGTGCTGGCGGCGCCCACGCCGAGGAGCGGAGTGAGGAGTTTGTAGGCGTCCTGGATCTCGGCGACCTCGGTGTTGCCGGAGGTATGGAACGTCGCCGCCGCGACAATTAGGATGGCCGCATTGATGAGGAGCGCGATCGAGAGCGCGATGGTGGAGTCGATGAACGCGTACTTGACCGCCTCCTTCTTGCCCGCGACGGTCTCGTCGTAGCGCCGCGTCTGCACGATCGAACTGTGCAGGTAGAGATTGTGCGGCATGACCGTGGCGCCAAGGATCCCGATCGCGATGTAAAGCTGGCCGGGGTCGGTGAGGATCGAGGAGCTCGGCACGAAGCCGGCGGCAATGCCGGCCATGTCGGGGCGCGAGATGATGATCTCGAACAGGAAGCAGGCACCAACGGTCGCGACGAGCGTGATGACGAGTGCCTCGAGCATGCGGAAACCGCGCTGCTGCAACATGAGGATGATCAACACGTCGGCCGCTGTGATGAGGATGCCCCAGGTGAGCGGGATCCCGAACAGCAGATTGAGCGCGATCGCGGTACCGATCACCTCGGCCAGGTCGCAGGCGGCGATCGCGATCTCGCAGAGTACCCAGAGCGCGAAGGAGACAGGGCGGGAGTAGTGGTCGCGGCACGCCTGTGCCAAGTCGCGACCGGTGACGATGCCGAGCTTGCAGGAGAGCCCCTGCAGGAGGATCGCCATGAGGTTCGATATGAGGATCACGCTCAGGAGCGTGTAGCCATACTTCGAACCGCCGGCCAAGTCGGTCGCCCAGTTGCCCGGGTCCATGTACCCGACCGCGACGAGATACCCTGGGCCAGCGAACGCGACCATTTTGCGAAACCAGCCGGCTCCCGACACAGGAATGGAGCGGTAGACCTCGCTCAGCGATGGCGTGGTGCGCGAGTGGCGCCAGCCGGCGGTGCTGGAGGGAAGTCCATCGGAGTTCGGGGGGATCGCCATCCCCGTATTTAGTGTGTGCTAACTTTACTGTCAAGCCGTTGCGAAGTCCAACCTGACTGCAGCCCTGCCCGGGTCCTGCGCGACATTGCGCTGCTCGAGCGAATCGGCCTGCAGGTCGTACAGCTCGTTCTGCACCGGGAACTTCACCCAGTGGACGTACATGTCGCGCGGGGTAGCGCATGAGCAGCGGAATGCGGATCGACTCCTCGTACGGCAGTCGGCGCTCGGTGGACGCGGAGATCGTCGACGATCACCACGACGATGTTCGGGCGCTCGCTCGGGCCAACGAGCGGGCACGTAGGTGCGTAAAGTGGCGTTGCTCGTCTTGGCGGCTCCGCGCGTTTCCCGCCGTCATTATCGCCCTCTGTTCCGCCCATCATGTCGCTCCGCGCTCGACTGCTGATTTCTTCGACGCTGCTCGCGACGACCGCGTTGCTCGCGCTCGCGTCGCAGCTCGGTGCCCAGATCTCCGAGAAGCGCGCCCTCGCGGAACGCATCGCGCCAGCTCAATCGCCGCGGATCGACGGCCGCCTGGACGAGCCGATGTGGACGAGCGGCCCGCCGATCGAGGACTTCTTGCAGCAGCGTCCCGTGGAGGGCGCCGACCCGACCGAGCGCACACAGGTCTTCATCCGCTACGATGACGAGGCGCTCTACGTGGGGGCTCGCATGTTCCGCGTGCGCCCGCAGGACATTCCGCGCGCAATGACTCGCCGCGACGGCTCAGGGAACGCCGAGCGCATTCAGGTGACGTTCGACACGCATCACGACCTCCGCACGGGATATGGGTTCTCCGTTTCTGCCTCGGGCGTGCGGAGCGACTACCACCACTCGTCCGACGACGAGATGCGCGGACGCGAGAGTCAGTACGATCCCGTCTGGTCGGCCGACGCGGTGATCGATTCGCTCGGCTGGACCGCCGAGATGCGCATCCCATTCTCGCAGATCCGCTTCCCCAACATGGAGACGCAGGAGTGGGGGTTGCAGATCGACCGCTGGATCCCCGACAAGAACGAGGACCTCCAGTGGATCATGATCCCGAGCCGCGAGAACGGGTACATCTCGCGCTTCGGCGTGCTCACCGGGATCAAGGGCGTGCATTCATCGCGGCCGGCGGAGTTCCTGCCGTACGTGGCGGCCGACGCGAAGAAGTCCGCGGAGTTGGACGCGCGCAATCCGTTCCGCGACCCGACCAAGGCGCGCATTGGTGTCGACGCCAAGTTCGGCATCGGGACGAACCTCACGGTGGACGCGACGATCAACCCCGATTTCGGGCAGGTGGAGGCTGACCCAGCCGAAGTGAATCTCTCGGCGTTCGAGACGATCGTGGAGGAGCGGCGACCGTTCTTCACCGAGGGGGCGCAACTGCTGCGGATCGAGGGACCGAACTACTTCTACTCGCGGCGCATCGGCGGGGCTCCGCATCTCTCGGCGTCGGGTGATTTCGTCGACCAGCCGCGCGCGAGCACGATCCTCGGTGCCGCGAAGCTCACTGGGCGCACGCGCTCGCGACTCTCGGTCGGTGCCCTGTTCGCGACCACGGGGCGTACGGAGGCTCGGGCGTTCGAGCTCGACAGCAACTTCACCGACCGCGTGACCGTGGAACCGCAGACCGAGTACGCGGTCGTGCGCTTGCAACAGGAGGTCGGCCGGCAGGCCTCGACGCTCGGCGGCAC
>JANOTB010000214.1:0-2122 GCA_031416115.1 Gemmatimonadota bacterium
ACTCAGTGAGCGCGATCGCCAAGCGCTGCTGTTGAAGGAAGAGGGACTGGACTACGGCGAGATCGCCGAGATCCTGCAGATCGAGAAGAATTCGGTGGGCACGACACTGTCGCGGGCGCGGAAGCGTCTCGCCGAGTCATATGAGGCGCTGGTGGCTGCGCGCCAGGGAGGAGCGAATGCCGCGTCGTGATGCGCGACCTGATGAAGGGCTGGTCCATGCCTGGCTCGACAGTGAGCTCAGTGCGGAGGAAGCTTCGCGCGTGGAGCGGTTGGTAGCGGAGGATGCGGAGTGGGCGGCCGCGGCTGCGGAGGCGCGCGGGCTGGTGGCGGCGAGCACGCGGATACTGGGTGCGCTGGACGTGGTGGCGGGGGATGTGATCCCGCGCGGGGGGAGTGCGGCGGGTGTGTCTGCGCCGATGCTCGTCGGGTCGCGTGTGCCCTCGCTCCGGTTCACGACGCGACGCATGCCGACGTGGCTGAGGGTTGCGGCGGGGGTCGTGCTCGTTGCGGGTGTGGGGTACCTCGGCGTTGATCGAACGGCGACGATGCTCGCGCCGTCGGTAAGTCGGGGAATCACATCGACCGCGACGGTATCGCCGAGTGATTCGCGCGAAGCTCGTCAGGGCGTTGCAGCGAAAGAGAGTGACACTGATCTCGCGCGGCGCGACGCGTCGATCGCCGAGTTGCCGATCGCTCCGCCATCAGCCGCGAGTGCGCTCGTCCGGCAGGAGTCAGCTGCGGCTATCACACGTGGCGTCGCGGGAGGCACGGCAAGTGGCGTGGTCACGCGCCCTGCTGCAGAGTCGAAGGAGATGCTCGGTGCGACCGCAGGCGTGCCTGAGCGCGAAGCACGCGCAAAGTCGGTGCAGCGAGCGATCACCGCGACGCCGAGTATCCAGTCGGAGCGCGTGCTCGACAGTCCGAACTCTGTCAGCGCCGTGATGGTGGACCGTTTCGTTGAGAGCGTCGGAGCGAGCATGAGCGTCACAGGATGCTGGCGCGCAGCGACCACCGCGCGGGTGGACTCGATCCAGACGTCGTTGCGCATCGTGCGCACGGATGGCGACACGCTCGTGATGGCGCTCACGCCGCTCGGAGCGGAGGCGCGCGTGGTGCGGGAGTCGGACGACCTGCTGCGAGGTCGCGCGCGCGATGCCGTTGGCGGCTTCGTCGCATTCGTCGCAAGGCGTACCCGCTGTGCGCCTTAGGTCGGCCCACGACTCCTACCCGTACGACGCGCCCGCATAGATCAGGTTCACCGCAAAGAAGAACACCGGCTGGAACGCAAAATCAAACAGCTGCCACGCAATGAATATCCCCAGGAACCCGATCGCCGGCGTGCTCCAGATGAACTCCTGATACTTGGACGTCGTCCCGCGGTCCATGAACAGCGTGATCGCCGCGCTGCCGTCGAGCGGTGGGAAGGGCAGCAGGTTGAAGAGCATCAGCAGCATGTTCATGGAGAAGACGACGCTCAGTAACCGACCGACTGCGAACCAGGTCGCACCGGCATCGCTGCCCGCGAGGTCGCCGAAGCGGACCGATTCAGGCGCAAAGAACACCCCGGTCACCTCGCCGCCACGCAGTGCGATCGCAGCAAGGAGCGCCAGCGCCAAGTTCGCCCCCGGCCCGGCGAGCGCCATCCAGGCCGCACGCCGTGGATGTGTGCGCGCCCAGTTCATGTTGTAGGGCGCGCTCGCGAACCCCATCGGCCAGCCCGTGAGCAGCGCGCTCAGGAGCGGGAGTACGACCATGCCGAACGGCTCGCGCCGCATGTGTGGCAGAGGGTCGAGTGAGACCTGTCCGCCGTCGTACGCGGTGCGATCACCACCGCGGAGCGCGGCCCACGCATGCGCGGCTTCGTGGAGCGTGGTCGAGAAGATGAAGACGATGAAATAGACGAGCGCTTGGGAGAGCTCGACCATCACCGATCATCCGCTTGATCGTACTCCGCCTCACCGAGTGTCTCGCCACCCAAGCCCGCCGCACCTGCGAACCGCTGATACTGCGCCAGCGCATACGCACTCAACTTGTCGATATCCACCAACGGCTGCGGATAGTCGAACTCCGCCACCGTCGCGAGCACGTTGGGCAAGTGCCGTTCGAACGTCGCCGAGACCAC
>JANOTB010000215.1:0-1910 GCA_031416115.1 Gemmatimonadota bacterium
CTGAATGGAGAACTCCATGCACTTCGTTCGTTCCGCCGCCATTGGCCTGATGGACCTGGTAACTGCCGCCTGGGTCACGCCTAGGACGATTACGCTTTCGGTTCCCGGCATGACCTGCGCCACCTGTCCGATCACGATCAAGGCGGCGCTGAAGAGGGTGCCCGGCGTGACGGACGTGACGGTGAGCTACGAGAGGCTCGAAGCCGTCGTGACGTTCGATGACACGAAGACCGACGCCGAAGCGTTGATCAAGGCGACGACCGATGCGGGGTACCCGTCGACCGTCAAGCCCGCTAGGCCCGCCGTGAACGGATCTCGATGAAAGCCGTTGACCAGTCGGCGCTCGCGTCCTGTTGTGACGCGACCTCGTCGCCCGCGGTCCCAACAAACGGGGACGTGACTACGGAGCGCGCCGGAAGGCCGGTCCGCGTGGCGGTCATCGGCAGCGGCGGCGGCGCGATGGCTGCCGCGCTCAAGGCGGCGGAACTCGGCGCGCAGGTCACCCTCATTGAGCGAGGGGTCATCGGCGGAACCTGTGTCAACATCGGGTGTGTCCCCTCAAAGATCTTCATCCGCGCGGCGCACGTCGCGCATCTTCGCCGGAGCAGTCCGTTCGACATCGGCCTCAGCGCGACCGCACCGACCGTGCGGCGCCCACTGCTGCTCCGCCAGCAGCAGGCACGTGTAGACGAGCTGCGGCATGCCAAATATGAGAACATCCTCGCCGAGAACGCGTCCATCGCGGTGGTGCATGGTACGGCGGTCTTTCGGGATGCAGCTTCGCTTTCCGTCGCGCTCGCGGACGGCGGATCACAGGTCGTCCACTTTGATCGTTGCGTGATCGCGACTGGCGCGAGTCCGGCGGTCCCGCCGATTCCAGGGCTCAGCGAGACGCCGTTCTGGAGCTCGACTGACGCGCTGGCCAGTGACGTCATCCCCGCGCGTCTCGCCGTGATCGGCTCCTCGGTGGTCGCGGTCGAAATGGCGCAAGCGTTCGCTCGGCTCGGCAGTCAGGTGACGGTCTTGGCCCGGAGCACACTCCTCTTCCGCGAGGATCCCGTCCTCGGCGAGGAGTTGACGACGGCCTTCCGCGCCGAGGGAATCGACGTCCGCATCCAGACCTCGGTCCGCCAAGTATCAGTTCGCGACGGGTGGTTCAGGATTGAGACGAACGCGGGATCCGTTGAGGCGGAGCATCTCCTCGTCGCGACTGGTCGCTCACCGAACACCACCAACCTCGGTCTCGAGCGACTCGGGCTCGTCACAGACGAGCGCGGGGCGATCGTGGTCGACGACCAGATGCGCACGAGCATCCCGCACGTTTACGCGGTCGGAGATTGCACGACGCAGCCGCAGTTCGTCTACGTCGCCGCGGCCGCAGGCACGCGCGCGGCAGTGAACCTGATGGGCGGCCAGCGCACGCTGAATCTGTCGAGCATGCCGGCCGTGATCTTCACAGACCCACAGGTCGCCACCGTGGGCCTCTCGGAGGACGCGGCGCGACTGTGCGGCGTCGAGACAGATAGCAGGACGCTCTCGCTCGAACATGTGCCCCGTGCGCTGGTCAACTTCAACACGCGTGGAGCGATCAAGCTCGTGGCCGAGGCCGGCACCGGTCGGCTGCTCGGCGCGCAGGTGATTTCGTCACACGCGGGGGAGATCATTCAGACAGCCGCTCTCGCGATCCGAGCCCGAATGACTGTGCACGAGCTCGCCGACCAGCTCTTTCCGTATCTCACCATGGTCGAGGGGCTCAAGCTGGCGGCGCAGACGTTCACGAAGGACGTCTCTCAACTGTCCTGTTGCGCGGGCTAGCGTGGGCGCCCGCGCGTATCGCGCGACGCGCGGTCTGCTCGGAAGCTCGGTCGGCTCGCCTTCTCGTACTGAGCCCTTCATGTCTGGCTAACGTC
>JANOTB010000216.1:0-4888 GCA_031416115.1 Gemmatimonadota bacterium
GCGATGGCGCGGGTGCAGCGGTCGAGCGCGCACTTCTTTCAGCGGCCCGACGCCGACTACCTCGGCTACGACACGTCGCGGCGATCGCTCTCGGGGCTCACGGCATCGCTCCGCGCCGACAAGGACGCGGGCGATCATATCCTCTGGGGCATCCAGGTGAACACCGAATCGCCTGGCTACGAGGTGAACGACGTGGGTCGCCTGCAGTCGGCCGACGACGTCGACTACAACGCGGACATCCAACTGCGCGAGACGCAGCCGGGCCCGTACTTCCAGAACTGGCGCGTCGGCCTGATGACGAAGGGCGCGTTCAACTATGGGGGTGACCGCACGAATCATGAGTGGAGCCTCTCGAGTGCGCTCACGCTCAAGAACCTCTGGTCGCTCAACCTCAGCGCGCGCGCCGATCTCTCGACGCTCGACGACGCGCTCACGCGCGGAGGCCCGCTGATGACCACGGCGCGCACGACGAGCCAAGAGGTCCGCCTCAACAGTCCGTTCGGCGGGAAGACCTTCTACCGGGTGACCACCAACGTGGGCCACGACGACCTGGGAGGCTCCCGCGTCTCGTTCGGCGGTGGCATCACGTTCCGGCCCACGCCGCGGTGGCAGGCGTCGCTCGACCCGACCTTTTCGCGCAGCACCGACGCCCGCCAGTACGTGAAGAGCATCGCCAACGGCGCCTCGATCGCGACGTACGGGCGTCGGTACGTGTTCGCTTTCGTGGACCGCGTGACGATCTCGCTCAAGACGCGACTCAACTACGCCTTCTCGCCGGCGCTCACATTGGAAGGGTATGCCGAACCGTTCGTGGCGAGCGGGCACTTCCGTGACTTCGGTGAACTGCGCGCGCCGCGGGCGAATGCGCTGCGCACCTTCGGCACCGACGGGACGAGCATCGTGGCGAGCGGCGGCTCCTACGCTGTCACTGGTGGCGGCAATGCGTTCACGCTCTCCGACCCCGACTTCAACGTGCTGTCGTTGCGGACGAACGTCGTGCTGCGGTGGGAATGGAATCCCGGCAGCACGTTGTTCTTCGTTTGGCAGCAGAACCGGCGCGCGGCGGAGAC
This sequence comes from Gemmatimonadota bacterium, assembly GCA_031416115.1. Classification (GTDB taxonomy): domain Bacteria; phylum Gemmatimonadota; class Gemmatimonadetes; order Gemmatimonadales; family Gemmatimonadaceae; genus Pseudogemmatithrix. Next base: position 1,071 of record JANOTB010000216.1, read on the forward strand.
GCTCGGCGATCCGGTGCGGGTGGGTGATCTTCGGAACACCACGCGGGCGCGGGGCGACAACTTCCTGTCGGTCAAGGTGAGCTATTGGATGCCGTTCGGCGGGCGGTGAGCGGGACTGCAGCCCAGTGGCATGCGACGTAGTATCCACGGACCATCTTCGGAGCATCCATGCGGCGTCTATCTCGCCTGACTCTCGGACTGTTCGTCTCGATCGCCCTGGTCTTCACCGTGAGCGCGCGCAGCGAAGCGCAGACGCCGTCAGCCGCGCCCGCCGCCCTCAAGCAAGGCGAGATCCGCCTCACCTACCTCGGCAACGCCGGCTGGGAGATCACCGACGGTCGCCGCGTGGTGCTGGTCGACCCGTTCCTCACACAGTTCCGTCGCTGGCGTCCCGGTGGCAGCGACGTCGCGCCCGCCGGACTCTACCTTCCCGACACCGCGTTCATCACGGAACGCGTCCTGCGGGCCGACTACATCCTGATCACGCACGGACACTCGGACCATGCGCTCGACGCAGGGTACATCTCGCGCCGCACCGGAGCCGTGATCATCGGTCATGAGACCGCCGCGAATCTCGCGCGCGCGTACGACGTCCCGGATTCATCGCTGATCACCGTGATCGGCGGCGAGGACTACGAGTTCGGCGACTTCTCCGTGCGCGTGATCCCGAACATCCACAGCGCGCTCGACGACAAGCGCTACTACAACAACGGTCGCGGCATCGCGGGCAAGGCGCCGCGCGGCCTGCGGGCGCCACTCAAGCGCAACGACTACCAGGAAGGGGGCAACCTCGCGTACCTGGTGCGGATGGCGGGGCACGAGGTGCTCGTCATGGGATCGATGAACTACATCGAACGCGAGATGGAAGGACTGCGTCCCGACATCGCACTCGTCGGCTCCAACAATCAGCGTCTGGAGATCCACGACTTCACGGGACGACTGATGCGTGCGCTCGGAAATCCCGCCGTCGTCTTCCCTAGTCACGCGGATGCGTACGGCGATCCCAATCCGTCGGCGGCGGTGCTCGCCGACCGGCGGCTATTCCAACAGGAAGTCGCGACCGCCTCTCCGGCGACGCGCTTCATCGCGCCCAAGTGGTTCGAGCCGATCGTGCTGCCGGCGCGCACGGCGGGATCGGCATCGGCCGGTGCGACAGCGAGCGGGCGCACGGTCGTGACTGTGCCTGGCATCGCGCCGTTGGTGCCGGCGTACTCGGAGGCGATCCGCGCGGGCGGTCAGGTGTTCGTGTCTGGCATGACGGGAATCACACCCGGCACGCAGGAGATCATCTCGGGTGGGGTCGGCGCGCAGACGCGACAGACGCTCGAGAACATCCGCACGCTGTTGCAGGCCGCAGGGGCCACCATGGCCCAGGTCACGGAGTGCACGGTCTTCTTGGTCGACATGGCGGACTATGCGGCCATGAACGGCGCGTACATCGAGTTCTTCCGCACGGCGCCTCCCGCGCGGGCGACGCTCGCCGTCACGGCGCTGCCTCGTCCTGCGGCACGGGTCGAGATCAAGTGCAGTGCAGTCGTGCGTGACTGACGGCGTCTTCCGCGCGCTCGCACCACTGAAACAGAGCGCGTTCCGCGCATCGGACCGCGCCGCAGCGATATCGGGCCAGCCATCGCCGTCGAGATCACCGATGACGATCGCGTAGACGGAACCCGCTCCGTGGTTCCACGGGGCGGTGACGAAGCGCAGTTGCGTCCCCGTGCCCTGATTGAACAGGATCGCGCCGGGGCGTTGATCATTGCCGACCACAAGGTCGAGCAGGCCATCGCGATCCAGGTCGGCGACGGCGACGGCACCCGGCGTGACCTTGCCTGCGCTCAGCGCCATCGGTCCGGCGAACGCGCGGCCGCCGGTCCCAGCGTAGACGAAGAGGCCAGCATTCACATCGCCGACGAAGATGTCCATGAGACCGTCGCCGTCGATAAGACGAGATTCCGCCCGCCGTCGCGATGCGGCACGAAGAGATCGACCGCGCCATCACGATCGAGATCCGCCGCGACGATGATCGTAGCCGACTGCGGAGGTAGACGAGCTTCTCGTCAGGGCGGTCGTTGCTCGGGACGATGTCGAGATCGCCATCGCCGGCGAGGTCGGCGAGTGCGGCGAGTGCGGCGAGTGCGGCGAGTGCGGCGAGTGCGGCCGAGTACGTACGATCAGGCTGCTCGCGCAACGGTGCGGCCGTGAAGTTCCCTCGGCCGTCGTTGCGGAGCACCATGTCCTGCAGCGGCCAATGGCGGCCCTTTGCGAGGACCAGGTCGAGATCACCGTCGCGGTCGATGTCGCCGATGCTCACGCCGGCGGAGGTGGCGCTGTCGGCCTCGAGCAGGAGCACGCGATCGAAGGCGAGGCAGGGTCGGCATGCCGCATATCACTCCCAGCGAAAGACCTTCGTGGAGAGCAGTGTGAACGCCGCACCGAGCACGAGCAGCATGGCCGCGTCCGTCCAGTGTGCCACCCAACCCGAGCCGTCCCACACTCCCTGCAACAGTGCCACCGCGTGCGTCGTCGGCAACAGGTACGCCACGCCACGGAGCCACGCCGGCAGCTCCGACAGAGGGAAGAAGAGTCCCGAGAATGCGAGCATCGGATACAGGATCACCGCTCCGAGTGGCTGCGCGAACCGCGCCGTGGGTACGAGGCTTGCGAGCACGAAGCCGAGCGTGAGGATGCTGAGCGTGCCGAGCAGCAGCGCCGCTGTGAAGCTCACGAGGTTCACGTCCATTGCGCCGGGGAATACCCGCCGACCCGCCAGCACCAGCAGCGCAAGGCTCACGACCGTGAAGAGGAGCTTCACCAACACATGCGCACTGAGGATCGTCGCCGGTGAGAGCGGGGTCGCACGCAACCGCTTGAGGATCCCGCCCTCGCGGTAGATCGCGATGATCGCGATGAGCGACTGCACCGCACCCACGGCAATGAGCAGCGCCGCGAGGATGGCCGCGTTGAACGACCCCACGCGCGCCGAAGCGCCGAACATGCGCCCGAAGATCACGAAGATGAAGACCGGCACCACGAGGCTCCCCACCACGCCCATCGGTTCGCGGATGAAGACCTTCGTCTCGATCCAGCTGAGCTTCCAGAGTCCCTTGAGCACGCGTCAGTCCCTCACCTGGTGGCCGGTGAGCTTGAGGAAGACGTCCTCGAGGGTGGGCGCCTCGGTGCGGAAACCGCGTACGCGAGTGCCGGCGCGCGCGATGCCGTTGATCACGTCGGTCACGAAGTCGTCGCCCGCACCGCGCAGCGTCTCGGTCACACCCGTCTCGTCGTTGGTGTAGATCACGGTGCGCTCGGGGCAGTGCTTGCGCACAAGCTCGGCCGGCGTCCCCACCTCGATGATCCGCCCATGCTCGATGATCGCCACGCGATCGCAGAGCCGCTCTGCTTCTTCCATGAGATGCGTGGTGAGGAAGACCGTCGTGCCGCGATCGCGGATCCCGGTGATGAGTCCCCAGATCGCGCGGCGCGCCTGCGGATCGAGCCCGGTCGTGAGTTCGTCGAGGAAGACGAGCTCGGGTTCGTGGATGAGCGCGAGGGCGATGAACAGCCGCTGTTTCTGCCCACCCGAGAGGGTCATGAACCAGGCGTTGCGCTTGGGCGCGAGGCCGAGGCGCTCGAGCAGGGCATCGATGTCCACGGCGCACGAGTAGAGCGAGGCCCAGAGGTCCACCGCCTCCCAGACCTTGATGCGCTTCTGCAGGTGCGCCTCCTGATGTTGCACGCCGATCCGTACGCGGAGTGCCGCGGAGTCGCGCTGCGGGTCGAGGCCGAGCACGGAGATCGTGCCGCGGTCGGGCGTACGC
>JANOTB010000217.1:0-4240 GCA_031416115.1 Gemmatimonadota bacterium
GTCGTACCTTTCGGTACAGCGCGGCCGCCCACCTGCGTTTTATGAAAGCGGCCACAGCACAACTAGACGTTATGCAGACACGCTCTGCATGCCCTAGCTGGATCTGCGTCTTCCCAGATGCTCAGCGCTGCGACAATGCCCCCTTGCGCCGCGGTCATATGTTCTACATTATAGACATATATGACACTACCGACTGTGGGCGAACTAGAACTTGCCGTACTGCTGACCGTTGCCCGGTTCGAAGGTGAGGCGTACGGTACCAGTGTCCGCCGAGAGCTGGCCGCTCGCACGGGTCGCGACCATGCGCTGGGCGCGATCTACACGACGCTCCAGCGGATCGAGAACAAAGGCCTCGTGGTGTCGACGATGTCGGAGCCAGCTGCCGTGCGTGGTGGTCGCGCCAAGCGCTGCTTTCGCACCACTGCATTAGGTTCGCGCGTGATTCGCGACGCCCGCAACGTCAAGAACGCGCTTTGGAAGGGCATTCCAACATGGAGCACCGCATGAGCTGGCACCGACCACCGAGAGGGGCAGAACTGCTCGCTGCAGCCTTCCTTCCGGATCGAGCGCAACGCGAGGCGATGCTCGGCGACTTGGCTGAGGAGTATCATCTTGTAGCCTCGCAACAGAGCGTTCGGGCAGCCGACCGATGGTACTTGTCACAAGTGACGCGGTCGCTCGTTCCGTTGACGATCCTGGCGCTTCGCGCCGACGGTGCAGCGGGCCCGTTGCGATTCGTCATCAACGTGATGGCCGGTCTCGTGGCGGTCGCAATCCTCGTTCCTTTGTCGTTCTCGTTGGCGGGATGGAGTGCTGCCCTCGCGAGCGGGGGTGAGTACATCGATGGCGTCCTCGCCTTTGGACAATCTCCGTACGTTGTGTATTCCTGGTGGCTCCTCACGTGCGTCATCACCGGAATTGGCGCCGGCTACACACTGAAGCGCGTCGGTGGCAACTCGGGGAGCGCATCGGCGATCGCTCTCGGTGTGCTCTGCATCCCGCTCAGCGCGATCACCCTTGCGGTGGATAGCAGTGGAGCACCGGTGTGGCACGAGGTGGCGCTCACTGCGGTGATCCTGCCGGCGATTGCGTGCGGCACCTTCCTGCGCGTGCGACGTGAATTCTCGATCGAACGCGCTTGACGGTGGAAGAGGTGGCGGCTGAGCCATCGCGTCTCCGCTCGCCGGGATCAAGCGAGTACTGAAACTCACGCCCCGCTCCACTCGGTATCCCCGCCTGATTCGAGGCCTCATGCTCCGCAAGGAACGCAGGACTCTGCTCGCGTTATTCCTCAGTGCGCACGCCCTTCCGCTCGCGGGGCAGAGCCCCGACGAGTTGGCGTCCCGACTCGTGCGGCAGATGGCGAGCGAGCTCCGTGCCATGGCGCCCCTGCCTGGGCTATCCATCGCTATCAGCCGACAGGGTCGAGTGGTATTTGCGGAAGGCTTCGGTTACGCGGACATCGAGGATCGGACACCAGTCACCCAAGACACGCGGTTCCGGACGGCCTCGGTCGGCAAGGTGATCACCGCAACGGCACTCGGGCGGCTGGTTCAAGAGGGCCGCCTGCGCCTGGATGTACCCGTTCAAGAGTATGTCCTCTCGTATCCCGCAAAAGCGTGGCCAGTCACGGCCCGTCAACTTGCCGGACACCTGTCAGGCGTGCCGCACTACTCGAATGCGGACTCTCTCGAACGGCGCTTCTACGTGTCGGTAGTCGACGCGCTGGGCGTGTTCGCGCATGTGGATCTCATCGCAGAGCCGAACACGCGGTATCGTTATTCGACGCACGGGTTCACGCTCCTCTCAGCTGTCATCGAAGGCGCCGCGAAAGAGCCTTTCCTCGAGTATATGCAGAGGGCGGTCTTCGGGCCCCTCGGCATGCGCTCCACCGGCCCTGACGTGCGGGCTCGACCGGCCGCCGAACTGGCGACCTTCTATTCATGGCGTGACGGAGCGCTGGTGCGGATCCAGCAGCCGGAGGACCCGAGCTACAAATGGGCCGGTGGGGGGCTGACCAGCACTCCAACAGACTTGCTTCGCCTGGCCGCCGGGTATTTCAACGGCTTCCTCGATTCTGCAACGGTGTCATTGATGTGGACGAGCCAGCGACTGCAGTCTGGAGGCGAGACGGGCGTTGGTCTGGGGTGGCGCAACGGTCGAGACGTCGATGGGCGCCGCGTGCTCGAGCACGCGGGATCGATGGAGGGAAGCCGTACCGTCGTGGGCATCTTCCCGGAGGAGCGCGTGGCCATCTCACTGATGACCAATCGGGAGTGGTCCAGCACGATCGAGGAGACCGCCCACATGCTCGCACTTCCCTTCTTGGCGGCTCCATCGCCGCGACCACAGCCGCATGGGACTTTCGACGTCACCGTGGAGACAGTGGCGGTCTCAGGGGAGAAGAAGGCACAGCGTGGCACCCTCACTCTCACCGGCGAGCGCGGCGAGTTGCTTGTTGAGCAAGGCTCTCGGGATGAGCAGATGTTCGTGCTCTTCTACCTCCACGCGGATGATGTGTACGCCTTCGTTCGCCCAGACGGCATCTACCGTTCGAGTCTTGCCGTCATCGACAGTGTGCTGTCAGGGCGGGTAGTCGGCTACGGAAGTCCCCAACTCACGAGCGCACCTGGCAATCCGCCATTCATGACGTTCGTCGGGCATCGTCGAAAGTAGGGCGATCCAGCCGAATGCTGCCTAACGAGGGTTGGTGCTGCTGGCCGGGCTTCGGTAGCGGTGGCTTCGCCACCGCATTCTATTTGATCGGCCACAGCACAACTCGACGTTATGCCCACGACGAACGCTTGCGCGTAGGAAGGTGGCTCGGTACGTTATTCCGTACTGACCCTGCACTCTGGAGCCCGCGTGTCCAAACTCAAGCCTTCTCGTGACATACAGCCCGTCACGGAGTTTCGCGCCAACGCGGCGCAGTTCATCGAGCAGGTCCGGGACACCGGAGAGCCGATGATCCTGACGCAGCATGGCCGCAGCGCCGCGGTGCTCTTGGACGTCGACTCCTATGAGTCGCTCATGGACGAGATTGCGCTGCTCCGTGACGTGCGGCAGGCCGAGGATCAGGTCGCCGCAGGTAAGGGGGTCAGTCACGCGAGCGTGGCCAAGAAGTTGCGCGCCCGTCTTCGCCGGTGAAAGTCATCTGGTCGCCTCTTGCCGAGCAGCGTGCGTTGGAGGCCGTCGACTATATCGCGCTGGACCGACCCCGGGCGGCGTCGGCATGGGTAGAAGAGTTGCTGGAGCGCGTCGCAGCGCTCGACCGGTTCGCGAAGCGAGGCCGCGTGGTGCCCGAAATCGGGAAGGCAACGCACCGGCAAGTGTTCCACTATCCGTATCGAATTATCTACCGGATCGACGCGAACCAAGTGGTGATCCTCACGATTCGTCATGGGCGACGCGCGTGGGATCCGGATGAAGTCGCGCCCGGCGTGTAACGGCAGTTGGTGCAGATGGCCGCGTCAGCGAAGCAGGTGGGCGGACAAGCAGCAGCACGCTAACCGCGTCGCTTGCTCCAGTTCTCCACCGCGACGTCATTGAACCCGGCGAAGTCCTTCACGTTGACCGTGACGAGGACGAGCTCATTCACCCGGGCGATGGCCGCAATCTGCCCGTCCACATAGGGTGCCGGTCGCCCGAGTCCCTCCAGGCGAGCACGCTCGTGGCCGTGCCAACGCGCCGCCGCCTCGTCATACGCCAGCACGGGAAAGGACGCGAGGACGACGTCCTGCAGGTAGGTCTCGAGGGCGGTCCGGCGTTTCCCCCGAGGCAGTCGGTGACATCTGTACGTCAGTTCATGCCACACGGGGGCCGCGATGGCGCATTCGTGGCCGTTGGATTCCAGCTGCTTCACGATCGCCGGGATCGGCACTTTCGATATCGGCGAGGACACAATGCTGGTGTCCAAGAGATATCGCACCGTCACAGCGTCACCTTGCGCCCGGTCTCGGTGTTTCGCGCCGCGGCGAAGCACCCATCGTCAAGTCCCACATCGTGCAGCACATGCGTGCTCAGGAATCGCTGATACGCGTCCCCGAATGGCACCCGCTCGCCGCGAAGCCGCGCGAGTTCCCGCAGTGAGACGACGACGGCCACCGCCTTACCGCGTCGCGTGAGCTCGATCTCCTGACCGGCTTCCACTTGATCGACAATCGTGGGGAGGTTTGACCGCGCCTCGGCAATGGAGTATCGTTTGGCCATGTTCCCAATGTACATCGACATGTACAGCGGC
>JANOTB010000218.1:0-12050 GCA_031416115.1 Gemmatimonadota bacterium
ACCTCCTCCGGTCGCCCGAGAACGCCGTGCGCCTGCTCGCCGCCCTCACGCGTGCCCGTCGCGGCCGAAAGAAAACGACCGACTTGGCGTCGCTCCGTCGAGAGCTCGGCTTGACCCCCTGAGCATGCGCACCAAGCGCGCACGCTACGCGGTCATTCAGGACGAGTGTCTCGACGATCTGCGCTACTGGGTGGACACCAATCGGAAGACTGCGCTGCGGGTGCTGGACCTGATGGAGGCAGCGCTCCGTGATCCAACCGGCGGCATTGGGAAGCCGGAACACCTCAAGTATTTCGGCGGCAACGTCTGGTCGCGGCGCATCAATGAGGCCGATCGCTTGGTGTACGAGATCTTCAGCGATCGGATTGAGTTCCTCCAAGCCCGCTATCACTACGGCTGACGCGCCTGACGGCCCAATGCGGATGTAGAATACGTCCACGACGGATTCAACGGCGCGAAGTTGAAGGCGCTGCAACCATTGCCGCGATGCTGATCGTCGAGCAGAGGACATTCGTGGCGATCGCTTTCTCCACATCGACACCCGCGAATGGCGCCGCGGGGTTTTTCTCCGGAGCCTCAACCGTCAAGTTGTGCTGTGGCCGCCCAACCGCTACCCCAGCGCGGCCATCTGCACACCAACCTTCGTTAGACCGCTACTTGCGGGGCGCGACCGCACGGAAGCGAACGTGGGGGAGCCCTTCGAAGTCAGCATCCTGCGTCCAGAGCGTCGCCTCGTACGCCCGCGCGGTCGCGTAGATCACGCTGTCCGCGAGCGGCAGCTTGAGCTGCGCGCCGAGGGCAGCGGCCGATAGCGCGAGCGGCGCCGACAGATCCACCACCGTGGCCTGCTGCATGAGCGCGACGGCGTTCAGCGCCGCGCCTTCGTCGCGTTGCTGCAGCACGCGCTTGAACACTTCATAGAGGCTGAGTGTCGGCACGATGAGCTCGTCCGTCTTCTCGATCGCTGACGCGAAGAAGCCGGCGGACGGGCCCTCCGCAAAATACTCCAGCCACCCAGACGAATCGACGACGTTCACTTCCGGTCCCGCTGGCGCGGCACCGCCGTGTCGATCCCGCGGAGAAACCCGCGCAGCGACTTGGCCGACCGGACGGGAATGAACTCCACGCGACCATCGTACTCGAACGCCTGGATCTTCTGTCCGGGCTGGAGCTTGAGGGCCTCACGGATGTGCCGCGGGATGACGACTTGGAACTTGGGCGAGACGGTGACGACGGACATGGGGCCTCCTGATGACCGTAGTACGATACTGCTATCGATACGGCTTTCGCTACCCCACACGAGTCGGTCAACATTACATGGTGCCCCGCGAGGACGGGATCATCCTCGGCGGGAGCTTCGAACTCGATAACGAGGCGACGACGTCCGACGCGGAGACGGACCGGACGATCATCGCGGCGCGCCCGGCGGTGTTCGGCGCGATGCGGTGACGAGATGATCAGCACGATACTCGCTCATGGCTCTCAGCCATTCAGGCAGCCGAAGGCCGGCGAGGGCCAATGCTCCGAATCCGAATGTTGAGGCGAACTCTCGGCGTGCCGCCGGATAGGAATTTCAATCGGGGTCACCTGAGTCTATGGCGTGATCGACGTCCTGGTGAGCGCCGCCGGACGGGGCGGGAGGCGAGTGACACTCCGCCCCAGCGGGGATCCCGCGCACACCGAACGTCCACGCGTGGTCGGGGCGTCGGGGCGATACCCAGGGCGCGCGGGAGGCTGCCGTCGCGCGGCGCGTGGCGCCCGGTCCGGACGGTCGCCGGGTCGAGGGAGGACTCCGCGCGCCGCCGGGCGCGGCCGTGGACGCGCCCGTGCGGAGGTGCGTGAGGATCCGGTCCGTCACCGACGCCTGCGTGATGCAGGCGACGATGCGCATGGGGCTATGGCAGGAAGGGCACGCGAGGGGATCGACTTCAAAGATCTGCTGCCGGAGCGCTGCAGGAGCGCTGCAGGAGCGCCGCCCACCGGCGGCTGGCCTCGGGGGGCGCGAGTCGTGCCGCGGGGACGATCGGCGGCGGCACCGCCGTGGCCGACGGGATTGCGGGCGCAGTACCGCGCGAGCCGGGTGCGGGCCGGGTGGCGAAGGCGCGATCGTCCTCCGGGACCCAGACACCCGCGCCCCGCGCGTGGCCCACCGCACGGCCTGAGCATCGCCCCGACGCCCCGACCACGCGCGGGGACGTGCGGTGTGCGCGATGGTCCCACCGCGGCGTCACATCAGTCGCCGCCGGCCACGGGCCCCACCGGGACCGCGCAGCCGAGGGCCCGCGAGCCGCGCCAGCGGGGCGGAGGTCACGCCGCAACCCGTCCGTCGGGGCTCGTGCCGTCGGCGATCGGGTGGTCTACTCGACCGACCCCGATTGAAATTCCTATGCTGCGTTACGGACTTTCAATGGCGGGTCCGGGGGTATCGCGTGCTCTATCGCGTGCTCGGGGTGCCCATCGGCACCAGGGGTCTCGGTCGGGCGGGGAGCCGGAGCGCGGTGTGACCGGGCGCGGCGTGTGTCCTGACCGGTGGTCGGGCCGGGAGACGCCGGATTCCCGCGGCTGCACGTCACAGCTGCACGTCACGACGGGGACCCTCGCGCCGCCCACGCACCCCCGTCGCCTGCGGCGGTGGCGGGATGGGGCGGAACGTCGGCCGGGTGGGGGGCTACGGCGGCGGCGTTGGTTGGCGGCCGGCGGAGCTGGTAGCCCCGGGCCGCAGGGCGATGCGCTGGCCGTGCCGCCAGGTGCGTCAGAATCCGGTCGATCACCGCGCGCGCGGTGATGGACGCCACGATTCCGCATCGGGTCAGCGTAGCTGGGGCACGCGAGCGGATCGACTTCGTAGATCCGCCGGAGCAGTTCGGCCCAGTGCCGGGAGCCTCCGTGTCATACGTCAGCCGCTCGAGCGCCACCGGGTTCCGCGCACAGGAGTGGTTCCGTATCGCGTGAGCCGGAGCGCAAAGGCGGTATCACCGTCCGGCACCGAGCACACACCCAGACCGTATCGTGCACAGGGAACCCGGAGTGGGGCCAGGCCAGCATCGCGTCCGCGTCGTCCGACTCGAACACGCCCCGGCGCACGAACGCCCGGAGCACCGCGCGCCGGAGTGCGCCGCCTCGGCGACCTTGTTTCCCGGCTCGATCGTCTTGCCATCCCCGTTCGAATCGCCATCGTCGCGACGTCACCGTCGTCCTGACCTTGGCGCGCGTGAACGTGCTCTACCGGGAAATGCAGCGCGCCCCCGCCGACCACCGGGTGTTCGCCAACACCGAAGACGCGCGGCGTTGGCTGGCCGTCCAGGCCTGACTACCGAGCCCGGCCGGAGCGGTTCTCCCCGCGACGCCGGATTTCGGGCTAACATATAGTATGAAGCAGGCACGGCGTCGTAGTGCCCATACGCCCAGGTGATTTCATGAGAACCTCGCTAAGACTCCTGTCTGCCCTCGGGTCCGGCTTGATCGCGCTCGCCGGCTGCGACGGCGGCGTCACCGCCCCCCCCGCCATCGCCAATCGCGACTACGAGGTGTGGTTGATCGACCAGTCCAACACCCCGGGCCGGACCTTCGGCGGCACGCTGTATATCTATCAAAGGGCGGTGGTTGAAAGCGCGACCGGCGTTTCCACGGGCGCACCCGCCACGATCGACCTGGGCGGCGAGGTGAGTGCCATGTGCCTCGCCTCTACCGGTGCCAATCCGGTGCGTGCACACATGCTGATGTTCAACTCGACAGGGTCGCACGCCATTCTCGCGTTCGTCGCGAGCGGACACGTCGCCATCCTCGACGCCGCGAGCCGCATACCGGTCGCGTGTCTGCGCATGTCGGTCGGCACGAACGGCGGCAGACAGGCGCACGCCGCGACCCCCGCGCCCGACGATTCATACATCCTCGTCGCGAATCAGAACGGCAAGCTCCTTGAGCGCATCACGACCAACTACGCCACCAACCAGTTCTCGCTCGACACATCGCTAGACCTCGCGTCGTGTACCACGCCCTCCGGCGCGCCCTGTCAGTCGGCGGACCTCCGTCCCGACAACGCGCCAATCGTTCCCGGAATCACCGCCGACAGCCGGCTCGCGTACGTGACGCTGCGCGGAGGCGGGTTGTTCGTCGTCGACCCGAAGACGACGCCGATGCGCATTCGCGCCGAGTACGATAAAGCCACCGTCGCCGGCAGCGGACTGATGGCGATGCAGATCGGAAGCAGCGTGGTCGTGAATGCCGGCCTTGGCTTCTTCGCGTATCGCTTCACGCCCGCCGCCGTCGCCGCGACGAACGCGCCAAACAAACCGGCGCCGACGCCGCTACTCACCCAGGTGAGCAGTCTTCGCGACGGCCACGGCATGACGATGACCGCCGGCGGGCGGTTCGTCTGGATCACCGATCGGGCGACGGACGTCGCCGAAGTCTTCGAGGTCGCGTCCGGCCGCCGAACGACGGTGAGTTTCACGAGCACGCTGAGCCCCAAGGCGGCGCCCGACCTCGCCGACGTCTCGCCGGCTGGCGACCTCGTCTTCACCGCGTTTCGCGGGGCGATTCCACTGAGCGGCGGCGCGCTCGCCACCGGCTCGACGCCGGGCCTCGGCGTGATGAAGGTCGGCGCATCGGGCAACGCCGGAACGTTGCAGGCGCTGTTGCGCGTATCGAACATGGATGGCGTGATCGAGCGCGCCGACGCCCATGCGGTGCGCGTTCGCGTGAAGCAGACGGCGAGCACCTTGAGTAGCGTCGTTACCTCACTTCGCCGCTTGGTCGCGGGCACGCAACTGTACGCGCAGGTGCCCGCGCGAACGCCGCCGGATCGTAGACGTCCGTTGTCGCCCGGTGTTTCCACCGTCGCCGACAACCCGCAGGAATGCGATCATGGCGCGCGGCGATAGCCATATGACTCTTCCCATTCGTTCGCTCCTCTCTGGCTGTGCGGCGCTTGCGTTCATCGCCGCGCTCCCGCTCGCCGCGCGCGCACAATACACATGGTTCGCGAGCGCTGGTGGCGGCGCGACATTCCCGTCGGCGAGCGCCGCGATGAGCACGGGCTGGCTCGCCGAAGCGTCGGCCGGCGTCACGCTCCCCGGCAACGTCATTGCCTTGCGACTTGTCGGTACATATGGCAGGAACAAGATGAAGCCAGAGGCCGCCGGCATGCCCGCCGGTTTTCCTGCCGAGACAGACCGGAGCCTGGGTCTCATGGGCGGCGTCATGATCATGCCCGACCTCGATCGCGATCTCATACCCTACCTGATGCTGAGCGGCGGAGCCATGAACGGGAGATATCGCGGCAGCGATCCGTCGTTCGCGTGGGCTGCGGGCGTGGGCGCGCGGTACCTGACCGACCTCGCCGAGTTCTACGTCGAGGGCCGGTTCGTGCGATCGACCGGCGCGAGCGGGCACGGGGACATGGTGCCGCTCATCGTCGGGGTGCGCTACACGAAATGGTGAGCGCTTGATGCGCGTTCCGGTCACAGCTATCGCGAGACGACTCACGATGGGCTGTCTCGCGGCCTGCCTCTGGCGCACCGTTCCGCTGGCGCGTGCGCAGGCGCCGAGCAGCGGCGGAGCGGATACGAGCGGCACCACGTTCATCGTGCGCATCGAGAACGTGTCGAATCGCGGAACGCTCAAGCTCTCCACCGGCGGGTCTGTCGCGATACCGCTCTCCGGAGGCGTATGGGCCGTGCACACCGGCGGCAGCCCGATCTTTACTCCCGGCGCGCCGGAGGCCGGCATCGGTTTGAAGGGCCTCGCCGAAGCCGGCATCACCGATCCGTTCGCCGCCAACCTCCGCACCCTGCGCAACGTTCGCGCGGCGGACGTGTTCGACAAGCCGAAAGGCCACCGCCGCGGTATGCCCAAGGGTGACGTCGACCGCAAGACCGCTTCGAAGATGCTGCAGCCCGGCCAATATTTCGAGTTCTCGCTACGTGCTCGTCGCGGCGAGCGTCTCTCCTTCGCCATGATGCTCGCCCAGGCGAATGACGCGGTGGTGGCCACGCCGCCCTCAGGGCTCGAGCTCTTCGACGCGTCGGGCAGGCCGGTCTCGGGCGACGTCACCTCGCGCACGACGCTCTGGGATGCCGGAACCGAGGTGAACGAGCAGGCGGGCGTCGGCCGCAATCAGGGGCTCCGCCAGGGCGCCCCGCATGCGGGCGATCCCGAGCGGAGGCCCGTGCGTCCGCTCGGCGACGCCGAGTTCGGGCAGCTGTGGCCCGCCGCCGACCGCATCGTTCGCGTCACGATCAAGCCGGGCAAGTAGCCGTATGTCCATCTCACCGCTCATCGGCACGGTGTTCGCCGACCGATACCAGCTCGTCGTGGAGATCGGGCGCGGCGGCGCGGCAATCGTGTTCCGCGCCCGCGATCTCAAGCACGAGCGCGACGTCGCCGTGAAGCTGCTGCACAGCGAACTCACCGAGTCGATGAGCGCCGAGCGGTTCCAGCGAGAGATCGAGATCGCGAGCAAGCTGACGCACCCGCACATCCTGCCGCTCTACGACTCCGGCGCGCGCGACGGCCGCTTCTTCTACGTCGCGCCGCTCATCGAGGGCGAGTCGTTGCGCGAGCGCCTCACGCGTGAGCGGCAGCTGCCCGTGCGTGACGCACTCGCGATCGTGCACGCCGTGGCCTCGGCGCTCGAGTGCGCGCATGGGCATGGCATCGTGCACCGCGACATCAAGCCGGAGAACATTCTGCTCGCCGCGGGCCAGCCGCTCGTCTCGGACTTCGGCATCGCGCGCGCGGTGAGCGCGCCGGGACAGGAACGGCTCACCGCGACGGGTCTCGTCGTCGGCACGCCGGCGTACATGAGTCCCGAGCAGGCGGCGGGCGACGACGCGGTGGATGGACGTTCGGACATCTACAGCCTGGGCTGCGTGCTCTACGAGATGCTCGCCGGCGAGCCTCCCTTCCGCGGCGCCACGCCGCAGGCGACGATCACCAGCCGGTTCACGTCCGACGCGCCGGACATCCGCGACGTTCGCGGCTCGGTGCCGGACGCGTTGGCCGACACGCTCGCGCTCATGCTCGCCCGCCTTCCCGCCGACCGCGTTCAGACTGCCTCCGAGCTCGTCGAGGCGCTGTCGGCGCCCGAGATGCAGGTCACGACGACGAGCGGTACGCGCCAGCGCCAGTCACCGAGACGCGCCGGCCGTTGGAGTCGTCGCCGCGTGGCGGCGGCCGGCATCGCGGCCGGTCTCGTTCTGCTTGCCGTTGTCGGATGGTTGGGGCGCGATTCCATTGGCCGCCTGATGGGCGGTGGGTCTGGTGTCAACACGCTCGCCGTCTTGCCGTTCACGAATATCTCCGGCGACGTGCAGCAGGAATTCGTCGCCGACGGGCTCACCGAGGCGTTGATCAACGATCTCTCGCGGATCCCCGGCCTCAAGGTGATATCGCGAACGTCGGTCATGCAGTACAAGCTGATGAAGAAGCCGATGCGCGAGATCGCCCGCGAGCTCAACGCGGACGTGCTCGTGGAGGCCGCGCTCAGGCGCGAGGGTGATCAGGTGGTGATCACCGCCAATCTCGTGCGGGGGCGCGACGATCAGAGTTTGTGGAGCGCCAGCTACACCGGACGCGCCGGCGACATCCTCGACTTGCAGCGGCAGGTGGGAACCGCCGTCGCGCGCGAGGTCGGCGGCAGGTTCACGCCGGCACATGCCCGCGCCACCGCCAAGCCCGAATCGCAGATGGCGTATCTCCGCGGATCGTCGCTCGCCGGACAGGCGCGGTTCGAGGAAGCGATCGGCTCGTTCCAGACGGCGGTCGAGATCGATCCGACGAACGCCGCCGCCTACGCCGCGCTCGCGCGCGCGTATTACTTCCGCGTGTTCTTTGGAGAGGTTGCCCCGCTCGAGGCCTTCAGTCAGATGCGCCGCGCCACGTCGGCCGCCCTGGCACAGGACCCCGACCTCGGCGAAGCGCACGGGCTCATGGCGCTCGTTCACACGCACATCGACTATGATTGGGCGGCTGCCGAGCAGGAGTTCGCCCGCGCGCTGCAGTTGAGCCCGAGCAACGCGCAGGTCCATCATGACTACGCGCACTTTCTGCTTGCCATGGGCCGCGGCGGCGAATCGGTCGAAGCGAGCAAGCGTGCCGTGGAGCTGGATCCGGCGAATCCAATGCTCACCGGCTGCCTCGGGTGGCACCGGCTGTTCGACAATCAATTCGACGCGGCGATCGCGCAGGCGGCCGAGGCGCAGCGGTTGATGCCGAACTTCTGGGCGGAGGTGATCGAGGGGTGGGCCGAGGCCGCGAAGGGTCAACGCGCGCAGGCGGTCGCCTCCATGCGCGACGCCGTCGCGCTCGCGCCGGCGCTCCCCTTCGCGCGCGCCGCGCTGGCGCAGGCGCTCGCACAGAACGGGGAGCAGGGCAAAGCGCGCGAGATGCTCGCGTCGCTGCTCGGCGACGCGAAGCGCGGCTACGTGTCGGCGTACGACATCGCGCTCGTGTACGCCAGCCTGGACGACAACGATCACGCATTCGAGTGGCTGGCGAAGGCACTCGCTGAGCGCTCGATGTTTGTTGTGCACCTGACGTGGGACTCTCGCATCGGTCCGCTGCGCGCGGACCCTCGCTTCGCCGATCTCGTCCAGCGCCTCGCGCTCCCGAGCCGCGCGGCGCCGCCGAAGAAAGTGAACGCGGCATTGTGACCGGCGCGTAACCGCACGGCCACCCGGACGATGTCGCCCAGCAACCGGCAGGGCAAGCCGCTTGGCGGGGCAGCTGGGACGGTACCGGACTATTGCGCACGGGCGTCGAGGTCCCCCGCCCCTACGCGTGAATCATCCGCCCCATCGAGTCCAGCGCTGCTTCCGCGACCGCCTCGCTGAGCGTCGGATGCGCGTGGATTGCCAGGTCGATCTCCTCGACGGTGAACTCGTTCTCGCGCGCCACGGCAAGTTCGTGGATCAGTTCCGTGGCGTGCGCGCCGACGATGTGCGCGCCGAGGATGTCACCGTACTTGGAATCGCGAATGATCTTGACGAAGCCCTCGGTCTCGCCTGACGTGCGCGCGCGTCCGTTCGCGCTGAAGGGGAACGTGCCGACCTTGTAGTCGGTCTTCTTCTCCTTCACCTGCGCCTCGGTAAGCCCGATCGACGCGACTTCAGGGTGACAGTACGTCGCGTTGGGTACGTTGCCGTAGTTGAGCGGGTGGAACTTCTTTCCTGCGATCACCTCGGCGACGATCGTTCCCTCGCGCTCGCCCTTGTGGGCGAGCATCGGCGGGCCGGCCACGTCGCCAACAGCGTAGACGCCCTTGGCGCTCGTCTCCATTCGCTCGTTGATCTTGATGAAGCCGCGATCGGTGAGCGCGACGCCGGCTTCCTTGAGGCCGATGCCGTCGATGTTCGCCGTGCGGCCGGTCGCGACGAGCACGACATCCACTTCGAGTTCGTTCTTCGCGCCGCCGGCTTCGATACTGAGCTTCACCGACGACTTGCCGACTTTTGCGGCGGTCATCTTTGCGCCCACCATCACGTCGATGCCGCGCTTCTTGAAGCTGCGCGCCACTTCGACGCTGCCGAACGCGGCGAACACGTCGGCGAACTCGCAGCCCACGGCTCCGGCGCCAACGATCGCTATGCTCTTCGGCGCCTTCTCGAGGATGAGCGCTTCGTCGGACGAAATCACGGTCGTCTTGTTGAGCTCGAGCCCCGCCGCGGCAGTCCCTTCACGCGAGAGCCGGTCGAGATCACGACGCCCTTCGTCGCCGTGTGCGTCTCGGACTTTCCATCGGCGGTGACTTTCACCGTCTTGCCGGCGCCCAGCGTGCCCGTGCCCTTGATCCAGGTGATCTTATTCTTCTTGAAGAGGAACTCCACGCCCTTGGAGTTCTTGTTGCTCACGTCGCGCGAGCGCTTCATGGCAACGCCAAAATCGAGTTTCACCTCGCCGACGTTCACGCCGAACTCGGCGGCGTGCTTAACTGTGGTCGCCAGGCTGACCGCATCACGCAGCTCGTGCCGAGCGGGACGACGGGAAGTCGTGCCGGAACTTCAGCCCGCCGTCATCGACCCCGCAAGCCTCGGTTACGCTCTGACAACGACCGCCTGACCCCAACAATCAGCGACCGAATTCACCCACACAGTTCCCCGAAGAGCCGGAAGTCCTATCCTGCCTGGATCGAACCAGACCTGCGTTCCATAGATGCGCAGCAGGTCGCGGCGGGCGACGAACTGCTGCATCGGGGCGAACTTCAGCGAGTCCGCCGTGTTCCCCGCGCGAAAGGGGTTGATCCAGGCGTGCAGCTCCAGCCCTCGCGCGTGCGCCTCCGCGACCGCGTACGCAAGCGGGTCGTAGCCGGGCGAGACGCCCTGCGTTCCGGTGAGCATCGCGCCCCAGGGCCGTTCGTGGTGGCCATACTCGCTCCGCGATGAACGTACGTACGGAATCTAGGCCTTCTCCGTACGCCCGCGAGGCGCGCATGTCGGCATGCCGCTTGCTGCTGCCCAGCACGTCACTCGAAGAAAAACGACTCGATCGCCTCGAGCATCGCCTTTGGTCGCTCGACCGCCGGGAAGTGTCCCGCACCTTCCAGTACGATCAGCCGACTGCCAGGAATCGACGCTGCCCACTCCTTAGCGGCGTCCAGCGGGATCGGATCGCCCGACCCGTGCACGACGGCAATCGGTACGCTCGCATGAGCCAGCAGCGTGCGCCAGTCCCATGCGCCGAGCGGTCCGAGCGTCCACGCGTTCACCCGATTTGCGAGTGACGCTGGTGGATCGTCGCAGATGTCGCTCTTCATCGTGGCAAGCGTCGATGTATCCGCGAAATAGCCGCGAATGAACACACTCCAATACGCGCGACACGCTCTGACCGGGTCGGCCGCATTGCGCCGCGCGCGCGAAAAATCGCCAAGAGTCTTTCGGGTGGTGCTGTCCATCCACGCGTTCAGGTTCGTGCCGAACTGCGTCATGTATGGATCGCGCCGCGGCGGAATGGCCGATCCCAGGATCGCCTTGCGCACGGACGTCGGATGCGCCGCCACATAGTGGGCGACGAGTCCTGCCCCCCACGAATGTCCGTAGAGATTCGCCTGCGCGATACGGAAGCGACGCAGCAGGGCTTCGAGGTCGGCGACGTGCAGCGCGACGGACATCCTCGTCGAATCGTTCACCAGCGTGGAGCGTCCTGACCCGCGTTGATCGTACAGCACCACCGTATGCCGCACCGCCAGGAAATCGAGATCCTTCTGCAGGTAGGAAGAGCTCAGCCCGGGCCCGCCGTGCACGAACACGATGGTATCGCGATGTGTGCCGCCGAGGATGTGGTAGTAGAGCCGGATACCATCGCCGACATCTACATGCCCCGAGTCGAACGGCACCGCGGCGGCCGGAGTCGGGACAATCGCGCGCGGGTCGGTCGCGGCGGCAGCCGCCGTGAAGGCTGCTGCGGTGAACGACGCGACGAGAGCGGCAGTGGAGACGACGGTGCGGAGCATGCGTGGCGGGTCGAGGTCGCGGAAGGGCTGTTGGCGCCACCAGTGGCCTTCGGGTGGTCCAGAAATCTACACAGCCAGGCTCGACGTGGGCGACACGGCTTCTCAGACGAACGTGGCACAGCAGAAGAATGACCAAGGCAGCGCAGCCGTTGGTGAACTGCGTGTCCTCAAGCGCCAACCACTGAACAAGATGACTCAGAGCGGAAAAGCACCCAGCTCGTGAAACGCATCGTGCTGGATGTGGACGCGAGGCCCGCTTCGAGCGCGAAGAACATTCGACTGCTGACACACCCTAATCAAGCGAGCGGAGCGAGCATTCATGGACGTGGCTGTCTCGCTGTTGCAATTACTTGTGAGGCGGTGGTGTATTGGTCACGCGCGCAGCCTGGAACAGTCTCCGGTAGGCCAAGGCCGCGGCTCCGCCCACCACCACAACCCCACCCACGGTCGCCAAGAACGACGCGTCCAGGCCCGCCTGCCAGATCGTCGGAGCCGGCGACGCCGTCAGCTCCCACTCGGAGCGGCCCTGCGCAAAGAAGCTGAACGCTGAGAACAGGTTACCGCCGGCATGCAGGACGATGCCGGGATATGTGGAATTCGT